>NZ_JACJJE010000036.1 GCF_016899775.1 Pseudoflavonifractor capillosus
CGTTCTCCGAGAAGGAGGCGATGTTTTTCTGGGCGGCCGCAGCCGCGTCCGCCTCGGGCGTCAGAGTCAGATGCGGGGTCATATCCAGATTATCGCTCATGGTCGTGTTCCTCCTAAATATCCTGATTTGATTCTTTTAAATGAATTTTATCATACCGCAGCCAGCTGATCAGCCAGCAAACTGCGCACAGTGCGCTTCCCGCGGTTGCCAGGGCACACAAGGGCCAGCCCGGGGCGTTAGACGCGGTCCCATACAGCAGCGCCTGCCGCAGCTGCACACCGAACAGCACTGCGCAGATGGTCCAAATGATTGCCTGTACCAGCCGTCCAGGCTTTCCCATTTCCTTTGGAGGGTGCTTTTCCGGTTCCATTCCTGCAGTTCCTCCTTGAAACATCATAGTTTTATGGAAAAATCTTTGAAAGGAAATCGGACTGCTCCCGCCGGTTTTTGCGGTATTTCCACCACAGATAGGCAGCGCCCCCCAGATATGCAGCTACAATCAGGAACCACACGGAGATCTGCACCCCCTGCACGGGAAACCACAGGGGCGTACTGAGCCACAGTGCGCCCAGGGCGGAAAACACCAGACAGGGCACGCGGGTCACCGCCCGGTTTCCCCACAAAAAGCCGAGGAAAAAGACCACCGCGCCGTGTCCCTGAATCAGCCAGCGGAACTGATAGCCCCGCAGGCTCTCCAGCTGAATATTGGGGTCTGACCCGGCAGAAATCAGGGCGTCGTATATGCCGTCGGAGACCATTCCCCGGTATTCCCCCACACTGAGCAGGATGACCAGGCAGTTAAGCACGGCACACGCGAGTAAAATCCACCGCACTTCGGAACCTTGCCGCATTTGAATCCCTCCCGCTTCGCCTCAGAACCTACTTTTCTGCTTGGAATTGGTTGGATTTCACCTCTGTCTGTCCGTTCAAACATACCGCAGAGCCGTACAGCGCTCCTGTTACAGCCCCAGCGTGGTCCCCTCTCCGGAGGCCTTGGGCCGCTCCGGTCCGGCCAGCCCCTCCTGGGCCAGCAGGTTCTCCATGACGGTGATGTCGGTGGAGATGTCCATGGCCTCCGCCCCAAAGAGGGAGTCCAGCTGTTTGTCGAAGGCCTTCACGATGGTGCCCATCATGGCCTCCACCTTGGCCTTGGTGGCGTCGATATTCTCCCCAGAGATGCCCACGGCGTCCATCCGGTCATAGGCGTTGAGAATTTTCAAGGTGGTGGGCAGGAAGTAGTTCAAAAACCGGCGGATCTGGGGGAGCTTTTTGGGCTCCTGGATCACCTGGTCGATGATCTGCCGGGTGACCTCCTCCAGGTGGTCGATCTGGGCGGAGATGGTCTCGTCCTCGATGCTGTCGTTAAGGCGGCGCATTTCAGAGAGCGCCCGCTCCCGCTCCAGGATCAGCTTGTCGATCTCCGGGTTGCCGCTGCTCTTGGCCTGCTGGGCCTGGCGGGCCTTCTCCTCCTGCTCCCGGCGCTGCCGCTCCTCCCGCTCCGCCTGGGCCTTCTCCCGGGCGGCGTGGGCCTCCTCGGCGCGCTTCTGGGCCTCCTGCTCCGCCTGCTTCTTCTCCTCCTCGTCCTCCCCGCCGGCGATCTGGTAGCTCTTATCCGGGAAAATGGCCTTTCCCACCACAAACGCGGCCACCGAGACCAGGGCGCACAGGATATAATCCACCGGCTGGTACAGGCGCAGGCCCAGCCCGAACACCAGCCACACCACCCCCACCAGATAGATGGGGATTACCGAACGCTTTACATGCTTTGCCATGGCAGTTTCCTCCTCCGGCCAATGTGCTGTTCAGGACCGGATATCTTGCCCCCATTGTATCATTCCGCCGGTAGGGGGTCAAGAAAATTCCCTGGATTTCAGGCAAAGTGCCTCTTTTCCCCACGGGGATATCCGATGTTTCAATTTCCCACCTTGACAATTCTCCTCCCCGGTGATATAGTACCCGTGTCAAATCGGCAACGATGGAGAAGAAGCCGCAAAATCCGCCCAGAGAGGGACGCAGAGGCTGGAAGCGTCCTGCGAGCTTTTGCAGCCGGTACCACTCCAGAGCCGCTGGCGAATGCAGAATGCAGAATGCAGAATGCAGAATGGACCTCCACTCTGCCCTCGCGTTCTGTTTGGCAGAAAGCTATGCCGGGCCCGCCCGTTACAGCGGTCACAAGCGACGGCCTGTTTTTAGGCCGTAAGCAGGGTGGAACCGTGGGACGTATGGAATTGTTACGCCTCACCCCTGACACACTCAGGGGTGAGGCGTTTTGTTTTGCCCCGAAAATAAAAAGCCTCCCCCTTGACGGGGGAGGTGGCCCGAAGTGCCGGAGGGGGTGTCCCCCCCCTCAGTCACGCTTCGCGTGACAGCTCCCCCACCAGGGGGGAGCTAGATTTGGAAAGGAGTCAGGAATCATGTCCGAAGAAGTGAAAAACAACGAATTTACCTTTGAAAATCCCGAGTACCGCCAGACCTACTGGCACACCTGCTCCCACATCATGGCCCAGGCGGTGAAGCGCCTGTGGCCCGAGGTGAAGCTGGCCATCGGCCCCTCCATCGACGAGGGCTGGTACTACGACATGGACGCTCCCTTCGCCTTCACCCCCGAGCACCTGGAGAAGATCGAGGCGGAGATGCGGAAGATTTGTAAAGAGAAGCTGAAGCTGGAGCGGTTCGAGCTGCCCCGGGCTGAGGCTCTGAAGTTCATGGAGGAGAAGGGCGAGCCCTTCAAGGTGGAGCTCATCAACGACCTGCCCGAGGACGCCCACATCTCCTTCTACAAGCAGGGGGAGTTCACCGACCTGTGCGCTGGCCCCCATCTGGACTCCACCGGCCGGGTGAAGGGCAACGCATTAAAACTCACCGCCTGCAACGCCGCCTACTGGCGGGGCGACTCCAACCGGGAGACCCTGCAGCGCATCTACGGCATCGCCTTCCCCAAGAAGGACGAGCTGGACGCCTATCTGCAGCGCATTGAGGAGGCCAAGAAGCGGGACCACCGCCGTCTGGGCAAGGAGCTGGGCCTGTTCATGCTCCGGGACGAGGGCCCCGGCTTCCCCTTCTTCCTGCCCAAGGGCATGGTGCTGAAGAACACCCTGCTGGACTACTGGCGTCAGATCCACAAGAAGTACGGCTATGTGGAGATCTCCACCCCCATTATCCTGAACCGCCAGCTGTGGGAGCGCTCCGGCCACTGGGACCACTACAAGCAGAACATGTACACCACCGTCATCGACGGCGAGGACTACGCCATCAAGCCCATGAACTGCCCCGGCGGCATGCTGGTCTACGCCAGCGAGCCCCACTCCTACCGGGACCTGCCCCTGCGGGTGGGTGAGATCGGCCTGGTCCACCGGCACGAGCTGTCCGGCGCCCTCCACGGCCTGTTTCGGGTGCGCTGCTTCAGCCAGGACGACGCCCACATTTTTATGACCCAGGACCAGCTCAAGGACGTGATCCAGGAGACGGTGCGCCTGTTTGACGAGGTGTACTCCACCTTCGGTCTGAGCTACACCATCGAGCTGTCCACCATGCCCGAGGACCACATCGGCACCGTGGAGCAGTGGGAGCACAACCAGGACATCCTGAAGGACGCCATCACCGACATGGGCAAGGACTTCGTCATCAACGAGGGCGACGGCGCCTTCTACGGCCCCAAGCTGGACTTCCATCTGGCCGACTCCCTGGGCCGCACCTGGCAGTGCGGCACCATCCAGCTGGACTCCCAGCTGCCCGAGCGCTTCGAGCTGGAGTACACCGGCGAGGACGGCCAGAAGCACCGCCCCGTCATGATCCACCGTGTGGTGCTGGGCTCCATCGAGCGCTTCATCGGCGTCATCACCGAGCACTTCGCCGGCGCCTTCCCCGCCTGGCTGGCCCCCGTCCAGGTGAAGATCCTGCCCGTCACCGACCGGGCCGCTGAGTACGCCGACCAGATCGCCAAACAGCTGGATGAGAACGGCTACCGGGTGGAGGTGGACCACCGCAGCGAGAAGATCGGCAAGAAGATCCGGGAGGCCCAGCTGGAGAAGGTCCCCTATATGCTGGTGGTGGGCGACCGGGATATGGAGAATGAAACGGTCTCCCTGCGCCTGCGCTCCGGCGAGGACCAGGGCGCCATGTCCCTGGCCGGCTTCGAGGCCATCATCGCCGAGGACGTGCGCACCAAGGTGATCCGGTAATCAAACCCAAATTCGATTTTATCAAAGCAGGCCCCCCGGCGTTCCGGGGGGCCTGCTTTTACGTCTATTCGGTTGGTTCCGGCTGGTAGGTGAGCAGCTGGGACAGCTCCAGGTGGTCCAGGATGTCCCGGATCTCCTCCAGCTCCATCTGGGTGCCGTGGAGCGTGCAGATCGTGTGCTCTGTGCTGATGGCGGTATAAAAGACAGATTTTCCCGTGACCGACGGAATGATCTCAATGGACACCACCGCCCCGTCCTTGGTCTCGTACTGCTCCTGGTACTCCTGTCCTGTCAGGTCCACCGAGTACCAGTCCGGCCAGGTATACCGGGCATTATAGTTAAAGATAAATTCAAAGGCCGCCCCGTCCTCCCCCGTATACTCTCCGCTGAAACAGCGCCTCCAGACCTCCCCGGTAGCCAGGTCCGCGTCATAGCCATAGGACATGCCCATGGGGGACGGGGTGTACTGGCCGTCCAGCCAGAAGGCGTGGGGGACCACTTCGGGCCAGAAGGACTCCAGATCGGCCATGGAGTCCGCCCAGTAGAAGGCGGTCTGGGTCTCGGTCTGGCCGTCCTCCCAAATGCAGCGCTCCCTCCAGTCGTCCTCCGGGCCGCCCTGCTCGCGGCTCACCAGCGTATACCCAAGCTCGGACATATTCTCCAACACCTGCTCCAGAGGTAAAGGTTCATAGTCACCAGGCAGATTTTCCCGCACGTGCACCTCCGGGGTGGGCTCTCCGGCCTCCTCCGCCTTGATGACCTCCCAGCGGCCGGCCCCCTCGTTCTTCACCTGCCGGATGGTATTCTGCCGCAGGGCTATGCCCACCGTCCCGGCGGTGCAGGCCGTCAGGGCCAGGGCGGCCGCCAGCAGCACCAGAATCCGCCGCTTTCCCCACTTCCGGTCCCCGCTCCGCTCCGGCAGCTGCTCCAGCTGCTCCTCCAAGCGCGCCGAAAATCCCTCTGGGATGGGGCAGTCCTCCCTCTGGGCCCGCTCCCGCAGCTCCCGGTCCCATGGATCAAAGCTCATAGATACCCTCCTCTCGCAAACGCTCCCGCAGCTTGTCCCGGCCCCGGGACAGGCGGGATTTGACGGTCCCCTGGGGCGCCCCCAGCACCTGGGCGATCTCCCTCACGGACAGGCCGTCGTAGTAGTAGAGCGTCACCGCCAGGCGCTGCTCCTCCGGCAGGGCCTGGACCAGCTCCCACAGCCCCAGGGGCTCCTGGACGGGGGCGGCGGCACAGGCCGCCTCCTCCAGGGGGACGGTGGGCCGCGCCCGGCGGCGCTGGTCATAGGCGCAGTTCACCGTGATTTTCAGCAGCCAGGCCCGGGCCGACTCCCGCCGCCGCAGCCTGGGAAAGGCCTGCCAGGCCAGCAGGACGGCCTCCCCCACCGCGTCCTCGGCGGCCGCGTCGCTGTCCAGAAGCGCCCGGGCCGCCCGAAACAGGGCGCGGCTGTGGGCCTGGACCAGGGCGGCAAATTCCTGCCGCTCCCCATGGTCTTCCTTCATCGTCCACCGCCTCCTCTCATTTGTCCGGACACTATATAGATGGGTTTGAGAGAGAAATGGTTCCCAAGTTTTTAAAAAATGCTGTTACTTTTGCGCCGCTGTGCGGCGCAAAAGTCCTCGCTGTGCTCGCCGAACACCTTGCCGTGCAAGGTGTTCGGAGCATTCGATCCCACTCGAGGCGGGCTGCCGCCCCCTCGAGCTCCCCCGCCATAACTCGGGCGGATTCCTCTTAATAGAGGTTTTTCGGCAAACTGAAAGTGCGGGCCACAGGCCCGCACTTTTTTCCGTTATTCTCTGTGATCCTCCAGCACCGCGCCGGCCTTGAAGGCCTCCACCAGGTTCCGCAGGTCGTCGGACTGGGCCTGGAGCTTCCGGCCGATGTCCGTCTGGGCGATTTTCAGGCGGCTCTCCATCCGCTCGAACACCTGGGAGCTGTTGGCGATGTCCTTGTTCTCCTCAATGGCCTCCTTCCGGCCGCAGAAAGGCTGGTGGGAGACGATGCGCATGACCCAGGAGTTATAGATGAGGGTGTACCCGGCGATGCCGGTGGTGGGCTGATAGGCCCGGCAGAAGCCGCCGTCGATGACCAGCAGCTTGCCGCCCCCCTTGATGGGGCTCTCCCCCTTCTTGGATTTCACCGGGATGTGGCCGTTGATGATGTGGCAGTGGGGCCCCTCCAGGCCGAACTCCTTGAGGAGCAGGTCGCACACGGCGGGGTCCTGGTAGTGGGTGTAGTAGGCGTTCTTGGGCTCGGTCCAGGCGGACTCGTCCTTGATGAGCCGTCGCTCGAAAGTGGTCATCCGGTCCCGGCCGAAGATGGGGCTGTTCCGCCCCGCCCACAAAAACCACAGCAGGTCCATGCCAAGCCTGCGCTCATCGGAGCCGGGCTTTAAGTAGTAGGCCTGCCGGGCGGCGGTGTCCACATAGTCGAAGAACTCCTTGCCCTTCCGCTCCTTGCCCCCCAGGGTGAGGGTGAGCAGCTGCCCGTCCTCGGTCATGGGGATGCAGCCGTGGAACAGCAGATTCCCGTTGAACACCTTGTAGAGGCTCCCCTTGGAGTATAGGAAGCGCACGTGTTTCTGGAGCTTCTCACTGCGCTGGAAGGAGGCGGTGAGCTGATCGATGACGCTGTTCTCCTCCGGGGTGAGGGTGTAGGGGTCCTTGGGGTCCACGGTGGGGAAGTCGGTGTCCTCCAGGGGGTAGGTCACCCCGTCGATGGTGATGCACTTGTGCTCGTAGTCGATCTTGTCCAGCAGCAGCCGGTCGGCCATGCCGTACTCCGGGTGGCGCAGCAGCTTCTGCCCCTCCAGCTTGAAGAGGATGATGGTGATGGCCTTATGCATCCGGGCGGAGAGCAGCTTATCCTTCTCGCTGTACTGGTCGGCGTCGGGGCCGGTGAGCTTCACGGCGAAGCGGTGGACGTCGCAGTCCTTATAGACCTCGTTGGCAAAGACGGACAGGGGGCGCAGGGAGATGCCGTAGCCCGTCTCGATGACCTCCAGGTTGTTGTAGTGGATGGAGTTGGCCAGCACGGTGGCCACCAGGGTGCGGGAGCCGGAGGCCGCCCCCATCCACAGGATGTCGTGGTTGCCCCACTGGATGTCCACGCTGTGGTAGTCCAGCAGGGAGTCCATGATGATGTCCGCCCGGGGCCCCCGGTCGAAGATGTCCCCCACGATGTGCATGTGGTCCACCGCCATGCGCTTGATGACGGCGGACACAGCCTCGATAAACCGGTCGGCCTGGCCTAGGTCGATGATGGTGGAGATGATGTTCTCGTAGTAGTCCCGCTTGTCCGTCTCGTCGTAGTGGGTGTGCAGCAGCTCGTCGATGATGTAGGCGTAGTCCTTGGGAAGGGCCTTGCGCACCTTGGACCGGGTGTACTTGGAGGACACCCACCGGCAGATCTCGATGAGGCGGTGGAGGGTGATGCGGTACCACTCGTCCATATCCTCATATGCTTCGTGGAGCTGCTCCAGCTTGTCCTCCGGGTAGTAGATGAGGGTGCACAGCTCGTCCCGGTCCGCCTTGGAGATGGTGGCGGCGTACAGATCGTCCACCTTCTCCTTGATGACGCCGGAGCAGGAGTTCAGGATGTGGAGAAAGGCCTCGTACTCCCCGTGGAGGTCGGAGATGAAGTGCTCCGTGCCCTTGGGCAGGTTCAGAATGGCCTGGAGGTTGATGATCTCGCTGCTGGCCGCCTGTACTGTGGGGTACTGCTGGGCCAGGAGCTTCAAATAGCGCAGTTCTTCCTGAGAAAACGTCTTTTTCCGCTTCATTCCATTGCCTCCTTTTGATATGCCGGGT
The DNA here is from genome assembly GCF_016899775.1 of Pseudoflavonifractor capillosus. Lineage (GTDB taxonomy): Bacteria > Bacillota > Clostridia > Oscillospirales > Oscillospiraceae > Lawsonibacter. The sequence continues at coordinate 7,998 of NZ_JACJJE010000036.1, forward strand.
CGGGTATCCCCATTATGGCACGTTTATGCTGTGCTTGCAAGAAGTTTTCCAACATTTAACCTGTGCTACCAGTCTCTTTTCTCCGAGGTTTCTACCGCTTCAATCTTTCTTCAACCATGGAAGCAGAAAGTTATCCACACAGTGCCTTGTGTATGGGGATAAAAAAGCCCAAGCCGCCCGGAAGGGCGGCTTGGGACATTAAGCTTATCTGTTTTTGAAAGAGGTGACCTTCTCCTTGTTCACAAAGGCGGTCATGGCGTCCTTCTGGTCCTCGGTGGCAAAGCACACCGCGAAGGCCTCCGCCTCGTAGGCGGCGCCGGTGTACATGTCGGTCTGCTGGCCCCGGCGGATGGCGGCCTTGGACTGGCGCACGGCAACCTGGGCGTTGGCGGCGATGGCCTGGGCCAGCTCCATGGCCTTGTCCATCAGCTCCTCGGGGGGATAGACGTGGCTGACCAGGCCGATCTCCTTGGCCTGCTGGGCGTTGATGTTCTTGGCGGTGAGGATCAGCTCCATGGCGTTGGACACCCCCACGATGCGGGCCAGGCGCTGGGTGCCGCCGAAGCCGGGGGTGATGCCCAGGCCCACCTCGGGCTGGCCGAACTTGGCCTTCTCGCTGGCCAGACGGATGTCACAGGCCATAGACAGCTCGCAGCCGCCGCCCAGGGCAAAGCCGTTCACCGCAGCGATGACGGGCTTGGGGAAGTTCTCCAGCTTCAGGAACACGCTGTTGCCGTACATGCCGAACTGCTTGGCCTGCACGGGAGTAAAATCCTTCATCTGGCCGATGTCGGCCCCGGCCACAAAGGAGCGGCCCGCGCCGGTGAGGATGAGCACCAGCACCTCGTCGTTGGCCTCCGCCGCGTCCAGGACGGCGTCCAGATCCTTCAGCACCTGGTCGTTCAGGGCGTTCAGGGCCTCGGGACGGTTCATGGTGATGACCCCGATGGGGCCGCGCTGTTCAAAGTCTACAAAAGCCATGGGAAAGTTCCTCCTTTTGAGTTCTGTTGTTATGTAAATGGATTGGATGCTGTCGTACTGGTGCCATTATACAATAAACCCCCGGCCAGGGCAAGGGAAACAAGGACTTTTTCCCAACTCCCTTGCGCCGGAAACGGAAAGAGTGCTACAATGGGGCCAACTTGATTACGCTGGAGGAAGGCCCTATGGAAGCTGTTACCATCCGCCCCGCCGTGCCGGAGGACGCTCACGCCCTGCTGGCCATCTACGCCCCCTATGTGCGGGAGACCGCCATTACCTTTGAATATGAGGTCCCCACTCCGGAGGAGTTCGCCGGGCGAATCCGCCGCATTCTGGAGCGGTACCCCTATCTGACCGCCCAGTCCGGGGGTGAGGTGCTGGGGTACGCCTACGCCGGAGCCTTCAAGGAGCGGGCCGCCTACGACTGGTCGGTGGAGACCACCATCTACCTGCGGCAGGACCAGCGGGGCCGGGGGCTGGGCCGGGCCCTGTATCAGGCGTTGGAGCGCTGTCTGGCCGCCCAGCACATCCAGAATCTCAACGCCTGCATCGCCGACCCCGCCCAGGAGGGGGACCCCTACCTCACTGGGGCCAGCGCCGCCTTCCACGCCAGGCTGGGCTATCAGCTGGTGGGGCGGTTCCACAAGTGCGGCTATAAATTCGGCCGGTGGTACGACATGGTCTGGATGGAGAAGCTGCTGGGCTCCCACCCGGAGCGGCCCCTGGAGGTGGTCCCCTTTTCAGAGCTGTTGGAGCGGGGAGCGGTCCTGGAGCTTCTCCAGTGATCCGGGGAGCCGCTTCGGCCCACAGGCATTGGGACCAGGGGCGTCCTATGGGCGCTCCTGGTCCTGATACTCTGCGATGGCCCGGAGAAATTCTTCCCCGTACCGGGCGGCCTTGACTTCTCCAACCCCCGTCACGTCCAGAAATTCATCCATCGTACGGGGGGCCTTCTCCGCCATGTCCGCCAAAGTGGCGTTGGAGAACACCACATAGGCCGGGACGTTTTCCTCCTGCGCCAGCCGGGTCCGGACGGCCCGGAGGGCGGAGAACAGGTCCTCCGCCTCGGGGGCAGGGGAGTGGACGGCTGTTTTTTTGCGGCCCGCCCGCCGCGCCTCCCCGGCCCGGTCCTTCCGCACCGGCATGGAGAGGTTTTCCCCCTGAAACAGGATCTTGGCGGCGGCTGGGGTGGGTTCCAGCGTGGCGTGGAGCGGGTTGGTGCGAAGATAGCCCTCCGACTCCAGAAATTCCATGAGCGTCCGGACCTGTTCCGCCGGGAGCTGCCTCATAAGACCGTAGGTGGAGAGCTGGTCCAGGCCCAGATCTGTCACCCGCTGGTTTCGGCTGCCCCGCAGGACCTGGACGAGGAGCGTTTTTCCCACGTAGTAGCCCAGCCGGCCCTTCACCCGGTGCACACAGGAGAGGATCATCTGGGCGGGGACGGTGATGTCCTGGAGCTGGTACTCCCCGCGGCAGTTGCCGCAGTTTCCGCAGGCCGGGCCGTGTTCCTGCCCGAAGTAGTCCAGAAGGCGGCACCGGAGGCAGCCGGAGGTCCGGCAGTAGCCGATCATGGCCTGGAGCCGGGCCTGGTCCTGGCGGCGGACCTGTTCCTGCTCCTCCTCATCCAGCTCCTCGTTGCCGCTGTTCTCCAGCAGAAATTTGGCGGTGGTGATGTCGCCGGCGGAGTAGAGGAGGATGCAGTCCGCCGGCTCCCCGTCCCGTCCAGCCCGTCCCGCCTCCTGGTAATAGGCCTCCAGGCTCTTGGGCATGTTGTAGTGGATGACATAGCTCACATTGGATTTATCAATGCCCATGCCGAAGGCGTTGGTGGCCACCATGACCGGCCTGCGGTCAAATTGAAAGTCGTCCTGATTTGCCTGGCGCTCCTCCTCGTCCAGCCCTGCGTGATAGCGGGTGGCGGGGATGCCCCGCTGGCACAGGGCGGCGCAGACCTTCTCCACGCCGGAGCGGGTGGCGCAGTAGATGATGCCGCTCTTCCCGCGCCGCTCCTGAACCAGTTCCAGCAGGGCGGGCAGCTTTCGCTGGGGGCTCCGCACGTCCAGGAACAGGTTGGGGCGGTCGAAACCGGTGACCTTGCACAGGGGATTCTCCAGCTCCAGGCGCTGCGCAATGTCGTCCCGCACCTGTGCTGTGGCGGTGGCGGTGAAGGCGGCCACCACCGGGCGGCGGGGGAGAGTGTGCAGGAACTCGGAGATCTTCAGATAGCTGGGGCGGAAGTCCTGTCCCCACTGGGAAATGCAGTGGGCCTCGTCCACCGCCACCAGAGAGACGGGCATTTCCTGGGTCAGAGCGGCGAACCCCTCGCCGTTCAGGCGCTCCGGCGCGATATACAGCAGCTTGTAGGCCCCCTGATAGGCCCGGCGGTACACCAGCCGGATCTGGTCCGGGGACAGCGTACTGTTGAGGTAGGCGGCGTCCACCCCGGCCTTCCGCAGGGCGGTCACCTGGTCCTTCATCAGAGAGATGAGGGGGGAGACCACCAGAGTGATCCCGGGCAGCATCAGAGCGGGGACCTGGTAACACAGGGATTTTCCGCCCCCGGTGGGCATGATCCCCAGAACGTCCCGCCCGGAGAGGATCGCCCCGATCAGCCGCTCCTGCCCCGGACGGAAGCGGTCATAGCCGAAATAATGCTTTAAAATCTCATATTGGTCCATGGTCAATTCCTCCGCCTCAGGCCGGACAACCTTAAACTATTTGGTACAGTATAGCATATTTTTTCAAAATGGAACATAGGGACGAGCTGGAGGAGAATACAGTGGGGCAGGAGGTGTCTGCCCATGTTTTCGCCGGTAATCTACCTGATGCTGCACAGCCTGTTTTTTACCCTCCGCCTGTCTGGGGGAGGAGGCTCCTTCCCGCGCCCCCTGAAGGCGGCGGAGGAGCGGGAATACCTGGAGCGCTGCGCCCAGGGGGACCTGGAGGCCCGCAACATCCTGGTGGAACATAATTTGAGGCTGGTGGCCCATATCGTGAAAAAATACTACGCCCAGACAGGGGACCAGGACGACCTGATCTCCATCGGCACCATCGGACTCATCAAAGGGATCTCCACCTTTAAGGCGGATAAAAACGTCCGGCTGGCAACTTATGCCAGCCGGTGTATTGAAAACGAGATTCTCATGCACTTCCGGGCCCAGAAGAAGCTGCAGGGGGAGGTATCCCTCACAGAGACGCTGGAATCGGGAGGGGATGGAAGTTCCCTTTCCCTGATGGATGTGATCGCTGTGGATGATGACATGCTGGAGGAGCTGGATACCCGGGATGCCTGCGAGAAGGTGCGGGAGTGTGTCCAGAGCTGTCTGTCGCCCCGGGAGAGGAAGATCATCACCCTGCGCTATGGACTGGGCGGTCAGGCCCCGCATACCCAGCGGGAGATCGCCGCCCAGTGCGGCATCAGCCGGTCGTATGTATCCCGCCGCCGCTAATGTAAACGAAGCCCGGAAAGCCTTGTGGGACAAGGCTTCTGGACTTCGATAATGAATGGGAGTAGCACCGCGGTTATTGTAAATGGTGAAGATTTTAGGGAGATAAGCGGTTATTCATCGATTTTATTACCAGGAAATTAAGCCAGCAATTTCTTGGCGATTTTCCGCTACAGTTTTGTCAAGGTCTATTAAGCTTTCTAATAGTTGAGAATGCGTTCCATCAGGATTTTCGTATGTGAGAAATTCCAGATTCCTATTGTTTGCAATGCAGTTTAATTCATCTTTCGAAAGATTATTTGCAGGAATTACCATGTAATGTGGGCGACATCCTGGGAAAGAAAAATTTAAATTTTCCAAAACGAGTTGGATATCAGGATCCGATATTCCGCAACCCAAAAAAATAAACGTGTGAGTAAGTAAAAGAGCATCTAACATTCGATAAAACGCAGCATGGTCATTACGAACCCTACTGTACTGACCGTGTGTAAAAACAATATGATCTGTATCGTCAATGGTGCCATGTGCTTTTATAATCAGATAATCTGGAGCACGCAAGTAACGGGCAATATCATCACGATAAGTTTTGATAATTACAGTACCATTCGATTGTGTTGTTGCATATTGATCATATATTTTATCAATATTGGGTGTAATAACAAGGCGTGAGTCAAGGGAAAAGATAATTTTGTGCAATTCATTTGGGCGATATCCAGGACGCCGAAACTCATCAGCTGCTAATTCACCAAAATCACGTTCGCCTAAATGCCGAACAATAATCTCGCAAGCTGTTAAATAGTTTCCTCTGTCGAGAAGTTGTTTAATTGTGTCATGGCAGGTTTTTAATTTCTCTTGGCGCGCATCAAGAATGTCTTCTAAGAATTTACGCCATGTTGCAGGTGACTTGCCACTATCGTTTTTTGAAGCAGCAGAAATACCGGAGCCCAAATAAAGAACGGAATTACGTTTGGCTATATCGTCAATAAGTTCAATTGGCCATCTAATCATTTGATAGCCTCCAAATTTTCGAAGAAGCGGTTCGCGATTCCGGCCATCAAGCTTTTGAAATCGCTTACTTTTTGATAGTGTGCACCAACAACACCATCAGCATTTAATAGAGAGAAAATGGGTTTATGTGCATTTTGAGACATGGGTATTAAGCTATAATAGTTCGGAATGGATCCGAGTTTATAATCGACTGCACCATATTTATCTGAGTTGATGGGCGTTACAACTTTTTCTTCCATTGCTGTAGGAATTTGTTTTAAAATGGCTTCATAGGCACGTACTGCACGTTTTGTCCCGGAATCTGTTTTGGTTATATACTGTTGCTCGACATAACCCAAGAATTTAATAGAACAACTACACTTTAGGTGTTCAACATCTTCTCGATCGTCTTGACCAATGCGTTCAAATGCAGCATTAAAATCGGTGCGCCATTTGTCAATAGACACGCCAATATTCTCTAATGCTAATAGACTAAATATATCTGATGACATAGGTGTGATAAAATAATCACACGCTAAAAGAACAGCTCGATTTATAGCGCCCAACGAGGGTCCCATATCAAAAAAAACATAATCATACTGTTGACAAAGGGATAGAAAATGAATAAACAACATATTTGTGCGGATTCCTCGGATTTCAGCTTTTGCGACATCACCCCAATCGCTTGATAAAAAATCTTCCCACGTTGCAAGTGCTGGATTTCCAGGCACTAAATCAAATCCAAATCCATTAGAATGGATGGCATCAAATTTATCTATGAAACCTTTACCACGTTTGAGTGGTGGAATAAGATCGCTAATTGTGAAAAGTTTTGGTTCATAATAAACGTCGTAAAACGAGTCTTCGTCCAAGGCGTATGTTGTACTATTACACTGGGGATCAGTATCAACTACCAAAACTTTTTTCCCACAGTCTTTTTGTAAATAGCTGGCGAGGTTACAAAGGAGGGTAGTTTTACCGACACCGCCTTTATTGTTAAACATTGCAATAGATAATATTCTAATTCCCTCTTTCAAATCATAATGGCTATTACTATATACTTATTGTAACTTTGGTGTATACATCCAATGACCCCCCTTATGGTATCTTACAAGTTTTCTATCTGTCACCATACATGCAAGAATCCGATTCGCCGTCGCCGCTGACACTCCACACAACTCCCGCACATCGGCATTCATAATATAGTCGTGGGTTTTCAGGTACTCCTGAATCTTGTTCCAGCGGAGTGTGGCCTTATCCAATTTCCCATCGCTCATTTCATCGCTCGTATTGATGGCATCCATGAGCGATGCTTTGATGGCTGAGAGCATGAACTCGATAAATACCGTAGACTCTCCCGCGTCGTTGGAGGCATTGATGGCATCATAATACTCCTGCTGGCGGTCATGGATGATCGACTCCACCGGGAGCCAGGCAAAGGCCGGATTCCATTTGGAAAGCAGCAGGGTATGCCACAGGCGGCCCACACGTCCATTTCCATCCGCAAAGGGATGGATCAGTTCAAACTCGTAGTGGAACACGCAGCTGCGGATGAGCATGTGTACCTCGCTGGTCTTTACCCAGTCCAGCAGCTCCATGACCAAATCTGGGACATACTGCGGCAGAGTGCCAAAATGCAGGACATGCCCTTCGCTGTCTACCACACCCACAGGTCGGGTACGAAACACGCCGGACTCCTCCACCAATCCTCTGGTCATGATGTCATGAGCAGTCAACAGATCGTCCACCGAGTAGGGATCAAGTTCATCCAACCGCTCATAAATCTCATAGGCATTTTTGACTTCGGCAATGTCCTTGGGGGGAGCCAGGACATGCTTACCATTCAACACAGCAGTTACTTGCTCCAAGGAAAGGGTATTTTGCTCGATAGCCAAGGAACCATGGATGGTGCGGATGCGGTTGGCACGGCGCAGGGTAGGATTTGTGGAAAGAAGAGGGGATGCATTCAGACGGCCTATCAGCTCGGCAATCTCCGCAACATAGTCGATGATTTGGTTTGTGATTTCAAAGGGAGGTTTTTGGTTTCTCATGTAGCACCTCACTGGGTCAATCGTTGTTTTTATTATACCACGCATCACTCATTTCATCAATCAAAAGTGCAAGGCCATGACAAGTCAACTTTAAAGAGGCCTCCGAGAAAAATAAAGTCTGACTTTATTTTTCTCGGAGGCTTCTTTGGAATTGTCATATATGTAGAATATTTACATAAGATGTGCAGCCATGGAAAGAGCTGAACCAACAGCAGCGGGCTTGGCGGTGGGGAGAGATTCGAACCCATGCACCGAAGTTATTCTCAAACTGATTTCGAATCTGACCGGTTGTGCCCACTTTGACAATTGTGTAGAAAAAACTGATATAGTACTTCCCACGGCGGGAGGGAAGCCTCCCAAAATAAAGTAGGGAGGTACAAAGATGCTCTCAGGAAGTTTGACGAAAAAGAATGGATACTGGTATATGACCCTTCGAGTACGGGATGAGTCGGGGAAATCCAAACCAAAGTGGCTTGCGACTCACCTGCGGGCAGATGGGAACAAAAGAAAGGCAGAGGAAATGCTGTGGGCTGCCCGGCGGGACTATACAGATCTTTGGGAGATGCAGAAACGGAATTTCGGCATTCTTTTCAGTCATTATCTGGTCTCATGGGTCAAAAACTTCCACGGAAAAGTATCCGTGGGGACATATACAGAATATCAGAAATGTATTCAAAACCGGATCGCGCCTTATTTTGAGGAACGTCGTATAGAACTTGCCAAACTAAAGTCATCTGATATCTTGGATTACTACCATTTTTTATATGGAAAGGGACTGACAGGAAATACCGTTTTGCACTACCATGTGCTTTTGCGCAAGGCACTGGAGGAGGCCAAATTACGGGGTTTGATTATGGAAAATCCAACGGACCGTATTCCCCGTCCGAAAAAAGAGCCATCCGTTTCCGACTGCTATTCTCCAGAAGAATGTCGAAAACTCCTCAATGCGATCCAGGGAGCTCCCTTGGAACTACCGATTGCTTTTGCCGTCTTATATGGACTGCGGCGCAGTGAGATCCTGGGATTGCGCTGGGGGGCGGTTAACTTTGAACAGCGGTGTTTCACCATTTCCCATACTGTCACGGTGGTTTCAATCCATGGCCGCCGGCAAATCATCGCGGCAGACAGAGTGAAACGAAAATCCAGTTTTCGGACCCTGCCTCTCATGCCTTATATAGCAAAACTCCTTCGGGGACATGCTACGCAGCGATATGGTTCACAATCGCCGCCTCATGAGGACTATATCTGCGTAAATAAGAATGGAAAACTGATTATGCCGGATACCCTATCAGAACAGTTTCAACGTATCATCAAGGAGAATCATTTGCGGCGAATCCGATTCCATGATCTGCGACACAGCTGTGCCAATCTGCTGATCTCTGCTCGTGTACCTCTGATCGAAATACAGCAGTGGCTGGGACACAGTACCATTTCCACCACAGCGGATCTATATTCTCATTTGGAATATGCACATAAGGAGCGAAATGCTGACACGATTTTGCAAATGATGCTATGACACAAGGAGGACGGTATGCCTTTTGATCTCTTGACACTCTTTGAGGAAGCAGAAGCGGCACTGACAAGATGGGATGAAGGAGACGAAAGTGCCGTAGAAGCATTTGCAAAGCGGATATTTTCACAGCGTCCTGCGTATGTGTCCGGGACAGGTTATATGCTCTACCGAGAGGATGCCGTTGCCCGGTATGCCCAGTGGATATTAAACATGAACCGTGAACTTGGAATTGTCCCCTGTATCGAGGCGCTGTATCAATTTTCCGGTCAGTTTTGGCCATCTGACACGCCTGCCTTGACGGAGGAGCAGGCCGACACGGTATTTCAAATGGCGGATCAGGTTTTCTGCTACACACAGAAAGTGTCGCCTGCGCAGCCAATTGAAGTCCTGCTTTTCGATGCCCAGCATGAAACCTTAAACGGGGAAACAACGGCGGTTTTCATGCCGGATGGAATACGGGGATGCATCTGCATGTACCGGATGCGGGAGGAAAGCCTTTCGCCCATTCCTGTTTTGCTGCATGAATTAGGCCATCTGCTCCATATCAGAGAAACCGGAGCCATGGATCAAGTTCCTTCGTCCTTTGTGACACTCCTGCGCCGACTGGGGACAGAGCCTGATGCCCTTACCATACTACAACTTCAGGATGTCTTTGCAGACACCTTCATGCTGGCGGTGATGAGCCGGTATCCGGAGTTGCAAACACCCATACTGGGACTGTCAGAGCAAGCGTTCAAAGCCAGTTACGAGTACATGAGCGCATTTCTCGATGGCATGACGTCGTTCGACAGACGACTTGATGAAATAACAATAAAATAAACTTAGGAAAGGGGAGATGCTTATGGAAAAACTCGCGTCAATTTTTTGCCATATACCGAGCGGCATGATGAAGGAAAAGGTACATCGGGAACTGTGGAGGCAGCATGACCGGCTGGTTCAGGAGGCAGCCCGGATGGGACGAACCATTGAGCACTGCTTCTTTCATGTGGGAGAATTTGATCTTGAAAAACCGGACGAGGTGTTCCTCCGCTTGATGCAGCAAGCGCAAGCAGACGATTTGGGCCTCGTATTGATCGAAAATAGGGAGCGATTTCCGTTATCACATCAAGCCCAGATCCCGCAAATGGATGTGTACTTTGTGCAGGAACATCAACAGGAAGCGTTTGGCTCTCAGGAGATACAGATTGGGGTGGATGACGACATTCCCAAAAACGGCTGTGTATATTTCGGTTTTTAGTTGAAATCTGTCGGAAACTGTGTCACAATAGAAAAAACTTCCTGAAAAGGATATGACGACTATGGATGCGGTTTCTTACTACCTGAATCATATTCTTACGCCACGACTGCGGGGCTATGGGGTAACTGAGCAGTTTTTGCTGTATACGGTCAGTACGATCCATACCCAAATGACTTCTCTTCTGCGTCATTGGAATGACCGGGCGTTTCGAAACACAGTGCTCCTCCTTGGCATGGAGGAGGGAAGTTTTTATGAGCCGCCAGCCAAAATAGAGGTCCGCTGTTTTGTGGTCGTTGCCATCAGGAACAGTCCAATAGAAACGATCCAGAGCGATACTTATCCAGAAGCAGGGCTGAGCCAGATTCTCAACAGTAAGGACGTCAAGGAGATCACCTCTGAGGCGATTCGGTATTTCAGCAAGCAGGATTTTGCTGAACTGTGCAGTGAGGCAAAACTCAGCACAAAACGAGATCTATACCTGAAACTTGCGGAGGAACATCCCGTTGCATGGGCGTCTTTACAGTGTTTGGCTGGAGTGCGTGGGAAAACAGCTGATTATCCCCCGGTCCAAGTCAAGGCACCTTATTATTTGGACGGGATCGATGACGGCGCTGAAGGAACAGCGGAACCTGGTAAACTGGTTGTAGGTGTGTATGACGGGTATTCTCCTGAGATTGAGCCGCCTCTGGTGGAGTATCTAAAAATGCTTTCGGCTGATTCCAATGGAGTCCTGATCGTAGATTCTTTCAAGTCTGTTACCCGAAATGTTACGAAACTCATGGGAATTCTGGAATTTCTTTTGACCCGGAATCTGCTCTTTGTTTCCACAAATTATTATCTGGAAAACGGCCATGTAGAACGCCGTATGAAACTGTTGCGGGCCGGCCATAGCACAAGCGATGTGAAGCGAAATATAGCGAACACTGCCAGCCTTGCCTACAGGCATAAACTGATATTAAACCGATATACCCCTAAACATGAGTGAGCATAGTGATTTTAGCCCGTACCGATGATCGGTACGGGCTCCTTTTTGCGCTCAGGCGCAAGTTAACAAACACTGGCGCATAGAATCCACCGAGGAGGTGTGTCATGAAAGAAAAGACTCTTTCTGTTTCCTGCACGTATTCTGAAGCCGGGCCGTTGGTAGTGGATTTGATCCGGGAATCCTTTCACTTTTTTCTGAAAAAAGAGCTGGTTGCCCTGGATATTCGCCCGCAGATGTAGTATGGTTGTGGCGATGAATGGCCGCTTATCTCAGGAGGTATCACATGTACTTAGAGATAAGCAATCCCATGGATTACCATGCGGCTTTATACATCAGACTATCAAAGGAGGATGAGAGCGAGGGGCCATCCCAGAGCGTCCAGAACCAGGAATCCCTGCTGCGGGAGTTTGTACAGCAGCACCGGCTGAGCGTCTATGACACCTACGTGGACGACGGCTGGAGCGGCACCAACTTCGACCGGCCGGCCTTCCAACGGATGATTGCGGACATCGAGGCGAAGAAAGTCAACATGGTCATCACCAAGGACCTCTCCCGACTGGGCCGGGACTACATCCTGACCGGCCACTACATGGAGCGGTACTTCCCGGAGCACCGGGTGCGGTACATCTCCCTGCTGGACGGCATCGACACCGGGGTAGACTCCACCGCCAACGACATCACACCCTTCCGTGCCATCATGAACGACATGTATGCCAAGGATATCTCCAAGAAGATCAAATCGGTCAAGCGGGATAAGCAGCGGAAGGGGCAGTTTATCGGCGGTAAGCCGGTGTATGGCTATAAGATGCACCCAACGGAGAAAAACAAGATCGTCATTGATGAGGAAGTGGCCCCTGTCGTGCGGCGAATCTTCGCCCTGGCCCTCTCTGGTATGAGCTGCCGGAATATCGCCACCCTCCTCAACCAGGAGGGAGTACCTACCCCGGCAACCTACGCTAATCTCCCAGTGGCGAGACCCGGCCCCTACACCGGACTGTGGAGCAGTGAACGGATCTCCGACATGCTCCAAAATGAGACCTACATCGGCAACATGGTGCAGGGGCGCAGCGTGAAGATCAGCTATAAATCCAAGAAGTGCCTGAAGCAAGACCCGGCCAACTGGGTGGTGGTGGAGGGTACCCACGAGCCACTGGTGGATGCGGAGACCTTTCAGAAGGTGCGGATGCTGGTGAACAGCCGCAGGCACACCCGGAGCCGGACCTATGACTTCCTGCTGAAGGGGCTGATCTTCTGCCACGAGTGCGGCTACCCTCTGGCGGTCCTCAACCGGAAAAACGCCAGGGGTGAGGATGTGCTGTACTTTGTCTGCCGCACCTATCAGCGGTTCACCAAGGCCGGGGTCTGCACCTGCCATTCCATCAAGGAAAAAACGGTGACCGATGCGGTGATTGCCAAAGTACGGGAAGTCTGTCAGGTCTACCTGAATCCAGATGATCTGCTGCCAGCGGCTCAGGAAGCCGTGGAGAATGCCAGAAAGCAGAGCAGCCTGGAGACGGAGCTCCAAGCACTCCAATCCAAGATCGACAGCCTCACCGCCAACCTGGACCGGATGTACACCGACCGGCTCATCGGGCTGCTGCCCGAGGCGGACTTCCAGCGCATCTTCGGCCGGATCAAGCTGGAGCGGGAGCGGCTGGAGGAGAAACAGCAGGAACTGGAGTTGCGTCAAAAAAGCCCCGTCCGCAGCGAGGACAGAGCCAGGGAACTGGTACAGCGGTTCATCGAAACTGCCGGGGAGAGTCGGGAACTGCTGGTCAGCCTCATTGAACGGGTGGAGCTGACCGAGGAAAAAGAGATCATTATAAAATTCCGCTTCCACGAACTGGAGGCAATTTCTTAAAGGGCATCGTTTACAATAGGCGCGGCGCTATGTATCCCGCATTGAAAAGCGGGCGCTGGCAAAATTGGAAGAGGCGATGGAGGACTGGCGGCCGGACTGAGAGGGGGAGAAAACGCAGGAAAACCTGCAAAAGAAAGACGGAGACAGGGAAAAATCGTTAAAGTAATAACAATTTTGAGGGAAAATGAATCTTTTTGGTCAAAATAGAAAAGAGCTGAAAAAATTTCTTGCATTATACATGCAATTAGACTATAATGAGTGTGCAAGCAAAATTCCCCAGAAAATCATTTTTTGAATTGGAGGAATCACTATGCTGAAAAAGAAACTTGCTCTTGTCCTGGCCATGGCGATGGCGGCTAGTTTGGCGCTGTCCGGCTGTGGCAACCCCCATGCGTCGAGTTCCGGCTCCGGCTCCGGTTCTGAAAGCGGATCTGGCGGAACAAGCGCAGCGGCCCCGAGTGGCGGCTCGGGTGAAACGGCTGTTTTGGCCACCGGCGGCTCCACCGGTACTTACTACGGCGTGGGTTCTGGTATGTGTACTGTACTGAATCCCATTATCGGTGATGTGCTGAACATGACCGCCACCTCCACTGGCGCCTCCAAGGAGAACGTCCAGGGCATTACCGATGACAAGTATCAGCTGGCTATTCTTCAGTCCGACGTGCTGACCTATGCCCACAACGGCGAGGACATGTTCGAGGAGCCTGAGACGGATGCCCTTTGGGTGGCCGGCCTGTACAATGAGACGGTTCAGATCACCGCCCGCGGCGGCATTACCGACGTGTCCGAGCTGGCCGGCAAGACCGTCTGTGTGGGCGACCGGGGCTCCGGTACCGAGTTCAATGCCCGTCAGGTTCTGGAAGCCTACGGCATGACCTATGACGACATCAATGTTACTTACGGCTCCTTCGGCGACGCCTCCGAGCAGCTGAAGAACGGCCAGATCGACGCGGCCTTCACCGTGGCCGGCGCCCCCACCGTGGCCATCACCGAGCTGGCCACCAGCGGCATGGACTTCTCCATGGTCTCTCTGACCCAGGAGGCCGTGGATTACCTCACGGAGAATTACCACTTCCTGGTTCAGGAGAACCTGCCCGCCGGAACCTATGAGGGTGTGGACTATGAAGTGACCTGCGTGGCCGTCCAGGCCGTTCTGGTCGCCTCCACCGACCTGAGCGAGGACGCGGTGTATGAGCTTACCAAGGCCCTGTTTGAGAACAAGGATGAGCTGATTGTCGGCCATCCCAAGTTCGAGCTGCTGACCGACTATGACGCCACCAAGGGTATTTCCGTCCCCGTCCATCCCGGAGCCCTGAAATACTATGTGGAGGCCGGCGTGCTGGATGAGGAGGGCAACCTGCTCATCGACGCCCCCACCACCGCTTAATATTCGGGAAAGCGTCTGAACCTTGCATCGCAAACGAATTTTGGGGGCCGCTGCAATAATAGCTGCTATTATTGCAGCGGCCCTTTTCATTGGGACACGGGGAGGATGGTACCTCACGGTGCGGGACGAGCACAGTGGGGAGCTCTATGCCAGTTACCGGGTACAGCCGGGGGAGCAGGTGGGCCTGGGGTTTATCCACTCTGTAAACCTGTACCCGCTGCTGGATGTGTTTCAGGTGGGGGAGGACGGCGTTCTATATGCGGAGACCACCATCTACTATCAGTTCGGCGCGGGCGTCCAGACAGAATTGAACCCGGGAGAGACGTTCCGGGTGGGCGAGGACGGCGCGCTGATTGTAGACAATATCCATCAGCCCTTTCCGGAGCTGAGCTCTTCGGCGGGGGGATTTTCTGACCGCACCCTGCTGCTGGGAGAGGTGAGTCAGGACTACCCGCAGATCAAAGATTTGATCGGCGTGTACACCGGACAACTGGAGACCCAGGTGGGAAATACCAGGGTCATCAGTCTCAGCGAGCTGTGCGGAAAAGATTCCATCATCACTTTGTCCTGTGAGTACCGGTCTTTTTAAATGTGTGACAAAAAGGAGGAGAGCGATTGTGGAAGAAAAAGAAAAACGGACGGTAGAAGATTCTTCCCCTATCGACGTAGACGTAGGAACTGCGGCCGATGTGGAAGCGGTCATGAAAAAGTATGACCGGGAGTCCAACACAAAGATCTGGGAGGGGCTGCCCAAGCAGGTCATCCGCTACGCCATGGCGCTGTTTATGATCTTCATGGTGTACGTGAGCATGTTCTCCAGCATGGACGGCAGCGTCCGCCGCTGCTGGTTCCTGGGACTGATCCTGGTGTTCGTTTACATCATGTACCCCATCAAGAAGGGCGCGGTCACCCGGGTCAACTATATGCCCTGGTACGACATTGTGCTGGCGGTGCTGTCCATTGGCACCTTCGGCTATCAGATCTATTTCCTGGACGACCTGATCTACAAAGGAAGCCGCCTGGATACCATTGATATCATCATCGGTACGCTGGCGATTCTGCTGCTCATTGAGGCCTGCCGCCGGGTGGTGGGCATCCCGATTATCGTGGTGGTGGTGGCCTTTATGGCCTATGCCCTGCTGGGTTCGGGAATGGAATTCAAGGATCTGATCTACACCCTGTTCTACACCACTCAGGGCATTCTGGGTACCCCCATCCAGGTGTGCTCCACCTACATCTTCCTGTTCGTCCTGTTCGGCGCCTTCCTGGAGGCCACCGGCATTGCGGCCTTCTTCATTGACCTGGCCAATGCCATCGCCGGTTCGGCTACCGGCGGCCCGGCCAAGGTGGCTGTCATCTCCTCCGCCCTGTGCGGCATGGTGTCCGGCTCCTCCGTGGGCAACACCGTGACCACCGGCTCGGTGACCATCCCCCTGATGAAGAAAACCGGCTATCCGCCCCAGTTTGCCGGCGCGGTGGAGGCGGCGGCCTCTACCGGCGGTCAGATCATGCCCCCCATTATGGGCGCGGCGGCCTTTCTGATGGCTGAGATGACCGGCGAGTCCTACAACACCATTATCATCCGGGCAATCCTGCCTGCGTTCCTGTATTTTGCCGGTATCTTCATCATGGTGCACTTCAAGGCCAAGTCCATGGGGCTGAAGGGCCTGAAGCGGTCTGAGCTGCCGAAATTCCGGGACATCTGGCCCAAGTTCTACCTGCTGCTCCCCCTGGTGGTGCTGGTGTATACCGTCATGCAGACCGGCTCCTTTACCATGGCCTACTGTGCGGTGGTCTCCTCCCTGGTGGCCATCGTGGCCAGCATGATGGACCGGGAGAAGAGCGTGGGACGCAAGCTGCTGATGCTGATTCCCGGCATTCCCCTGCTGATTTACGCCTTCGGCATGCCCAATCTGACGGCGATCTTCCCCAACGCCACTTCCCAGGAGCTGTATGCCTACCGGGATCTGATGACCACCTGGTTCCTGCCCATCTTCTTCGTGCTGTTCATTATCTTTACCCTGATCAGCGAGCCCAACCGGAAGAATGTGCAGACCTACGTCACCGCTCTGGAGGGCGGCACCAAGAGCTGCCTGTCCGTGGGCGTGGCCTGCGGCATGGCGGGCATTGTGGCCGGCGTGGTAACCTCCACCGGTCTGGGCCAGATTATCATCAACGCCATTGTGGCAGTGGCGGGCGACCAGCTGATCATCGCGCTGGTGCTGACTATGCTGTGCTGTATTGTTCTGGGCATGGGCGTGCCTACCACGGCGAACTACGTGATCATGGCCACCACCTGCGCCCCAATCCTGATCCAGATGGGCGTGCCCCTGATGGCGGCTCACTTCTTCGTGTTCTACTTCGGTATCGTGGCTGACATTACGCCTCCTGTGGCTCTGGCCGCCTATGCCGGCTCCGCCATTGCCAAGGCTGACCCCATGAAGACCGGCCTGAACGCCACCCGTCTGGCCATCGCCGCCTTCATCGTCCCCTACATCTTCGTGTTCAGCCCCATCATGCTGTTCATCGGCGAGTATACCGCCTTTGACGTGGTGCGGATCACCATCACCTCCTTCTGCGGCATGTTCCTGCTGGGCGCAGGCCTCATCGGCTTCATGCTCCGCAAGCTGAACATGGTGCTGCGGCTGGTGTGCATCGCCGCCGGCCTGTGCATGATCGACCCCGGCGCCTTCACCGATATGATCGGCGCGGTGATCCTGGTCGTCATGATTGTCTATCAGGTGATGCTCAACAAAAAGGAGGCCGTACGGCCCGCCTGACAGCGGAACGGCCTGCCCAAACTTTTCAGACAGAACTGCGGCTCCTCCCATCGGGAGGAGCCGCTCTTTTTTTCTGCCGCGCATTGCCTTATAGGGGAAAATAAGCTATAATGAAACCAATTCCCGGCTTGTGATTCTGGACGGGAGAAAATCCATACAAGGAGGTCCCAGACTATGCATACGCTGCTGGAACTGCTGGAACAAGACTGTACTCAACCTACCGCACAGCTGGCCGCACAGGCAGGCATGACCGAGGCAGAGGTAGAGAAGGAGCGAGCACGCCTGGAGGAGGATGGCGCCATTTTGGGCTATCAGGCGATCATCGACTGGGACCGGGTGAAGCGGGAGAATGTCACTGCCCTCATCGAGGTGAAGGTGGTCCCCCAGAGCATCGACGGCTTTGACCGCATCGCCGAGCGGATCTACCAGTACGAGGAAGTGGAGAGCATGTATCTGATGAGCGGGTCCTTCGACCTGACCGTCATCATCTCCGGGCGCACCCTGCGGGAGGTGGCCCAGTTCGTGGGCGAGCGCCTGGCCACCATCGAGGGGGTCACCGGCACCGCCACCCACTTCATTTTGAAGAAATATAAAGAGAAGCATCTGGTGTTCCGACGTCCGGAGCCCCAAGAAAGGGAGTTTGTATTTTCATGAATTATGACCAGATTTTGAATCAGAAGATCCAGGGCATCAAGCCCTCCGGCATCCGGAAATATTTTGATATTTTGGAGGAGATGACCGACGCCATCACCCTGGGCATCGGCGAGCCCGACTTTGTCACCCCCTGGCACATCCGGGACGCGGGCATCTACTCCCTGGAGCGGGGCCACACCAAGTACACCTCCAACGCCGGACTGCTCCAGCTTCGTCGGGAAATTTCCGCCTACTTGGAGCGGCGTTTTGATCTGCACTACGATTATAAGTCCCAGATTATTGTGACTGTGGGGGGAAGCGAGGCCATTGATCTGGCGCTTCGTTGCCTGCTTGCCCCAGGGGAGGAGGTCATTATCCCCACCCCCTCCTTCGTGTGCTATGGGCCTTTGACCGAGATGGCGGGGGGAGTGCCCGTCTATGTGGAGACCAAGGAGGAAAATCAGTTCCGCCTCACCCCCGAGGAGTTGAAGGCGGCCATCACCCCCAAGACCAAGGCGCTGGTGCTGCCCTTCCCCTGTAATCCCACCGGCGGCATCATGGAGCGGAAGGACCTGGAGGCCCTGGTGCCCGTTTTGAAGGACACCAACATCATGATCCTCTCTGACGAGATCTACGCCGAGCTCACCTACGGCCAGAAGCACGTGTCCCCGGCCAACTTGCCGGAACTCTACGACCGTACCATTGTGGTCAACGGCTTCTCCAAGAGCCACGCCATGACCGGCTGGCGCATGGGCTATTTGTGTGGTCCCGCGCCCCTGATCCAGCAAATGCTCAAGCTCCATCAGTTCGGCATCATGTCCGCCCCAACCACCAGCCAGTACGCCGCCATTGAGGCCATGCGCAACGGGGACGGGGACATTGAGCACATGCGGGAGGAGTACGACAGCCGCCGCCGGTATCTGGTGGAGAACCTGAACCGCATCGGCCTGACCTGCTTCGAGCCCAAGGGGGCCTTCTATGTGTTCCCCTGCATCCGTTCCAGCGGCCTGACCTCGGAGGAGTTTTGTGAGCGATTCCTGATGGAAGAGCGGGTAGCCGTTATCCCCGGAAACGCCTTTGGCCCCGGTGGAGAGGGGTTTGTGCGGGCCTGCTATGCGGTCTCCATGAAGGACATCGCCGAGGCGGTGAGCCGCATGGACAACTTCCTTCAGAACCTGAAGGGCAAAGAAAATTAAGAATTAAGAGTTAAGAATTAAGAATGATCCGATGAATACCGCAGGCAGCAGTGGGGGAGACCCCTTGAATATAGAGTCCTGGATGGACTTGTTTTTAAAAGAATTACAAAACGTATTTAAAAACCGGCTGGTTTTCGTGGGGCTCCAGGGCAGCCGGGGCCGGGGAGAGGGCCGGCCGGACAGCGACATCGACGTAGTGGTGGTGCTGGACCGGCTGACCCCCGCCGACCTGGATGTGTATGAGGGGCTGCTGAAGCGGCTTTCCCACCGGGAGCTGGTGTGCGGTTTTGTGTCCGGAAGAGAGGAGCTGGCCGCCTGGGAGCGGTCCGAGCTGTTCCAGTTTGCCCGGGACACCCGCCCCTGGCTGGGCTCTCTGGATGAGATTCTCCCGCCGGTGGAGCGGAGGGACATTCAAAAAGCGGTCCACGCCGGGGCCTGCGGCATCTACCACGCCGCCGTCCACAACCGGCTCCATGACAAGAGCGTCCCCATGCTGGGGGAGCTCTATAAGCAGGCGGGCTTTCTTCTCCAGGCCAAGCACTTCCTGGAGACCGGGGAGGACCTGACCCGCTCCCGGGAGCTCCTGCCCCGCCTGGGGGAAGAGGACCGGGCCGTCCTGGAGGGGCGGGAGCGGGCCGCCGCCCTGTCCGCACCGGAGACACCGGAGTTTCGCGTCCTGTGCGAGACGCTGATCTCCTGGTCCTCCCGGCTCATCCGGGAATATGGGGCGGAAATCTGAAAACAGCGGTTATCTCTGTGCCTCCGCCCCGCAGGGGGCGGAGGCCGGCTCAAACTGTGACGCGATTTTGCGACAGGAGGAATAGAAACGATGTACATTACCTGTTTGGACATGGAGGGCGTGCTGGTCCCGGAAATCTGGATCGCCTTCGCCGAGGCCAGCGGCATTCCGGAGCTGCGCCGCACCACCCGGGATGAGCCCGACTACGACAAGCTCATGCGGTGGCGGCTGGGCATCCTGAAGGAGCACGGCCTGGGTCTGAAGGAAATTCAGGCCACCATCGCCAAAATCGACCCCCTGCCCGGGGCCAAGGAGTTCCTGGACGAGCTGCGCTCCTTCACCCAGGTCATCATTCTCAGCGACACCTTCGAGGAGTTCGCCATGCCCCTGATGAAGAAGCTGGACTACCCCACTATCTTCTGCAACTCCCTGGAGGTGGCCCCCAGCGGGGAGATCACCGGCTTTCAGATGCGCTGTGAGCAGTCCAAGCTCACCACCGTGAAGGCCCTGCAGTCCATCGGCTACGACACCATCGCCGCCGGGGACAGCTACAACGACCTGGGCATGATCCAGGCCAGCAAGGCGGGCTTCCTGTTCAAGAGCACCCCGCAGATCAAGGCCGACCACCCGGAGCTGCCCGCCTATGAGGAGTTCGGCGACCTGCTCCGCGCCATCAAGGGGGCTATGGACTAATTCTGCGGACCAATCCAGAGAGGAGAGAGACCGATGCTGCTGTTTCTGGGCGGAACACTCGGATTTTCTGTGCTGATCTATGTCGTCCTGGTTCTGTTGGGCGATATGGGTGTGGTTTTTGGCGGGATTCTCTGCGCGGGCGCGCTTTTCGCGGCGTTGTTCTGTGTCACCCTGCGGCTGATCCGAATTGAGGAAAAGCTGAACGCCCTGACCTCCAAGACGGAAAAGCCGGAATCGGACCGCGCTTCCAATCACATTGAGGAGTGACCCCACAGAGCAGAAGCAAAGATAGGCTTTGCGAGAGGAGTGTGCTCTATGAAGACCGTGGCAGTCATTTTTGGATTTATTGTCCTCGTCTACCTGGTGGCCTGGCTAAGCAGCCTTGACCTGTTGACCCTCATCGGGGTCCTGCTCCTGATTGCTGCGGCGGCTGTGGGGCTGGGAGTGCTGGTGGTCCATTGCCGAGAAGTCCAAAAACAGCGGGACCGGATGGAGGAAAAGCTGGACGGCATAATCTCCCAGATGGAGGAGTGGGAGCGGCTCAAAAAGTAACCTTTCCCACAGCGTGACGTCCAGGGGGGGCCGCACCTGCAAAGTAGGCGGAAATCTGCCCCCTCATCCGCCTCACATTCGCTCGGCACCTTCCCCCCAAGGGGAAGGCTTTCGGGCGGCTGATAGCCGCCCCTACGACATTTTGTGAGCAACCGGAACGGCGCGTCCAGGAGGCCGCGCCCTACGAAAGTAGAAACCTATCTGGGGCGGGAGGGGCAAGCCCCTCCCCTACGAATCGCAAGAGAACCCTCCGTGTCTGGGTAGGGGAGCCCCTTGGGGCTCCCGCCGGGGGCAAGCCAAGAGGTTACCCTCATCCGCCCCCTTGGAGGGGGAAGGCTTGCGGGCGACCGCAAGGGTCGCCCCTACGGCGTATTCTGCACCGGTACCGTTGGCTCGGCAGAGCCAGGCGCAGTCGTGGAATCGCATAGGCCCTGAATTTTTGCAAAGCCAGGGCCCCAGTGGGCCCGGAAGGAATCGCAAGCGACCACTCAGATTTTGCGCGCCGGAAATCCAGCAGCATCAAACAGGAGTGTGTCCCCCGTAATGGGGTCCGGGGAAAGCGGCCTATGGGCCTAGGCGGAGCGAAGCGGAGCCGTAGCCCATCGGGCGCGTCCCCGGGGGCGTTTTGCCTTCTTTTTCGCCATGGAAAAAGAAGGTCGCCGCCCGCAGGCGGCGAAATCCCCTGTGCCCCCCGAGACGGCGCGCCGGGTCGTCGCGCCCTACGGAGTAAACGGAAACCGGGCCGGCGGCGAAATCCCCCGCGAAAAGAACCACCCAGCGGCCCGATGAGGGCATCGGGCCCTACAGAAGTGCGAAAGACGAAGATGTCGGCGAAACTCCCCCTGCATCAAGAGACCAATTAAAGTGAGTGACCATTGATGAACGATTTATTTGAAACCCTCCCCTTCCGCCCGGCGGACATCCTTCTGCCCAAGGACTGCGAGTACTCCAAGTGGAGCGTGGTGGCCTGCGACCAGTACACCTCCCAGCCGGAGTACTGGCAGCGGGTGGAGGAGTACGTGGGCCGTGCCCCCTCCACCCTGCGGCTGATCCTGCCGGAGAGCTGTCTGGAGGGCCCCAATGTGGAGACCGACATCATGGAGATCAACAACACCATGAGCCGGTATCTGCGGGAGGGGCGGTTTGTGGAGCACCCCGGCGCCCTGTTCTACGTGGAGCGCACCCTGGACAACGGCAAGGTGCGCCGTGGGCTGATGGGCATGGTGGACCTGGAGCAGTACGACTATGAGCCGGGCTCCTCCGCCCCCATCCGGGCCACCGAGGGGACGGTGCTCTCCCGCATCCCGCCCCGGGTGGCGGTGCGGAAAAACGCCCCGGTGGAGCTGCCCCATGTGATGCTCCTGGTGGACGACCCGGACCAGACGGTGATCGAGCCCCTGGCGGACCAGACGGGCTCCATGCAGGTGCTGTACGACTTTGACCTGATGGAGCGCGGCGGCCATATCAAGGGCTGGGAGCTGACGGAGGACCAGCAGGCCCAGGTGGCCCGCGCCCTGTCCGCCCTGGCCGACCCGGCCAAGTTCAACGCCCGCTACGGCACCAAGGACGAGGCGGTGATGCTCTTTGCCGTGGGGGACGGCAACCACTCCCTGGCTACCGCCAAGGAGTGCTATGAGCGGCAGAAGCGGCTCACCCCCCCGGAGCACTGGGCTACCCTGCCCGCCCGGTACGCCCTGGTGGAGCTGGACAACCTCCACGACGCCTCCCTGGAGTTCGAGCCCATCCACCGCTTGGTGTTCGGGGCGAAGCCGGAGGAACTGCTGGAGGCTCTGACGGAGTATTATCCGGGGGCTAAGAGGGGCGATGGGGCCGGCCACAAGCTGACCTATGTGTACGGGGAGACTCAGGGCGTAATCTCCGTCCCCGACCCGGCGGCCCAGCTGCCGGTGGGCACCCTCCAGAACTTCCTGGACTGGTACCTGGCCCGGCACAAGGGGGTGCGGGTGGACTACATCCACGGGGAGGACGTGGTGCGGAAGCTCTCCGCCCAGCCGGACACGGTGGGATTCCTGCTGCCCGCCATGGGCAAGGAGGAGCTCTTCCCCACGGTCATCCGGGACGGGGTGCTCCCCCGCAAGACCTTCTCCATGGGGGAGGCCCACGACAAGCGCTTTTATCTGGAGGCCCGGAAAATCCGGGACTGACCGAAATGAAATCCCCGGCAGGGAGGTGACGGTGTGGAAATACAGGCCTTTGCCAAATTGAATCTGACCCTGGACATTCTGGGCAAGCGGGAGGACGGCTACCACGATCTGCGGATGGTGATGCAGTCCATCACCCTGGCGGATACCCTCACTCTGGAGGAGAACCAGGGGGAGGGGCTGCGGGTGAGCGCCAACCTGCGCTTTCTCCCCACCGGGGAGAAGAACCTGGCCGCCGCCGCCGCCCTCCGGTTCTGGGAGGCCCTGGGCCGGGAGCAGGAGGACCTGGACATCCGCATTGAGAAGCGCATCCCGGTGTGCGCCGGGATGGCCGGGGGGAGCAGCGACGCCGCCGCTGTCCTCCGGGCCCTGAACCAGCGGGCGGGGGCCCCCTTCTCCCCCAAAGAGCTGGCCCGGCTGGGGGAGCGGGTGGGCTCCGACGTGCCCTACTGCGTGCTGGGGGGCACCGCCCTGGCCGAGGGGAGGGGAGAGGTGCTCACCCCGCTGGCCCCCCTGCCCCGGTGCTGGGTGGTGGCCTGCAAGCCCGACTTCCCTATCTCCACCCCGGAGCTGTTCGCCCAGGCCGACCGGGTGAAGCTCCGCCGCCGGCCGGACACCGCCGGACTGGTGGCCGCCCTGGAGGCGGGAGACCTGGGGGGCGTGGCCCGGCGGATGTACAACGTCTTTGAGGACGTACTCCCCGCCCGCCTCTACACCCGGGTGGCCGAGATTAAAAACATCCTGATCCAGTGCGGGGCCCTGGGGGCCAACATGAGCGGCAGCGGCCCTACCGCTTTCGGCCTGTTCGACCGCCTGGAGGCGGCTCAGGAGGCCCGGGCCTGCCTGGCCCAGCGCTACCGGGACACTTTTTTGTGCGAGACGGTTTAAAATGCGAAAACACCGGCTATTCTATGGGTACCGATACATAGCGGATGCCAATAGAATGGACGGTGTTTTTTATGCCTTTGGATCGCAGCTTAAAGCGGTGGGAGATCGCCCTGATGGCGGGGGTGCTGTGCGCCCTCCTGTGCGGCTTCTGGCTGGGGGAGGAGCAGACCCAGCTGGCCGACCGGGTGATTCGCTTCCACGTGATTGCCAACTCGGACAGCCCGGAGGACCAGGCCCTGAAGCTCCAGGTGCGGGACGCGGTGCTCTCGGCCACGCAGGAGTTTTATCCCCAGGAGGCCACCCTGGAGGAGGCCAGGGATGCCCTGTCCGATCACCTGGGGGAGCTGGCCCGGACGGGGCAGGAGACGGTGAAGGCGGCCGGGTACGACTACCCGGTGACTGCCTCCCTGGAGAAGTGCTGGTTCCCCACCAAGGAGTACGACGGCTTCGCCCTCCCCGCCGGGGAGTACACCGCCCTGCGGGTGGTCATCGGCGCGGGGGAGGGGCAGAACTGGTGGTGCGTGGCCTTCCCGCCCCTGTGCCTGGGGGCGGCCTCCGACACAGTGGAGGACGCCGCCGCCGCGGGGTACTTCTCCCAGGACCAGGCCGCCCTCATCACCGAGGAGGACCAGGGCTATGTGCTGAAATTCAAATCCATGGAGCTGCTGGGGCAGCTGCAGGGGTTCCTGCTCTCATGACAGAGAAACGCCGCCCACATGGGCGGCGTTTCTGTTTCTGTGGTCCTGACGTAGGCAGGAGGCGGCTAAAAAAGTGTGGCTTGGGTTGTAAGATTTTGGCGCAAAAGTTGTGTATATCAGTGAACGGGGAAATTTGAAAGCGAGGTGGAAGCGCGTGGATGACGGGAAAATCGTACAGCTATATTGGGATCGGGATGAGCAGGCCATTTCCGCTACGTCGGACAAATATGGAGCCTACTGCGCCTCGATTGCCAGAAACATACTGGGCAATGCAGAAGATGCCGAAGAATGCGTCAACGATACATATATGAGCGCGTGGAACTCCATGCCGCCCCACAGGCCCAGCGTTCTGTCTGCATTCCTGGGAAAAATCACGAGGAACCTGTCCTTCAACCGATATAAATGCAATACCGCAGACAAGCGGGGCGGTGGGGAGGCTCCGGCCGTCCTGGAAGAAATCGCGGAGCTTGTATCGAATACAGACAGTGTGGAACAGGAAATAGACCGCAGGGAGTTGATAAAGGCGATAGACGCATTTTTGGAACAGCTTCCTGCGGATAAGAGAAGCATTTTTGTCTGCCGGTACTGGTACTTTGACCGTATTGCCCATATTGCATCCCGGTTTGGAATGACAGAAAACCATGTGTCGGTGGTTTTGAGCCGCCTTCGCGCCAAACTGCACCGCTACCTGTTAGAGAGGGGATTTGAGCTGTGAGAAAAGAAGTGTTTTGTGAAATCCTCGGCGATATAGACGAGACCTATGTGAAAGAGGCCGGAGTGGGCCGCAGAGCTAAAAAGTCCGGCTGGATGAGGTGGGGGGCGGCCGCCGCTTGCCTCTGCCTGCTGCTGCCGCTTACCGCATTTGCCATTGATACGGTTCAGTACCATGCGGCGGCGGACTATCTCAACTCCTTGGGGATTCCGGTGGAAGAACTAAGGGATTACTCCCGGTCAGAAGTGAAGGAAGCGGCAAAGACCATTGACGCGGGGGAGAGCAGTCCTCTGACGGAGGAGATTCTTGCCCTGCGGACGGAACACCAGGAACCGGCGGAGACACCGGCGCAGGTAACCTCCGACCAGATCAAAAAACTGACCCCGGTCATGACACGGGCCGAGGTTCTCTCCCTTCTGGGGGATACGCAGGATATTGGCTCCGGCATCTACGTATATGTCTATGAAGTGGACCAGCAATATTTGCTGCGCATCCCATTCGCAGGGGATGATGCGCAGCTAGGTGTCACAGGGGAGGAGCTATTACAGGCGCTGATCCCCATTTCTGGAGACGGAAGCTGATGGGGACAGGAAAATCTTGAAGCAAAGGAAAAACGCCGCCCGTATGGGCGGCGTCAGTCTGTCAAAGAACTCCTGTTTTCAAGAGATGAAAACAGGGATTTTGTAAGAAAAAGGGAAAAGAAAAGTGAAGG
>NZ_JACJJE010000037.1 GCF_016899775.1 Pseudoflavonifractor capillosus
ATATAACCTCCGGGTTTGGGCCCATTTTAGGCCCAAAAACGCCCGGAAAGCGTTGAACCGCAGCAGATGGACAAACCGACAGCAGCTCATAACCCGGAGGTCGGAGGTTCAAGTCCTCCTCCCGCAACCAGAAATCCGCTGGAATCACCTGTTTCCAGCGGATTATTTTTATTTTCTGCAACTTTTCCTTGAGGTTTGTCTCTGGCTCCTAAATCTGACCCAGATTCTGACCCATACGGGAGTTTTTCCGGACTGGACAGGGCTATAAACTGCCGGATAGGACATGTTCCATAGCCTCCGCCGCCTGCCGCTGAGCCGAGGTGGTCACATGGGCGTAGGTGTCCAGAGTGAACCCGGCGCTGTAGTGGCCCAGCATCCCGGACACCGTTTTCACGTCCACTCCGTTCTGAAGGGCCAGCGTTGCGAACGTGTGCCTCAGATCGTGGAATCTGAGCCTGGGCAGTCCCGCCCGCTTCAGCACTCGGTGGAGCATGTGGAGCACGCTGTCCGGAGACATGGGTACGCCCGTGGGGCCTGGAAACACCCAGGGACTGCTCCCCACTTTCTTTTTCTGCTGATTCAAAACGTCTAGCGTATCCTTTGCCAGGGGCAGGGTGCGGTAGGCGTTTTTTGTTTTCAGAGGGGCTTCCACCACCTCGCCGTTGATGCGGGCGATCTGCCGCCGTACCCGGAGGTCGCCCCGTTCCAAATCAAGGTCCTCCCACTTTAGGCCTAACAGTTCTCCTCGCCGCAAGCCGGTGGCCAGCTCCACGTAGTACAGCTCGAACACTCCGCTCTCCTTGGCTTCCCGCAGAAAGGAGGTCAGCTGTTCCACCGGGAGGGTTTTCATCTCTTTGCGCTCCACCTTGGGCAGAGCACAGCCCTCTGTGGGATCTGCGGCGATGAGTCTCTGCTCTCTGGCCAGCTTCATAGCCGAGGCGATGATTTGGTGGAGATTTCGCACCGTCTTAGGGCTTAGCCCTTTGCTCTGTTTCTTGCTCTCGATGCGCTCCACTCTGCCGCTGCTGAGCAGCTTCTTGTAGAACTTCTGTAACTCCAGAGAGGATAACTTTCCAAGGGGAATCTTCCCAATGCTGGGTTTGATGTGGTTGTCGATGTAACCCCAGTAGGTCTGGTGAGAGGAGGGACGGACTTTCACCTTGGCATAGTTTTCAAACCACACGTCCATCCACTCTCCCACGGTGTATTGCTTTGCCTTCACCGGGTCAACCTGCTTTGCTTCCTCAATGGCCTGTTTCAGCTTGGCTCTGGCCTCCGCCTGAGTCCGGCCCAGGACGTTCCGGTAGATAGCCTTGCCCGTCTCCGGGTCATGACCGGCGGTATACCGGCCCTCCCAGCGGCCATCCTTCCGTTTCCGAAGATTGCCTTCTCCGTTGGCTCTGCGTTTTGCCACCTCTGTCACCGCCCTTTCGGGAGGGCAGTCAGACTGCCGTCATCCTCGTCCAGTGCCTCGATTGCTACCCGCATCCCCAACCGGAAACCCAGGATAAAGTTCTCCAGGGCCAAGGTGCTTCCGATCTCATTCTCTGTATTGAGGAGCCGCAGGAGCATGGTTTTCTCCTCCCCTTCCAGCAGAGCGGAGAGCTTCTCCTCGTATTCCTCCGCCTGGTCCATGGCCTGCTGCAGTGGAGAGCCTGGGGTGATGTCCTGCTCGTTGGGTGTGATTTTCCCGAAGTACAGATCTTCCAGTATGTTTCGCATGTGTGCCGCCTCCTTTGCAACGACACACAATACCACAGAAATGGGAAATAACCAGGGCTGTGGCGCAGAGTTATCAAACAATTCACATTTTTCGGGAGTCGCCCTTTTCTTTGTCAACACCATCTCATTTTCCTGCTCTGGACGACCTTCTCTCTTTGTTTGTGTCAGCGCAAGTTAGGTACCCTTAATAATTTCCCTCTAAGATTGCCGATTATCTGCTGAATAGCCTCATTTTCAGCACAAATTTGGGGTTCTTTTTCTGGCCGAGGTCCTCTTGACCACATATTTGCCCACAGACAGCGAAAACCGGCCCGCTGAGGGATTTTCTTTCCCCCGGCGGGCCGACTCACGTCACTCAGCTTGCCCTGCGGCTCCACCGTTTCCTCGCCTGGAAGGTGGTCATGGTGCGCTCTTTTGGCTTCTCCTCCTGCGGTTTGACTTCCGCCTTGGCGATGCCCTGGTCGATCTTTACCGCTGCCCTCTGCCGCATCTCGTCGGTGACATGGGAGTAGGTGTTCAACGTGGTGGCACTGGACACATGGCCCAGGATGGTAGAGAGGGTCTTAATGTCCATCCCGTAGGCCAGGGCGTTGGTGGCGAAGGTGTGCCGCAAATCGTGGAACCTAACTCGTTCACACCCGGCGTGGTCCAATATCCTGTGCAGGCGCAGATGGATGGAAGACGGGCGCATGGGCGTGTCCTCTTTCTTGGGCGAGGGGAACATCCATCGGGAGTCAACTTTGGCCTTGTACTCCCGCATCACCTTCAGGACCGTGGGCGGCAGGATCAAGGTGCGGACCGCCGCTTTCGTTTTCGGTTCGCAGATCACAACCTCCGGGCCGACTGTCCCGGCCTGCTTGTTGATCCGCAGTTCTCCGGTTGTCGGGTTCAGATCATCCCATTGAAGGGCTGCGATCTCCCCCAGCCGCAGGCCGGTGGCCAACTCCAGGAGAAACAGCTCGTAGTAGTTCTCCTCCTTAGCCTGGATCAACAGTTTCTGCATGGCCTCCCTGGAGAGGATCTTCATTTCCTCATATCTCACCGGGGACAACTTATGCCCCTCAGTCGGATCACGGGGGATCAGATGTTCAGCTCTGGCCTTCTCCAGCGCCCGGTGGCAGAGGCTGAAACAGTTTCGGATCTGACTGTCGGCAATGCTGCCCCCGCCCATGTGGTCATCTGACTTCATCCAGGCGCAGAATTGCTGGATATCATTTGTTGTCAGCTTATTCAGCGGTATACCGCCTAACTTCGGCTTGATGTACAGCCGGATATAGCCCGCATAGGTGCGCTGTGTCCTTGGGCGGATGGACGGCTTGCTGTAAGTTTCGTACCAGTGATCCAGCCACTCCCCGAAGGGCATATCCGCCCGGACTTTGGAGGGGGTAGGCGGAGAGATGGACTCCTTCAGAGTCTTTAGTTTTTCAACGCACTCGCCCTTGGTCTTGGCCAGGACATTCTTCGTCCTGGGCAGGCCCTTCTCGTCATAGCCGACGACGATGCGCCCCTCCCAGCGGCCATCCTTTCTCAGGCGGACGGTGCCTTCGCCGCTCTTGCGCTTTCTTCCCACGGTTTCAGCTCCTCTCCGAAAATATCTGTCAGGAATGTCTCCACGATCTCCGCCGCTCGTCTCTGCATATCCCCGGTGGTGTGGGTGTAGGTGTCCAGAGTGAAGGCCGACCTGGTGTGGCCCAGGATGCCGGACAAGGTCTTGACGTCTACGCCGCTGGTCAGGGCATGGGTGGCGAAGGTATGCCTTAAATCATGGAACCTGATACTGGGGAGGCCAGCCTCTTTCAGCAGAGCCTTCATTCTGTCATAGGCTGTCTCAGGACGGGTGGGCTGCTCTGGCTTCAGCGGGTTCGGGAAGATCCACTCGGTCAGGGCGGATTTTTTCCGCTCCCGGAGAAGCTCCGCTGTGCTGGGCGGGAGGATGATGGTGCGGGTGCCAGCGGCGGTCTTGGTGTCCCAGGTGGTCAGCTTGCCACCCTTCTCCTGATGGACAGTGCGGCGTACCTTAAGGGTGCCATCCGCCTCATCGAAGTCCTCCCACTTGAGGCCGCAGATCTCTCCCCGGCGCAGGCCGGTGGTCAGTTCCGTGTAGAAGAAGTCGTGCCAGATATCATCCTGCTGAATGATTGCCATGAATACATCCAGCTGTTCATCTGTTAGAATTTGTTTTACCTTACAGGCGAACTTAGGCGTCGGAATTTCTTCTGTCGGGTTCCACGGGATCAGTCCGGCCTGTTTTGCCGCGTCCAGTGCCTCGTGGAGCATGGAGTGGATTCCTCGGATGGTACTGCTGGCCAGCCCTTTTCCTGTGATTTGATTTCCATGACTGGCCAGGGCATCATATAACTTTTGGACATCCTTCCCTGTGACCTGGGTAATGGGTTTGTCGCCTAAGCGGGGATTGATGTGAATTCGTACTGCTCCCTGATATCGGGTCAGTGTAGTAGGCCGAATGGTGCCGGCGATATTTTCCAGCCATTGTTCCAGCCACTCCGCCAAGGTCATCCGGCTCTGCCCCGTCAGGTCAACGCCCTGGTAGATGTCGATGTGCTGCCGGAGTTTAGCGGTCAGTTCCTTTTGTGTATCAGCGTAGACATAGCGGAAGATTGAGTCGCCGTTTTCCTTGTGACCCACTACGATGCGGCCCTCCCAGCGGCCGTCCTCCCGTTTCCGCACCATACCGTCCCCGGATGGCCTGCGTTTTGCCATGCTGCTCACCTCCAGAGGTTATCTTTGATTTGCGATATAATTCCTGATAGGCGGGAATTTGTGAGGCTCCGCCACCCACTGATACACCACGGCCCCGCAGCGGCGGCAGATCAGGTGACGCAGCCGGTTGCCCAGGAGTCCGTGCTTCTTGAAAGTGACGATTGCCTCGCCGTGCTGCCAGCCGAGGCCCAGGTCATCGCTCCCACAGTATTGGCACCGCCGGACTGGGATTTGATCAGTTGTCATGGTCATCCCTCCTCAGCAACATAACATACCATAGAAACAGGAAATAGCCAGGGGCACGGCGAACTATTATCAAATTGTTATCAATTCCAGATGCATTTCGCCGCCTTTCTCATTGTCAACGGCATCGCAATACCCGCCAGCCAGCAGAGCCCTTCTGGTCGGAAGGGGCTTTATTGTTTTATGTGCCGTAATTTTTGAGGAGGTCACATCCCGCCCATGACCATTCCGCCCTGGGTCTGCTCCTCCTCGTGGTCGTCCGGCTTGTGGCCCATGGCGATCTTCTTCTCCTGGATCTTTCTTCGGAGTTTGCGGTCGACATGCAGGCCGGTGTTGGAGTGGGGCAGGGCGTGGTTCTCAAAGATCCGGCTCATGTGGTAGAGCAAGCGGGTGGCCGCCAGCATGACGGAGGGCGGACGGAGGTCGTTTTTCCGTTCCAGGAAGAACTGAGCGTACTGGTTCCCCTGGGCGGCGGAACGGCTGAACCAGACCATTGCCTGGGTCTGGTCGTGAGTCACTCCCTGTCCTGTCAGGTATAACTTGCCCAGCATATACTGGGCATATTGGTTGCCCGCCTCCGCTGACTGGGTGAGCCACGCTGTGGCTCTGGTTGCATCTTTTGACACAACCTCGCCGCTGAGATACTCCTTGCCCAGCCGGTAGGCGGCGAAATGGTCTCCACTCTCCGCCGCCTGTTTCAGCCAGCGGATGCCCTCGTCCGGGTCCCGGGCTTCAGGATCATCAGAGAGAAACAGCTTACCCAAGGCGTACTGGGCCTCCGGCAGACCATGCCCTGCCGCCTGGGTGAGCCAGTGCTTTGCCTTCTGGATGTCCGGGATCAGCAGAGGCCCGTCCCGGTAGAGTAGGCCCATCATGTATTGGGCGTGGGCATCTCCGCGCTCTGCCAGCCGCTCCAACTCCTCCGCCGCCCCGTCACGGTCTGCCAGAGAAAGGGATTCGTCCCGGATGGTCTGCCGCAGTTCCCAGCAGGCATAGGACTCACCCCGCAGTTGCTCCGGCTCGTCGTGAGAGGTCAAATCAGCATCCTCGAAAGTGATATCCCCCAGACGGATACGCTCCGCCTCCTGGATGACGGCATTTTTGATCTGCCGGAACTCTTTCTCCTGGGACAGCTTTTTCTTTTCTCTGGGCTTATCGTGATAGTAGCTGTCAACTTCATTTTGAAGGGCGTACCACTAGTCGTAGCACGCCTGAACCACCGGCAGTTCCTCCAGTTTGTCCACTACCTCGTCCACCGTTTTCTTCACAGATTTGGGGAGATAGCCGTAGGACTTCTTGCCCTTGACAACCTCCAGCTGTCCAGCCAGCTGCTCCATCTTCTGCTCGATCTCCGGAACCGAGCAGATGCTTTGCACCAACTCATCCCGTGACTGGGACTTCTGCTCATAGGTGTGAAGCATCTCCTGCCGGAAGATCTGATTGGTCAATGTCGATTTGATGTTGCGGATGCCCACCCGCGTCTGGTATGCCTCACCGGGCACCGTTGACCACGCCATCATGTGGACATGGGGGTGGTCACCCTCGTCGTGGTAGGCGGCGTACCAGCGGAAGTTTCCCGGAGAAATATTCATAGCGGCGGCGATGTCATTGCGGTTGGCCCGGAGCAGATTCATCCACGCCTTGGCATTGTCGTAGCCAAGCCGGGCGGCATCCTCCCGCTTCAGGGAGATGATGTGGGTCCACACGTTGCCGGTGTACTGATCCAGTTCACTCATGGCTTGCTCCAGCTCCACACTGTCCTCATCCCCAAAGAGGCCGTGATCCCACAACCGTTCCACCCTGGGCCGGGTGGCGATGTACTTCATGTAGCCATCCGACTGCTGCACCGCCGACCAGTTTTCCTCCAGTACTCTGGTGATAAACGCGGAGGCGTTTGCTTTAGTAGGCTTGGCTTCGTAGTCCAAATACTCACCTAACTCCCTGGCCTCTGGGAAATCTTTTGTCAGTTTTCTGACCAGCTGCTCCTGCTTTCTGGTGGGCGGACGGTCATCCGGAAGGATCTCCACGCGCTCCCGCGTCCCAATGTACCGTAGGTAGCCACTGACAAAGTTGCTCCCACCGCACTTGAGATAGGGACTTTTCAGGATCAGTCTTGCCACTCATCGTCCTCCTCCCAGGCCCCACGCACTCGCTGTTCCAGCGAGATGCGGCCGTTGGTTTTCCTCACATTTTGCACGCTCTCTGACCGCCGACGGCGGAGATCCTCGTCGCTGAACTGATAGGCGTCAGCCAGGATGCCAGCCACCATGTCCTGCTCCACCGCCTGCCGGAAGGCAAGGGAGGACAGACGCTCCTCCATCTGTCCCAGTCGTCCATCCAGATAGGACTTGATGGAGGTGGGGAGGAAAAGGCCAGCGTTGTTGGCGCTGAGGTAGTCCAGATAGAAGTCCACCGCACGCTCTATGAAGGCGGTCATGCTCCGGCTCCCATCCTCCTGATACCGGCGCTCCAAGATCGCCTTTTTCTCCGGCGTCAGGTAAAAAGGGAATTTCTCTTTTTCGCTCATAAATGGCTCCTTCCTGGGGTGTGACCCCTGGTTTTTTGTTGTGGCAGTAGGTGTTTGGGGATCGTGACCGCAAACGTGAGCCCCGCCGTCTGTTTTTGACCCCACTTTTGATACACCGCAAACCCCCGCAACTGCCCGCACTGCGGGCAGTTGTGACCGGCCGGAAGCGCCAACGGCGACCCCGGCCTTTATCCTGCTTTTTCTTTCGTCCTCGAGATTTCCTCCGAAAGCGGGCCAAATCTGCCTTGAAAGCCCTTGGTGGGGCAGGGACTCTGCCACACCCCGAAGGAGGGCGCACAGCGCCTCACAGTGGGGCACACGTGGCGCTCTCTGTGCTCTGTGCCAGGAGCGCCTGCGCCTGCTGCCACCGCTGCCGTTCCTCCAAGCGGAGCATCTGCTGCTGGTAGCAATGATCCATCGTCGCCTGGATTGGCAGGATGGTGTACAGGTTGTTGCCGTTCTGTTTCATGCCGTGTTTGTCGATGTAAGAGGTATTCTCGATGGTAATGAACTGCCTGTCCGCCAATTTCGTGATGTGCTTCATCACAGTGGACACGGTCAAGTGTACTGCAGCGGAGATGGTGCGGTAGCTGGGATGACACTGATGTGTGCGGCGATCCTCGCAGTAGAGCAGATAGGCGTAGACCGTGATGGCTCCGTGACCGATGTTCATGAAAAACAATTCATTGGGCAGAGAGAAAAAGTTCTTGCCGTTGCTTTTGAGTATTGGAACCATGTGCTGATCCAGCAGTCCGCGACGGTTGAGTTCGGCAATCTGCTTCACAGCCATGTCCTTGCTCATGTGTAGTTGGGATGCGATTTCATCCGCACTGGGCAAGGCATTTTTGTTGCAGTAGACATGCAGATAGCAGAGATAGGCGAGGATAGCAAATCCCTGGGGTTTCAGTTCCCATTTCCAGACACCATTTGGAATTGGGAAGCGGCGTCGCTTTGGATCAGGTTGATTGAAAAAGAAACTCATTTGTGCACACCTCCCTCTGTGTTCTCCATCACCCATTGAATGAACTGTTCCTTGGGTACCACCATGCGGCTGCCCACACGCAGCACCGGAAAGCCTGGTTGGCGCATCAGTTCATACCCGCTGGACAGCGATACGCCCAGTACCTTTGCCACCAATTCCGAATTGAGAAACAGCGGCAGTTCGTCGTAGCTTTTATAGACAGATTCTTTCATGTTGACCATCTCCTTTTCAAAACTCCCTCTACTTCTTTAGCCGCAAACATTTGCGTGTGACATAGTTTTGACATAACCTTTGGATGGTGTCCGAGTTGTCTCTCTACTTGTATTGGGGAAAATATATCCCCCTGACATACTTTTGACAGAAAAACGGAGCGCCTGCTTTGTCGCAGGCGCTCCGTTTGAGGTTCTGGTAATTCACTTTTGTCTTGGCTTTGGCAGTCGGTAAGTTCTTTCTGCCTTATTTCGCTCCTCCAGAGGCTGGACAAAGGCAGAGAAGAACTCCTTTATGACGCGCAGGCTCCCATTAATCCCACCAGAAGTACCAAACAGTGGACTGCCGCAGCACATCGGCCAGAGCGCCCACGGTGGCGTCCTCCGGGCCCTGGTCGATCACATCGGGGCAGAAGCCGTACTGCTCCACTGCTGCATCCATGGCCTTCTCCTGGGAAACAGGCGTCGGGAGCAGGAACTCCAGCTCGTCGTGGGTCATAGCTGCGGGCACCGCGCCATATTGCTCAAACCAGTATTTCGCCACTGCCATCAGCGACTGCGTGTCAGGACATTCATTCCAGTCGCCAAAGGGTAGATAGGCAAAGACCTCCCAAGGATTCTTCACAGGGATTTTAGCCAGAATGAGAGGATAAGTCATTTTGCTATTGGAATTCCAGTAGCTTGAAAAACGACGGTTATCATATCCGCCCACCGTCTCGCCCAGAATATCCTCATCCCAGTCCATATCGTCATCCTCGGCTTCTTCTTTGCGCTGCCCTATCATTTCCTCCAGAACCATCTTTCCATCCTTGAGAAAAGCGGTAAGCATTTTTTTGCGGTATTCCGCTACCTTGTCCGGATCAAAGGCGTAATCGTCCTCGCCATCGCTGTCCGGGTCGGAATTCATAATCAGGCATTCCCACAAGATTTCGTCATCCACATTCATCAGAACTGGCACAAAGCCCTCTTTGACACTTTCCCGTTTGGCATAGTTATATGCCGACATGATGGGATCATCGTCCGCCATCGCGGGGAAATAGGTACATTCACAGTTCAGATATTCCATCATGGCCTTCGCAAGCTCCGAAGGCTCCAGAGTGGCCTCATCGAAATCTTGTCCCTGCCAGTTGGCAAAGCGCTTTTCAATCACTTTTGCCATAGCCTGATAATAGTCCTCATCAAAGGGAATGAACAGATAGGCTTCCTCCTGGAACTTGTCGGAATAATATTGCTCCGAGCCGAAATATTCCAAGGCATAGTTGTCAATGTCGCTGGGGAAGTAAGGGCTGTCCGCCTCCCCATAGTAGTATCCGGCAAAGGCCGCGCCCTCCTTATTGAACAGCGCACCAAAGAGCTGCCCGTTCAGCTGATCCCGGATAAAGCCGCGCAGATCGGTGCGGCTCAGATCCGCCATAAACGGTTGCACCTGCTCCCAGTACCGCTCCATAAATTCTACGCTCATCAGGTCATGCTCCATGCACCAGCGCAGATAGATTGCCATGTGGTTGTAGGCATTGATCTCGTCCACCGGCAGTCCCTTTTCCTGAATGGATTCCAGGTGCCAGGCGGCATCGTCCATATCGCCAGTGAAGTTCTCATCCGCCAGGGTACCTCTGGTAATGGCATTCTGGCGGATAGGATTGACCACAAAACTGATGCCTGCCATCTTTTCCAGCAGAGCGTCCGCATCATGCTCCAGTTTATACTTCAATTCGTTCCGATAGAGAGGAATTATCTGATAGAAGTTGACCTCCTCGCCGCTGGGCAAAGTGCAGACCTCGCCTCCGTTCCAGACAACATCCTGCGGGCCCACCAGAAGTGCGCCGCAGAGCGTCGTGTTCTCCGCAAACGGCGACTGCTTGTCCATCGTGTGACCAAAGCCCAGCCAGGTATCACCGGAAATCGGCAGGCGGGCCAACACCTTCAAGAGGCCAATAGGCCAGTACCACCGCTCATCCTTCAGGGATTCCTCATCCAGTTTCCAGTCCGGCGGCAAGGCGATGGCCAGCTCCGCCCGCTCCAGCTTGTATTCCGCCAGTTCCACCGGCACATTCATCCGGTGGGCGCCCATGCCCATCGTCACCAGCGTGTAGTAGTTCCGCTCCTCAGAAGGCGGCACCATGCAGATGTCCACATGGATGTCAGGGGAAACCAGCTCATGGAACACATTTTCAAACTCGCCAAAGGTGTTTTTGATGTGTTGCTCGATTGCAGACATCTCATCCTCCATATAGACCTCCGGTTTATTGCTTTTCGTTGAGGACCAGATGGCATCTGCCTTCGTGCCGTCTGGATTCAGGAAAATCTGAAAATACTGATCGTCTCCCGGCTGTTGATAGACAAGACCGATGCGAAGGGTCTGGTCCACAAGCACCGCCGTCAGGACGCCCTCCGCTTCCCCTTCGGGAGTGTGGGTCAGCCATTCCCCGCTGTCCAGCCGTTCCTTAAGCTGCCGCAGCCAGTCCATTTCCATCTTGGAGAGTCCGGCTTCGTTCATACGGAAGGAGAGCTCCACCAAGTGTTCCTTCACCGGGTACCGGAATTCACAGCAGGGGGCATTTTTCTCATAGCCATACCGCTCCGGGCAGAACAGCTCATAAAATTCGGTAAGTCCCGCTTCGTCTACTCGAATACAGGCCAGGGCGCGCTGTTTATCATCCACATCCTCACCCAGCCCCTGCTGGAGCATTTGATCGGCATCGGGGTTGATCCAATGGTACTCCATCTGTTCCAGGGTGGCTCCGGCTTTAATCTCCTCCTGCAAAGTCAAGAACTCATAATCGCCCGGCTCCAGTTTTAATCCCTGCTTGACGGCATCCAGCGCGCCTGCTTTATCACCAAAATGCGCCCGCAGTTTACCAACCTGCAGCCAGATCCAGGGGTAGTCCGGTTCCTCCTTGGCGCCCTTTTCCGCATAGTCAAGCGCTTCTTCCAGCCTGCCGCAGTACATCAGCGCCACAGAATACCGGTAGTACCAGGTGGCGCAGCCTGCGGCGTTCTTCTCCGAATCCTTCATCCATTCTGCCGCCTGGTAATAATGGATATAGTCATCCAGATTGTTGCAGGCAAAGGCATACCAGAGGGCGATCTGCAAATCCTGATGGGCCTGCTTTTCGCTGAATCTTCCTTCTTCTACGCCGCTTTTGATAAAATCCTCCAGCCAGCGGAGCATTTTGCCAAAGTAGCCGGAAACTCCTTCATCAAAGGATTCCAGCATTTCAATATCCTCTGCCGAGAGCAAGGAGCCAGTTTCCTCGTGAATGTCCGGCTCCGGTTCCTCCTCATCCAGCAGCGGCACACCGCCCACATCCCGTCGGAATGCGTGGAAGTGAGCATAGGGCAGGTCCCTTCCCCCAAAGAATGCCTGCGCCGCTGTCAGTACAGCGGGCAGATCCCAGGCAATGAAATCCAGGTACCCACAATACAGGCCAGTGGCCCCACCCAGGAAGGTCACAGCTTCCGCTCCTGCCTCCCGCAGGATGGTATCCCGCAGGTTATCCCGGAAGTCCAGAATGGCTCGGCTCCGCTCCTCACCGGCAAAGCCTTCTAATGGGTAGCAGAGGAAACCCACCGCAATGCCGTCCTTGTGGTACTCATCCACCATATCACTGCGGGCGGACATATAGTCGTTGATGAGCACTGGTAGGCGGCAGGTTCCGGTATAGACATCCAGCCGCCAATCGGCCTCCGGGTCCTCCACCGGTTCCAGTTCATAGGCAAGGTAGCTGTTTTCCAGGTAGTCGCTGCCATCCCGCCAGAGGGAGAGGCCCATGCTTTGCAGCAGCTCCGGCAGTTCAGAAAGCAGCTTGGCCGGTTCGTCTTTCGGCTGAGCATAAACATCAAACCCATCGACAAAAGCGATGGCGGAAACTTCTCCGATGGTTTGGTCCACCAGCATGGAGAGCGCCCACCAGACCCGGTCCGTATCCTCTTTCAAAAGCGGCGTCAGCTTTTCACAGAAAAGAACCAGGCTCACCCGATGATCCTCTGTTTTCTCTGCCCACATCTGCACATCCTCGGCCCGGACTTCCATGTCTCCGGCCCAAAGCATAAAGTCCTTGGAAGGCTGGCGTCCCACCCAGATATTCCAATGCTCAAGCACCGATTCCGGGGCCTGCTGCTGGAAGTACACGAGCGGGAACAGGCGGGAGCGAAGGCCCTCCGGACTGAGGATCAGTTCATACTTTTCGCCATTGAAGCCCAGCTCAAAGGAAGTATCACGCAGGGCAGTTTTGAGTGCGTTCCCGCATGTTTCAACCAGTTCTTCGCCGCGCTGGTGTGTTTTGTCGGTATCCATGATTTGGCGCAGCTCCGCCTCAATATGAGCAAAGGCTGCCCATGTTTCCTGCGTCCTTTCACGGAAGTTCTTTTCAAACCGGGGCAGGGACAAACGACGGCGGCAATCGTCTATGTACTCCTGGGTATCTTTATCCCCGGGGCGGGCTTCCAGTGCCCTTTCAAAGTGACGCAGGGCAGGGCCTTCCTCATCCAGGAAATAATAAGCGGAAGCAATCCGATAATTCCAGCAGTGATCGCCCGCAAAATACTCCTCATGGGGAGCCAGAAGTTCCAGCGCCTTTTCAAAAGGCTCCCGTTCTCCTATTTCTGCAACGGCAATATATGCCTTGGCCAATTCACTGTCCAGTTCTGGGGTGCGCTCCCCTGCGGGAATCGCTTCCAGGGCGTCGATTACCTTCTGCGCTTCATCCTGTTCAAACCATTGCTGGCATTGTTTCAATAAATCCATATCAGTACCTCCTTATTTCGGCTCTCTATATGGTTGTTGTTTTACCATAAATTATCATTCAAATATCCCAGTCTATGAAATCTTCACGGTTCAATACAAAGTGCTGATACAGGCACTTCAAATTTTCCTGTTCATCCCGTGAGAGCTTCGTCCCGTTTTCATACCGCAAAGTGTCGGCATACAGGATAAAACCATCCACTTTTCCTGATGAAGCCCGAAACTCACCGTTTCCAATAATGGCAACATCGCCACATACAAATGTAACCGAAGAAGAAGTGGTGTGGATTTTCATAATTGCTTCGATCATCTGATAATATCACCTCTCATCTCCGGGCGATACCATTCTCCACCCGGATGTCTGCACCCGGATAACGGGACGGAAAAAGTCATAGTCATTGTGAATCTCGTTATCTTCCCGAACCTCCGGTTTACAGTGAGGGGAACAGGGTAAATATCCAAGCAAAGGACCCATGCCGCCGCAGATATTGCAGCCGCCGTCGCCGCCGCAGGTGGTCAATGTTTTCCCCTCTACCAGCTCCCGCTTATAGGGGTCGTAGGCGATCGACAGGCCAAAGAAGTTGGTCTGCTCCATGTCGTATGGCTTACCCTGATCTTCCTCGCTTTCAAAGTGGTGCAGATGCATGGAGTAGTCCAGTCCATCCCCCCATGGGAACAGGGTGCGGCATCCGCCTCCGCACAGATAGGCCCACTCATCCGGCGTGGGAAGGCTGGCTGCCACCTCCCACAACAGGGATCGCTGAAACTCTGCGTAGGTCATGGGATGGCACAGCCACGCTCGCCAACTATCACCATTTCGTTCAAAACGGACAGTTTCGTGTATTTCAAAGCTCTGGCTGTTCTGGCCCGCCCACTTCTGCAAGGTCTCCAGCCAGTCGGGGTGGGCGGTGATGCGTGGATCGTTCATGGGTACGCTTTCCCAGCCAATTTCCTCCAGTTTTCTGCCCACGAACATGGGGGCGATGGTCACCTGGCGTACTGGGGTCATGCCCTGCCTGAGAAATTCCTCCGCAGAGCCCTCATATTCGATTTCCGCAAAAATATCCGCCAGTTCCTCTTGGTTGGCCTTGTCCATTCCTTGGACAAAACTCTCCCAGCCAAGAATCACGGTATCGCCCGGGACAAAGACAAACTCCCGGCCACCTTTTTCAAATAGGCCGGTGGTGCAGCTTTGTCCCCAGCGGGAAAAGG
Organism: Pseudoflavonifractor capillosus; assembly: GCF_016899775.1. Lineage (GTDB taxonomy): Bacteria > Bacillota > Clostridia > Oscillospirales > Oscillospiraceae > Lawsonibacter. The sequence goes on from NZ_JACJJE010000037.1 coordinate 14,361, forward strand.
CGTATAGTTCCTTGAATGTCAAATGATAACGAGTCGCCAGCGTCTGCATCAGCCAGAGCTTATCGGACAGTTTCAATGTATCAAATTGTGGTCGAAATAAATTCTCGTTCATAACAAGACCTCTTTCAATTTGCTCCGGCATACTGTGATTCCTTTTCCACAAGGCGAACCGCCTCCGTCAACAGCTTGGGAAGCTGATTCCTTTCTGCTGTTTCATACTGCTGGACTGGATGCGTCCAATCAAAATTTTGAATGATAGAAATGATGTATCTGTCCTGATACCAGCCCATATCCAGCAGAAAGCAGTTCGGATATTCTACTTGCAGCATATCTTCTTTTTGCGTGATATCCAAAAAGATAATCTCTCCAGTGCCAAAATCCATCTTTGACCAGACTTGCACGGCAAAATTCCTCCTCACGATTCTCCGAAATGCTCCAGGTACAACTTCCGCACGGAATAGGGACCAACAAGGGTCGTTTCCTTTCGGCCATCCCAAGAATACACATGAATTTCGCCTTCATCCCCAATGTACCGCTGTTCCTCAAAGGGTGCGGGAAAGGGGAAGCTTTCTACGATGCTCCAATCAATCTTGGGCTTCAGCCCATCAAACTCCTCGCGCTTGAGCCTTTTGAAATTGAACACCAAGGCCGCTCCAATTCCATCGAAAAGCAAATCTGCGTATTCTCTGGGGGTAATATTCTCGCTCACATTGGCAGCTTTGATGTCCACATTCAGAACCTTGTCGCCGCAGTTTGTCCATATTTTATTGGGAGAGAACCAGGTAGTCCGATCTTTGCCGCCTGCAAAGTCCTCGCGGAAATAGCTTCTGTTGGCGCTGTCCATCTCGACCCCTTCCCGAAGCAAGCCGTTGTATGAGGAAAGCGGAAAATATCGGTGTTTTGCCGGGTCAAACTGGTCAAACGAAATGTCCAACAGATACCCATGCTTCTCACTACGCATCAGCTTGTGTGGCTTCACAATGTTTTCTTCGATGAAACTCCAAATGTACTCGTCCACATGAATAGATACACGAGGGCGACTGAATAATGTGATTTTGTAGTGATCCTCTCTGTCCATTCTCTCCGTATTGAACCAAATACGATGAATTTTAACCATAGTTATCCCCTCGCGTGATTTCTGCCAACGACACTTCTGTTTCCGCCTAAAAAAGTAGTTCACCGAAAAACAGCCTGAGAGTTACGGCAGATAATGATTCAAGCTGTGGCTTGCTGAGAGGAGTGTAGTGAAGGACGATTTCTCCATACAACTCCGTGTTGATGTGGTGTTCTTCCAGATACCGCAGAACCTTTCGGTTGTTCCGCACGATATTTAGACGAAACCTGGTATTATCAAGGGCATATTCAAAACAGTCCGGGTCAATCAACTGACCATTGGCTGGATCATTCATTTCCAAGCGGAGTGCTTCCGCGCCGGTCTTGCGGGAGAGTGTAAAGTAACCATCCTCCAGTTCAAAGAACAGGCAGGACAGCCCATCCTCATTGTCCAGCTCCCAAGTCATTCTTTTTGCAAATAATTCCATCATTTTACCTCAGACTGCGTTCCAGTCGCACAACATTTCATTCTGCGTGACCCGGCGCAGTTCGTCCCGTACCTCCATTAGAGCAAAACCCAGCAGGTTTTGCCCCCGCCACTTCATCGGGTCCTGCGCCTCGGGGAAGCTGGCTGCGAGACGAATACCCCAGATGTTATCATAGGGACTGGCCTCCACCAGCACACTATCTCCGGTGGAGAGAAGAAATTCGCGCAGGTCGCGGTTCTGGCTGAATTTGCACCAGTTGCCATTCAATACAATGGCGTATTTGAACTTATCCCATACCTTCTGGTCAAAACCCCGCACCTTGCGGCCCAGGGCCTTGATCTGTTTAGGGTCACTACACTTCAATATCTGCTCCTGGATTTCACTATCGCCAAAGAGCTCCGCCTTGGCCGCCATCATATACTGCTCCATACAAAGATAGGTATTGGCAATGGACCAGAAATCCTCCATCCACCACTGGCTGAGGCAGCTTTTTGTCAGCTGGCCGTCCTCGGAAGGCTGATGGCCCCAGAATAAGCAAAATTCCCGCTTTCTCCCAGCGGCAAACTCCTGCTGAAGCCACTGCCGGGTGTATTTAGGGCTTCCTTCCGGCTGCCACGCATTCACCCAGAAGTCCCCATGTTCCAGCACTTCGCTGCTATCTTCGTCATCCCACCAACCCTTCCAGGTCACCGGCTCGGGAAAGAGGGTGCGGTATTCCGTCCGCTCATCCGGGGAGAGGGTGTCCATCCAATCGCCAAATCGGTATATGTAATCCTCCCCGTAGCCCATGCGCCAGCCAATAGAGTATCGCTCGATCTCCCGGTGAGCCAGCCAAGGGGGAGGCATTATTTTCTTTTCCTGTAATGCCATATCATTTTCCCTTGTCTCACAGCAATTAAATTCTTCTTTTCCTACCATATAATCAAACTTCCGTCTGTTGGTAAGATTGGGGTTCCGTTTTCATTTTCCAGATTCGTCTCATGCGATGCAAATCTTCCATTCCAGCCGAGCACGATATGCCCATCCTTGTAAATATCAATGATCCGGCTGAAAAATAGAGGGAACTGAGGAAACCTTTCAAGGAAGTATTGTTCAACCAGTAAATATTGCACCATTCGGCACAACTGAAGATCTATGCTGTCAGGAAAGCCACAATCACGCAGGAATCTTTTTTCCGCCGAGTTCAGATCGAGGCCATTTGCCTTCGATACTCTTTTTTCATAAGTGCGCCAACTGGCCTCCACACATGGCATAAATTCATTCTGGTAAAACTTCCACCCAGCCGTTTGCAGAATAAAGGTATCTGCACGACAAATGCCTTCTTTGAACAAATTTGTAAGGCAGACGGTTCCTGAGTAGTTCTTTGTATGCAGCAGTAGTTTTTCTGCTTGTTTTGGGTCCTTTTCCTGAAGATATGGGTAATACGATGGTTTATCATACGAAACTCCACAACAGGAAAACCAGGGTATTTCATCGAAAGAACAAAGGGTTTCATTCATTCCTTCTGTAAATACAATCTTTTTCTTGAAAAGCATACTCAGCCCTCATAACTACTCCAAGGTCATTTCACAAAGAACCAGCTTGTTTTTCTCATCGCTGAGAAATGCCCGGTTTCCCCATACATCCAGCACATGGAAGGAAGCGTATCCACGGGGCATGGCAAGGTCGATCAGCACCAAATCTGAAAGGCGCAGCACCTTTTGTTTACCCTTCCAGTCATCATTCTTAAAAATGGGAGACAGGATCAGGCAAGTCCTGTCACCGGAGAATTTTCCGCGCATCCCGTGTTTTCCGGGCAGGCGGCTTAAATTATCTTTGCCCCACAGTTTCTTTTTGAATAGTCCGTTTTCCTCCAGTTCCAGATACCAATAGTAGCCCATGAGAGAAAGACCCGCCGGATTGATGGTGCTGCTTTCCAAAAAGGCATAAAACTGTCCGTCCTGTTCCAGTATGGAGCCAATCATAGGATAGTTGTAGTGAAAGTCTGCCTGGGCAAAATTGCCGCCAGCCCGCTCTACCGCCGCCAAATGGGTCTGTCGGGTCCCTGCTTTGCTGTATACGCAAGAGCCGCTTTCTGCCCAGTGTGCAGTCATGGTTTCAAAGTCTACCGTCAGGCTGGTAAAACTGTTGGTCGCATCAGCGGAGTTGTCCACTCGGCACACAATAGGGAAAACGCCCTGGCTTCCGGTGACTGCTACCGGCTTGGGAATACCCTGGGCACACCAGTTATCCATGGGGATCGGAATCCACTCTCCATCCATCTGCGGCATCCACCAAAGGGATTTACTGGCCGGGCAAACCAACAGTATTCCTCTGTCGCATGAGAGCAAGACAGGATCTTCCCAAACATCTTGCTGCTCTTTCGGCTCCGGGCTGGGAATCCACCTGGAAACTTCGCCTTTGACCCACAAAACGCCGCTGCACTTTTGCGCGAGATGATAGGTCCAAAACACAATTTCATCCTCGCTGCGGGCCACCATACCTTTGCATCCAGTCGGGCTGTATTTGAAGGAAGTTCCCGTCAGTTCAAATTCCTCGAACTCCCAGTCCTTTATCACTTTTAGTTTCGCTTTCATGCTTTCACCTCACAGCAAGTCTACCTTGATACTGCACCGTTCCAGAACCGGCAGCACCTGTTCCGGCTTGGAGGACATGAGAGTAATATGGTTGAGATTGGGGAACTGGCGCAGTTCCGCCTCCGTAATGGTATTAAGATCAAAGGCTCCATCCTCGCCATCCCAGAACGGACAGAGCTGGGTATAAATCTCGCTGCCGCCATCCATCTCAATTTCTGTGACCTCCGGGGCCAGCCGCTCCGGGACAGGGTATTTCTCCAGCCACTTCCGAATCTCTGGGATGGGTTCATACCCTTCCGCGTCAATGTCGATCTTGCGTCGGCTATACTCTCTGGCAAACTCATGTGCATCCAGTTTAGGAGCCAGTAAGCCTTTCTCGTACATCAGGACTTCCATGACCGCCAGCTTGAAGTTGAAGCTGGTAAAGGTGAGCACTGGTTCAGTCGGCTTGGATAACTTGTATTTCTGCGCTTTCGCCGCCTTATTCTCTGGCTCTTTCCAGCTGATCTGTACCATGGCGGAGAGGGCCTCCAGCTTTGCTTTCTGCGCTGATTGCTCCTCTGGAACAGGACCCGGCAAGCGGGTATAAACGGTAAAGCCGCCTAATTTGAGGGTATGGGCAAATCCGGCGAAATCCTTCCAGCTGGCCTCCCGGTAGTCCTTGGACCCGATCCAAACCGCTCCGTCAAATGTCTGCCGAACCGCATACTCTCCCAGTGCCGCTACCCGGACACCAAGGGTTTTGATAATCTGCTCATCTTCATCCAACCAGCCCTGGAGTCCAAGTTCGTCCCACAAAGCAAGGGCCTGGGTATAGGGACTCTCTCGGCCTGTAATGGGGCTTTTCCGTGTTCCATTTTGCAGGACAATGCGGGCGGGCCCCAGCTTTTCCGAAAGCTGCGAAAGGGTAAACGGCGGCGTAAATACCGACCCCAGGATAGTCAGGCTGTCTTTTTTGAGAATGATTTTTCGCTCCGTGGCCTTGGGCGGTAGAAAGATGGGCAGATTCGGGTACACTTCTTTGTACTCCCGCCATTCCAGCTTTTTGGGCTTGTTTGCCGTCCGAAGGAAGCCCCAGAAGTCGATGGGATAACGAAATACCGGCCCAACCTTATCCCGCCGGGTGACGATGACCACCGTGCCATCGGTGAGTATTCCAATGTGCTGCATTTTCTCCCCGCCGAACATTTCCGGACGGATACGCAGCATTTCACGGGTGTTCATGTTGATGAGCTGGGCAAAGTCATCGGAGAGGATTTCGCCGTTTCCCTGCACCAGCAGCCAGTCCCCGGTAAACCAGCGAAGTTTCAGCCCCTCGCCCATTCCAGGCAGGGGGGCGATGCGGCACCGCCCGGTGTCCATGTCCAGTTCCAGCAGGCATTCTTCCATCCGCCCCTTGCCACTGACTGCGTGGATCATGGTAATGCGGCCTGTGCCGGGAACGGGAACGGCCTCGGAGAGATGGTCGTATCCATCCAGAGAGAAGGTGTGTTTTGTTACCTTGCCGTTTTCCCAGCGGTAAATCTGCCCCTTGTACCACTCGTTGGAAAAGTAGACCCGGCCCAGCCCGTCTGTCACGATGCCACAATGGTATTTGGTGCTCCATCCATCTTCCGGCAGAGGCCAGTTTTTCACATCCTGACAGGTGCCCCGGTCGGTGAGTTCAATCCGTGTGGCATTGGTAGGATCGCCCACCCAGAGGGAATGGTCAGCCCAGCACAGGGTCCGGGGCGGACCGTCATATCCAATGGGGGACGGCTCGGCCCAGTTGAGCGTGGCTGGATTCTTGCTCAGCAATGCCCGGCCGATGGTTCCACCACCAGCGGCTCTGGACGCGGCATAGAGTTCATGTTCCGGGGAATAGGTAAGGCACCCAAGGCGCGGCAAGCTGTGGGAGCGGGTCACCTGGGGCGGACGGTGGCGCAGATCGGCCACACAGCCGCTTTTCCATTCTTCTGCATCCTGGTTTTTCCATTTTCCCGCCGCAAAATCACCCGCCAGGGAGTTGAAAAAATAATCGTATCCATCCTGGAGTATGTATTCTTGGCAGGGCATCAGCGCACCAGGGTCCTGCTCTTTAGCGTGGTCGCCCCATTTTCGCCCCCGCTGTTTCATCAGGCGGCAATACTGCCCCTGCTTTTTGCAGTAGCGTTCCCATTCGCTGCGTTGTTCCTCTGGGATCAAGGCAAACAGATACTCGTCCTCATCGTCCAGGTTATACAACGCCCAGCCGAAGGCAGAGAGTTCCTGCCCCAAGGCCGCCGCTCCTTTTTCATGGGGCAATTTCATATATTGGATGCCGATGGCGTCAAAGCGTTCATCCAGCAGCGCCGGGACCTGTGCGCCCCATTTTTCTCGCAGTTCCGCCAGAGTGTCCTGTACGGCTCCGTCAAATTTTAGAATGTCCAGCGCATCGGATATGATTTGTGCCCAGTCTGGCATGAAAGTACCCCCTTTTTAGTGCCTCAAAGTTTGCTGCTCATCCGCTTGACTGGCGCAGACATTACATCTGGAAAATGCTTACACAGAATCTCTGTGAATAAGGTCATTGCAAGAAACGGCTTGAGATTACCTGCTGCAATCTCAAAATATTGAGAATAGCCCCAATCCAACTCATCTTCTCCGCACCAAAAGTTGAGAAGTTCTTCCCCCAGATCCATCCGCTGACTGGATAGGGATTTCCATGGAATCTGTGACCGCAGATACTCCTGAACCTCTCTGAGCTGTTCTGCGGCAATGCGCTGATGGGCATAATCCCACACATTCTTGAAATAGGTATCCAGTTCTACATAGCCAGAAAAGAGGATGCCGCAATCAATCTTGGGAAATATCTCCACCATACAAAGGATGCGCCGCCGGTGAAAAGCCTCCATTTCCCGTTCCAAGGCCTCAGCCTGAATCATTTCGTGTTTCTCTATACAGGCATAAGCTTCATTTTCTGGTATCTGGAACGCTTCATCTACTTTTTTGGCTATGGCAAACATCTGGATTTCATCGGCATTCTTGCGCTTGCGTAGGTCATCCCAACTGCCTCGCTCCCATTTATCCTCTTTTGAATAACAAGCAGAGCATATCGCCTGTGCCGGGTCAATTTCTCTTGTCAAACAGTAAGGACAAAGAATTTTCGCATTCTCACACAATCTGATCGGCTCCTTTATATTATTCCATGCCCGCTTCTATTTCTTCCGCTTCCGACAAGCCATATACATCCGTTGGCGTATCCCCTGAAAACTCAACCATAAGTCCAAATGGCTCCCCCACAGGAAGAGTACAAATCTCAAAGTGTAGGCCCCATTCTGTCTCATCATAAAACAGAAATTGCGGCTGCTCGGCGGGAATCTCCGTTTCAGGGAATGGAGCGCGCTGCAATCCAAACTTCTCAGGGCTTTTACCAATCTGCGCCTGAATCTCATGCTCCGCTTTTGAAAGATACTCCCGCCAGTTTTGAAGCACAGAACGGATAAAATCCAGGTTTGCCGACCGGAGTTCAGATGTGTTCAAAATAATGGAAAACAGGATCTCTGTGTCTGCGATTCTTCCAGTCCAGCAGTGGATGGTCCCTGGTCCTTTCTGAAAGGTCAGTGCTCCCAATCCAAAATCGGAATGTTCAAAAAACTGTTCCATATCATTCTTGCCCCAATCCCCAGGTTACAGCGACAGCCATGTGGTCAAAGCACTGATTTCCTCCCGCAGCAATGCGGATTTCCCAGCGGCGGCAAAGGCTTTTTGGATGCCGCCATAGCGCCGCTCGGAGCGATCCGCCAGCTGGAGCGCGGCTGCCTCCAGATTGGGAATCGCCATCACAGCATCTGCCAGCGCCTGGGCGGAGAGTTTATCCCCGATCAGAGAGGCGGCAAAGCAGCGCAAATGGCTGTGGGAGAGGGCGGACAAATCGTTTAGTTTATGCAGCTCATAGAGTTTCAGGGCATAAAGGGAAGGAAGCCCATCCAGAGCCGGTAGTTCCTGCACAGCTGGGAGTGACTGGAGATAGAGTTTCTGAAGCCGGGTCGCCGGAGTCAGGAAAGGGGCAAGATCTTCCGTTTTCCGCATTTCCTCCAAATGGAGATAGGTAATGCTGGTGAGAAGTGGGGTGATGTCGCCATTCTTTTCTCCACGCAGGTGGAGAACACGCAGGCCGGGGAGAGAAACATTGTCCCAGGAAACAGGGGCCGACAGCCATAGGGACAGTGTATGAAGCTGCTTTAGCTCGGAGAGAACTTCTACACCCTCACACTTTTCCATCAGGGTCAGTTCCTCCAGATTGGGATAATCTCGCAGGAAGGACAGATTCACCTTCCGCTCTCCCGTCACAGACAGACACCGTACCGCATCTGGTTTTTGTCCATTTAGATCAATCTTTTCTCCGCCACGCCAAAAGACCGCCGTGCAAAAAGAGGGCTCCATTTTCATAAAAGTCACCAGTCCCGTTCCCGGATAGCCTCCTCCATGTCAATCGGAATGCCAAACCACTTCAAAATGTAGTCTACAGTGACGCCGATGCAGTCCCGGGCTACCGTTTCAATCTCACTGTTGTTCTCGTAAAATTCGTCCTGGAGGTCATTGATGCCGCAAACTGCTTCGTCCAGCTTTTCCTGCACCACTTCGGTGTCGGTTTCGCCGCTCTCCAGCAGGTCGATGACCTTCTGGAGTTCGTCCTTTACCTTGTCTACCAGAAAAACTGGATAGTAATCATCCTGATACATCTCGTCCAGCAGTTTGTAATCGGGATCAAAGGTTTTCATTTTGTGTCTTCCTTTCTTCGTAGTTCACAGTTCAGGCACTTGCCTTCTTGATATTTTTTTCTCACTCACCGCCAAACCGCTCAGCAGCGTCTTTGTAAACAGTAATACTTTCTTCCACGCTCACTTTTTCGCTGCGAATACGGAAGTAGTCCCGCAGGGCGCGCCTGAGTTCTGGGTTCTCCACTTTGCGGGGCAGCAGGCTGATGAGCATTTCGTCGTAGCTCCCGTATAGCACACCGCCCCGGTTATAGGTCTGCCATGTCACCGCGGGCTTTTTGCCCTCCGGGTCTTTTGCCAGAGCAAAGAGCCACCGCTCATCCAGCTCCACATAGCGTTCAATCGTAAACCTTGTGTCATAGGTCCCATAGCTGTAATCACCCCAGAAAATCAGGGCGCGCAGCCCGTCGGGACCCGAGCGTTCAAAGGCCCAGTCCTCCGGATAGCTGCGGTAATCCAGCAGCCCCAGGGCGTTCAACAGATAGCTCGCCTTTGGAGTCCCCAAAAGGGGCGAATAGGTCTCATACACCTGCTCCTTGGGCTGGGTGAGAATCGCCTTCATAAAGACCGGGATCAGCCAGCTGCCGCCGCAGCGTTCGTTCAGCTCATCCGCCAATGCCTGCAGCCGCTCATCCGGGTTGCGGATCAGGGAGGCGGTCAGCACCACAGCGGGAATTTTCTCTTTTTCCCTGGGTGTGGCATCCCAAATGCGAAGTCCGTCCGTAATCCACCAAGAGGTGCAGTCGTCATCCGGATAAACAGGCGCGCGTTTAAGCCGGGCGAGCCGCTGGGCGTTTTCTGCCAGGAAGCGGTAGACCTCCAGCATTTTGAGCGAGGCTTTCCCCATCATCAGATGGAGACAGAAGTTCAACTGTTCGATTTCCAGGGGCTTTGTGTCCCCCTCGTCCAGCAGCCGGGAGAGGGTCTTTAAGATGGCCGGGGCGATCTGCTCCGACACGCAGTCGGAACAGGCGTCCGCCATGATATGGCTGCCCATCCATTTACCCTTGACCAGCTTGGCCCACAGTGGGGCGGCGGGGGCATACTCCAGCTGCGCCAGAGCCTTCTGAGCAGCCGTCTTGCACTTGCCCTTTTCCATATTCACAAGCTGGAGAAGCAGTTCGCCGTTGGCTTCAGCCTTGCCCAACTCCAAAATGGCCTGTTCTCGCTTGACCCCCTTGGGGGGCAGTTGTTCCATAGTCATATTGCGTTCTCCCCTTATTCCTCAAACTCGCCCTCGATCATTCCATTGAGATATTTTCCGGGGTCAGCGATAAATTCCTCCCATCTAGCTAACGGATGAAACTCCTCATGCTCGATGTCCAGATACCACAGTTTTTTATCTCTGGGACTCCACAGCAGCAGATAGTCGCTGTAGTTGTCCATCTTCGCCATCAGGGAGAGCAGCTTTTTTCGTTTCCAGGTCATCTCCTGCACATCCATGTAGGGGTAAAGCTCCGCCCATTTCACCAGCTCCCGCTCCGGAAATTCCAGGCGCAGGGGGCCGGTTTTCAAATATTCCACCAGCTTGGCAGGCAGCTTGTAAGGCATGAGCTGACGCACCTTTTCCTGTTCGTTATGCCAGCCCTCCGGCTCCAGGGCTTTTAAGTAGGCGGCCATTTCCTGATTTTTGTTCTGCACCGCCACGGTGTAGGGCCGGTCGCCGTATTTATCCGGGATGGTGATGTCGGCCCCCTGCTCCACCAGCCAGCGCACCATAGAAAAATCGTTGTGCCGTGCCGCTTCGGTGACAGGGGTGGAAGCGTAGGGGAACACCATGTCCGGCTTGTGGTAGTTGATATCGGCCCCTTTTTGAATCAGGTACTCCGCAAGCATCTGATTTCCATGGCTCGCCATACTGCGCAGGGCTTCACCGCCGTATCGCTTCAAATCCATGCTCAGCCTGTCCAAAATTGGGAGCACATCAGGATCACGCCGGTTCTCCAGATGGAGAAACAGCCGGTAGATATCCTCTTGTTTTGCGGGAATTCTGACTCCCGCATGGATCAGAAAAGAAAACAGGGACAGGTCTGGACTGCGCAGGGAGCCATAAAGCAATGCTTCCGGGTTATGGGTCAAATCTGCGCCGGATTCGATCAGCAGCCGCACCATGTCCATCCGGTTTTCCAGCACCGCCAGTTCCAGCGGAGAGGTTTCCTCCTCCCGCGGCCATGCTCCAATCGTTACCTGATAGCACTGCGGCTCATTGGGAGAATGCCCTGCGTGAAGCAGGGAACGAATCGCCTCTATGTCACCACTTTTGATGGCAGCCATCATGGGAGGTACATTTGAATAGCTTACTTCACTCATCCGAGTCCTCCTTATAGTCTATTGAAAAATTTCCTGATACCTTTCTCTCAGTTCCTTCGGAGCCGTCTTAATGACCTTGCTGCCGCCGTTTTCAGAGGCTTGCCCCCAGATGGCCCAGAGCAGGCTCTGCCAAGCGATGGCCCGGAATTTCGGGTCTTCGTTTTCTTCCGGCAGGAGATAAGCGGAAAAGCGGCGCTTGACTGCCAGCAGTGCATCCAGGCTTTCCCCATTGGCTATCAGGCTGCGGAATTCTCTGGCAGGCTCCAGCCACTGCATAGATAATGCGCCCCGCACCAATACCCCCAGCGTCCATGGTTGGAACCCAAACTTTCGGATCAAGGCATGAAGGAATTTCCCTTGCAGGGAGGAGTGCTCGTCATCGCAGAGATCCAGATACTCCGTCACCAGCGGTGCCCACGGTTCTCCCTCCAGCCCCAGGGCAAACACGGCGAAGGTGCCGGGCATCGCACAGGCTTCATCCGCGAGGTTTTGGTACCACTCAAACTCCCGCATAGCCAGGCGAGCGTACCGCGCCATAGCCGAGTGCAGATTGGGGTGCTGCACAGCGCAGGCAAAGAGCTGATTGACTCCCTTTTTGGGCAGGCCGGGAATGGGCTGGTAAATCTTCTCCGGCCCCCGGAACTCCACCGAGTAACTGCGGGGAAATTCCTCCTGCTCCAGCACCGCGCACAGGTAGTCCAGGATTTCCCCATAGCACTCCTCGGTGGAGTCCCTGGCGGTGATGCGGATGGTGGCAAACGCATCGTTGGCCGATGCGGTGAAATGCTCCGTCTTACGCCGCTGGATGTCCTTTGGCAATTTGCCGCTGCCGCCCGTTTTCAGCTGCTTCACCATGTCCGGGCGAATCTGGGAAACCAGGCCGAGAATGTGCTCGGTGGTGAGGGAGTTGTAGCTGGCTCCATATACCGTATAACAGACCGCCACATAGCAGGCAAAGCGCAGCAGGCCGTCATCCACATCCTCCGGCCTCAGTTCGGGCCACACGGTGCAGGGCGGGTAAGCGGAAAAGTAATCCTCTTTCTCTCCAACCTCAAAATACCGCTCCTGCACCTGATGTTCGATGTATTGTCCCAGTGTGTGGTCAATCTCTTTCCAGCCCGCCAGCCGCCGCAGGGCATCGCAGAAGGCGACCGCATCCGCATAGGGAAATCCCTTCAAAGGCAGTTTGGACAGGTACCGCTCCAGCAGCTGGCTGGGAAGAAAGGGTGTTCCGTTTTGATTCCGAACAACCACCGGGTAGCCGGAATGGTTTTCTTTTGCGGTTCCATCCAACACATCCTGAATGCACTGATCGGCTTGTTCCAGCACTTCGGGGTCCGTGTCCGGTTTATGGATCAGATAATAACGGCCATGCACGCCGTCTCGTTTCGGTAAACTCATAGCAGGCCACCTCTTTCTTCCAGGCTCTCCGTGATTGGAATAAAAATCTGCCGGCAACGCTCTTTCAGTTCCTCCGAAGCTGCTTCCACCACTTTTTGACCACCCTTGGCGCTGCCCTTTCCCCAGATCACATAGCAGACCGTTTCCCATGCGTATTGCAGCACTTCCTCCGGGCTGGCTTCTGTTTCCTCGGCGGGTTTCTCGTCCTCGTCATCATCGTCATCCTCGTCGGAGGAAAAACCGCTTGGAACGATCTCGGACAGGTGGATTTTTGCCTCCAGCAGAGCGTCCAGGCTTTCTGCGTTTGCTATCCACGCGGCATAGTCCTTGGAATACTTCATGTTCTGCATGGACAGCACCCCACGGACAAATACAGGGACGGTATCAGCGGTAAATCCGAACTGTTTCACATACTCCCGGAGGAATTTTTCCTGTAAGTGGGAGTGCTCATCATCACAGAGATCGAGATAATCCCATACCAGCTGCCGCCACTCTTGCCCCAGCATTCCCAGGGCGAACACGGCAAAACTTCCGGGGAGCGCGCACTGCTCATCGCTGAGATTGGTGTACTGCTCATATTGCCGCATGGCAAGCCGGGCGTACCGTTCCATCAGGGGGTGGAGGCCGGGATACTGCACGGCACAGGCAAAGAGCTGGTTTACTCCCTTTTTGGGCAGTCCCGTGATGGGAAGATAACTTTTTTCCGGCCCTTTGAACTCCACCCCATAGCTGCGGGGAAAATCCTCCTGCTCCAGAAGCTCACACAGGTAGTTCAGCACTTCATGGCAGCATTCCTCTGTGTTGTCCCTGGCAGTAATACGGATAACGGCAAAGGCATCGTTGGCCGATGCGGTGAAGTGCTCTGTTTTCCGTTTTTGCAAAGAGATCGGCAGCCTGCCGGTCCCATGTTCCCGGAGCTTTTTTACCATATCGGGACGGACTTTCTCCACCAATCCGAAGAGGTAATTGGCGTCCAGATACTGAAAGTCCAAACCATACACTTTATAGCTCACCGCCACATAGCAGGCAAAACGCAGCAGCGGCTCCGGGACCTCCTCTGCACGGATATCTGGTTTCAGGGAATACTCCCGATCCCAGAAGTGGTCATCTTCATTGCCTGTCACGACAAAATACTTCTCCTGCAGCTCCCGTTTCAGCATATCAAGTAAATGGTGGTCAATTTCACCCCACCGGCTCTGGCGGCGCAGGTTTTCGCTGAAGGCGATGGCCTTTTCCGCGTCAAGGGTCTCAGCCCGCTGCGCTTCGGTCCATGTCCGAAGCAGTTGCCACACCTCAAAGGGCGCGCCTTCGCTGCTGACCACGACCGGTGGCCAGAGGGAATCAAGCCGCGTGATTCTCCCGTCAATGGCATCCTGGATGCACTGGTCAAAGAGCGGCTGCAGTTCCTCCTGTACCTCTGGCTTCATCCAGTAACAGCGCCCGTCCGCACTATTTCGTTTTGGTAAACTCATATCAGGCCACCTCTTTCCGAACAATAAAAAATGCCCCGCGACACCCTGTCATTTGGACAGGCTGACGCAGGGCGCGAAAAGGCCGCACAGAACCAAGACCTGTATCCCAAGGCTCTGTGTCTGACGATATTCTGCTGTCTTTCCCGTCCGCTTGGACATGGGTACTCATCTCTAGCCATTTGCTTTCACCTGCCGCACATCCTCTTTTACCCGCTCCATCTCGTCCACCAGAGCCCTGACCTGGAACTCCACCATGTCCTCCGCCACTTCTGGAAACAGGAAGGGCATAGTGTCCGGAATGGCCTTGTGCACCATCATCATGCTGAGGGCCAGATTGCCAAACAGCCGGGGATCAATACTGTCCACAGGGAGGCCAAAGATGGAGAGCAGTTTCCCATAAAAACTGACCTGGTCCTGTCGAAAGGCCTGAAAATTCTCCTCGGAAAGGCAGCGGCGCGCCTGCTGCTCCTCCTCAATGGACAAAACAGCAACTCCGCTTTCGGCCCCGTAGCAGCAGTTTTTCAGGAAGGTTTCCACGCCCGCCCGCCAACTGAGTGCCGGATCCTCCATCAGCTGCCGGGCATAATCCAGCAGCCTGGGCTGCTGATATCGCAGGGCGTGGAGCACCAGTTCCTCCTTGGATGAGAAGAAACTGTAGAAGAAAGTCTTGGAGATTCCCACTTTTCCGCACAGAACATCAATGCTGCTGTGAATCAATCCCCGATCCGCGATACACCGGATCATGGTGACCATCAGGGCTTCCTTTACCTGCGCCCTCTCCTCATCGGAATACGCCTTTCTTGCCACAAGCCGTCACCACCCTGTATAAAATATAAAATCAAAAAATAGTCTTTATTTGTATTATAGCGAAACTTAAATGAAATGCAAGACTGTTCACAAAAATAAGTCCCCCGGTGCAACACACCGTGGGCATAGTAGGATGCGTTCAAGATGCCGGGGTAATCTTTGTTAACACCGTGCTAAAACCATTCTGAAAGATGTGGTTGCTAACTGCCTCCCAATGCGTTACTCTGACCACATTTTTAGCCACAGTGCCGCTCGGAGCACACGGAAACAGTCCATCCGAAGAATGCTAAAGAGTAATCGGAATGGAACAAAAATGGCTATAAAGTATTAGAAATAATACAAAAAAGATAATTCCATCTCTTTGTTTATGCAGCGCAATTTTTGAGATACCCGAAGCATTGCTGTGCACAGCGTCGGTGAAAAAGCTGGGAACCTTTTGGAACCTCTGGATTTCCTCAAATCTACGACCACCTGAAATCCGAAAAGCCGGTTCAGCGACCACCTAAGCTTGCGCTGCGGCAAAATCCCGCAATCCCTTCACACGCCCCGCACTGCGGGGCGTTGTAGCTGGGAGGTGGGCGCTTTGCGACCACCTCCCTTTATCCTCGTACTAAAATCGAACGCCCCTGATCCCAGCGAAACAGCCGGAACCAGGGGCAAAAAAATATTTTTCTAGGAATCAGAATTCGCTTCAAAAATGGAAAATACGGAGTCCTCTGGGCGCTAACTTTCTGTTCCCGCCTTTCGCCCACAAGAGCTGCACAGCGGCTTCATGCCGGCGCTTGTTGGTACACGGTTGTCCTGCGCCCAATCGTCTCACACAAAGCCGCACAGGGGCAGCACGGCGGGATTTCGCTCCGTGTCCTACAGGGCACCGCAGTTTTTTGTTCTCTATCGATAAAGTGGGTCCGGGCTTCCGCCCGGAAACTGCGTCGGCTGCCGCTTGCGGCAAGCCAGACGCTCTGCTTGCCCCACCTAAGGGTGGGTAAAATTGCTTCCTCGTACAGGTTTTGAACCATAAAACGCAAGAGGACCGCCCATCCCATTGGGGCGGGCGGTCCTGTTTACCTCAAGTCCGTCAGGACAGAGCTTGGGCGCTCAGCGCCAGTTCTCATTTCCGTTGTTCTTGGTGTAGTCGTGGCTGTTGGCCGTCTCCATGATGGAGTAGTACGCCCAATGGGAGGGCTTTACATCCGGGAAGGTGTTCAGCTCGTCCTCATGCCGGTCGATGTAGTCCTCATCGGCTACACGCCCCAGCATGTTGTTGACGATCACGGAGACCTCCGCGCGGGTGATGCACTCGTTGGGACGGAAGCTGCGGTCAGCCCCGGAAATCCAACCGTAGCTGGTGGCTTGGGCCACATAGTCGTAGAACCAGTCACTGGTGGACACATCCCGGAAGTCACAGTCGAAATCTTCCGGCTCGTAGGCAAAGGCCAAGGCGATAACGCAGAATTCTGCCCGGGTGATGGGGGCGTCCGGACGGAAGGTCCCGTCGGGATAGCCATTGATCATACCCAGAGAGGCCAGGGTGTTTACAGCTTCCGCATACCACGCATCCGCGGGCACATCGGAGAAGCTGACCGTGTGAGGCACATTCTGGTCCAGCAGCAGTGCGTAGAACATCTGAGCTGCCTCCGCACGGGTTATATTCTGGCCAGGGCCAAACGAGCCATCCGGATAGCCGGTCATATACTGAACATGGTCTTTGGTATTCAGATAACGGTCGGTGC
Organism: Pseudoflavonifractor capillosus; assembly: GCF_016899775.1. Classification (GTDB taxonomy): domain Bacteria; phylum Bacillota; class Clostridia; order Oscillospirales; family Oscillospiraceae; genus Lawsonibacter. The sequence continues at coordinate 30,940 of NZ_JACJJE010000037.1, forward strand.
CGCTGTCGCTGGGATCGGCGGCTCTGCGGGCAAAGATGGCCTCGATCTCATGGTCCTCGTCTACGTCCTTGAAGGTGTACTTGTCCACGCTGCCCACGCTCTCGCCGTCCACCAGGACGTCGGAGATGCGGTAGCCGTTGTCCGCGGAGATGCGGAAGGTCTGGTCATTCCCCTTGCGGACCTCGACCTTGTTGTCGGAGCCGCCGTCGGGGGTGATCTCGCCGCCCTTGCCGCAGATCACGGTGATGGTGTACTTCTTGGTGGAGGTGCTTCCGCCGCCTCCGCCGCCGCCGCTGCTGCGGCGGTCCCAGTCGGCGTACAGGGTGATGTCGCCGGTCACGGGGGTGTTAAAGTCGTAGGCGTTCTTCAGGGTCTCGTCGGTGAACCAGCCCTCGAAGGTGTAGTTGCTGCGGGTGGGGTTGGCGGGCTTGACCGCCTTCTCCCCCTCCTTGACCGTCTGACTGGCGACCGCGCTGCCGCCGTTGCTGTCAAAGGTCACGGTGAAGGTCTTCTCCACGGGAGGTGTGGTCACCGGACGGACCTCGACCCAGACCCAGCCGTCGTTGATCTGGAGGTCGCCCTCCCAGACCAGCTCATAGCCGGCGGGGATGTCCTTGAAGGTGCTGGTGTTTACCATGGTGGCGTCGGCGGCTACGGTGACGGAGCCCTCAGCCACCTGCTGGTTGTTGATAACGTCCCAGTAGTTCAGGCCAACGGTCTTGGTCTCGGCCTCCACGGGACGGACCTCAACCCAGACCCAGCCGTCGTTGATCTGGAGGTCGCCCTCCCAGACCAGCTCATAGCCGGCGGGAATATCCTTGAAGGTGCTGGTATTTACGCTGGTGGCGTCGGCGTCCACGGTGATTGTGAAGCTCTCGCCCACCTGAGTGTTGTTGACAGTGTCCCAATATCTTACATTTACAGGAATAGTACTTTTAATTTCTTCGACTGTAACATCCTCCTTTCCGCCATCAGTTACGAAAAAATCGCCGAACTCCATCAGCTTAAAGCCTTCGGGCAAGTATTGCTCCAGAATCTCAAAATTCTGGATGCCCTCGGGCAGGAAGTAGTCGCCGCCAGCGACGAACTCGCCGTCAACGGTCACAAAGCGGATGTTCATGATAACGTCGGTGCTGATCTTCTCGATGTTGACAACCAGCTTGCCGCCGTCCTCGGCCATGAAGTCGCCGGACACAGTCATCTCGTACCCTTCGGGCACATACTGCTCCAGCACGGAGTAGTTCTGAACGCCGGCAGGTACGAAGTAGTCACCGCCAGCAA
>NZ_JACJJE010000038.1 GCF_016899775.1 Pseudoflavonifractor capillosus
AGATGTGTATAAGAGACAGGGCCAGGGGGGCGAGAAGCTCCCCCATCTCCTCCTCCAGGGCCCGCAGCAGTACGATCTCGCTGTTTTTGCCGTCGGCAATCAGGTAGGTCCCCGGGACGGCGGGGGCCGCCGCCCCCTTGGCAAACAAGCGCAGGCTGGCGCTCCCCGCCTCCGCCTTGGTCTGGGCGATCTTCAGTTCGGTCTGCCCGGGGGCGGCCAGCCACAGAATCCGCCCGGCGGCGGGCGTGCCCCCCTCCGTCACCGTCAGGGTCAGCCGGATCATGTCCCGCTGGAGGGGATAGCCCCTTCCCGGCTTCATGGTCACATCCAGCTCCTGGGTGTCCCTTCCGGCGGAAAATTCCACCCACTCTTCCTGATAGCCGGGGCAGCGCAGGGACAGGCGGTGGGGCCCGGCGGGCAGGTCGGTGAGCACCAGATACCCCCCCGGCTTTGCCGTAGGGCGGCACCGGGCCCCGTCCAGATCGCACTGCAGGCGGGAACCCTCCAGAATTTTTCCGGTAAACCCGTCCCGTACCCGGCACACGGCGCTGACGTGAATTCGGATCATGCTTTCTCCTCCCGGGCCTTGTGCCCTGTGGAAATGGTGACGTCGGTGACCCGGCTGAACCGGCGCTCCCGACGGGAGTCGATCTCCACCCCGGTGAGCAGCACCACAAAGGACAGCTTATAGGCGGTGGAGGTGTTGTTCCAGATCTTCAGCAGCTGGTCCTGGGGCGTTTTCTCCAGCACCACCCGGATCGTGGCGTTCTGCTCCGCCAGGGAGCCGCTCAGATACTGGGCGTCGATCACCGGGTGGTCCTTGAGCACCTGGAGGGCGGCCCCGACCATACGGTACTGGTCGGCCTCCCGCAGCTGCACCGGGGCCTTGGAGTGGGCCGTCACCAGAAAGCGCAGGTTGTACCGGGTGGGCCGCAGCCGCTCGGTGTTCTGTCCCACCTGGTAGTAGCCGCTCTGCACCCCCTGGGTGTCCTCCTCCACCTGGTAGAGGTAGAGGGTCAGCTGGTTGTTCTCGCTCTCATGGGGAGAACACAGGGCAATGAGCTCCCGGTTGCTGATGGGCTCCGGCGTCAGATTGTCCCGCAGCAGCTCCACCAGGGAGCTGCCCGCCTCCACCAGCGCGGTATAGTCCGCCATAGCACCCCACTCCTTTCCGAAATCATGCTGTTATCTCTCAGGCCGCCGGCTCCGTCTGGGCGGTCTGTTCCTCCTGCTGCTGTTGCTCCTCCTGCTGGGCCTGCTCCTCCTGGATGGCCTGGGCGGCCTCCTGCTCCTGCTGCTCCCGCTCCTCCTGGGCCGCCTGGGCGGCCTCCTGTCCCCGGAGGATCTCGCTCTGGAACAGCGTCCCGAAGGTGTCCGGCATCCAGTCATAGGTCTCCGCGATCCAGCCGCCCGACAGGGTGTTGAGCTGGTTGGCCTGCTTGGTAAAGGTCCCGATGGCCTGACACAGATCGGCGGCCGCCTCGTTCTGGGCGCACTGGGCGCTGTACAGCGCCTCCTTGGTGCCGGAGCCGGTGGCGTAGGCCTGGGTCTGGGTCTCCACTTCGGAGGCGGCCTGGGTCACGCTCTCCCGGGCGGACCGGATGGACTCATAGGCCATGCTCAGATCCAGCACCGCCGACTTGACCTGCCGCTCCAGGGCGGCGGTATCCACCTCATACTGCCCGGCGGCGGCCGCCTGGGCGTACTCCACCGCCGCCGTCACCAGGGCGGAGGCGTCCAGTTCCACCGGGTCAAAGGTGATCAGCACCTTCTGCAGGTCATAGTCCTCCGGGTCCAGCTTGCACAGCTCCTGGATGGTCAGCCGCGCCTGCTCCTGGCCGGTCTGGTACTGGGCCAGCTGCCGGTCCAGCTCGTCCAGCTGGGCCTGGGCGCTGTCCACCGCCTCCTGGGTGCCGATCCCCCGCTGCAGCTGGGTCTGGGCGGAGGCCAGGTTCTGCTCCAGCATGGGCTGGCTGCCCTCCAGAGCGGCGGTCATCTCCCGGTACATGTAGTAGTCGGTCAGCGCGTCCACCAGCTCCTGACCGTCGTCCACGGTGAGCATCAGCCCCACCAGCCGCTCCACATCCCCCAGTCCGGAGGCGGCGGAGCTGCCGCTTCCGCCGGAGGAGCCGCTTCCCGCCGCCTCCAGGGCGGCCAGCAGGGAGTCCAGCCTCTCCTGGGCCTGGGACACCGACTCGTCCACCACGGTTCCGTCGGGCAGAGCCATGTCCCGGCTCCAGCTGATCTCCTCGGGCGCGCCGTCCTCCTCCTGGCTGAGCAGGACCATAGCGCAGTCCTCATAGCGGTACTGGCTCTGGAACCAGTCGCCCCCCACCGTGCCGTCCGCCTGGTAGGCCGCCCCCTGGGCCCGGGTCACCTGGGGGGTCTCCTCCTGGTCCTGGGCCGCCCACAGGTCGGCCTCGCTCAGGCTTTCCCAGGGGATCAGCTCCCGGTGGGGGGAGTCCTCCTCCGGGGCGAGCCAGAGGCGGTACACCTGGGACTCGCTCTCCCCCTGCTGATAGCTGCACAGGGCGGTGAGGCCCAGCTCCTGGTTGACGATCAGGAAGCTGTCCCCCCGGTCGGTCTCGGTGAGCTCGGCCTCCCCAAAGGCCTCCCGCAGCTCCCCGGCGGTGAGGCCCAGCAGCCACGCCCCGTCCAGAGTGCCCCGGCTGAACTCGCCGGCATAGATCACATCTCCGCTCTCGGCGTAGAGGGTGCCGTAGCCGTCCACGGCCAGCTCGGTCAGGCCGCCCTCGTACCACAGCTTGCCGTCCTGGTACCACTGGATGGAGCCGTCCGGCTGTCCGGCGGCAAATTCGCCCCGGATCTGATCGCCGTCCTCCAGGTAGAGGGTGCCGCTGCCGTCGTAGAGGCCCTGGGCGAAGGAGCCCCGGTAGAGCACGTCCCCGTTCTCCCGGTACGCGGTGCCCTCCCCCTCGTAGAGGCCCTGGGCAAAGGAACCGGTGTAGGCCCGCTCGCCGCTGGGGTAGTAGGCGGTGCCGTCCCCCTCCTGGAGGCCGGCCGCAAAGTTCCCCCGGTAGGCCAGGGCGCCGTCCTCATACAAGCTCCCCATGCCCTCGTACAGGCCGTTGGCAAACTCCCCCTCATAGACCAGCACGCCGCCCTCATAGCAGGAGCCGTCGCCGCTGCGCACCCCGTCCACAAAATTGCCCTCGTAGATGAGCAGGCCGTCCTCGTCATACTCCCGGCCCTGGCCCTGGAGCAGGCCGTCCTCCAGGGTCCCGCTGTACATGGGGTTCTCCTTGGCCTCGTCGTAGTAGACCACCACCCGGCCCGACCAGCTGTCCAGATCCCCGTCCTCCTGCCAGAAGTGGGCGGTAAAGAAATGGCTGAGGAGGAAGGGCCACACCACAAAGTAGATCAGCAGGGCGGCCACCACCAGCCCCGCCGCCAGCAGGATCAGAAAGGACTTGGACACAAACAGACGCTGAGTCTCGATGTAGTCCTCCCGCTTGGTGGGCTTCTTCACCGCGGTGGTCGCCCCCTGGAAAGAGGTGGAGGCCACCTTGGTGGCATACCGGGAGACGTTGGTGATCCGGCGCCCATAGGCCCCTATCCGGGTCACCTGCCGGGTGAAGAAGGCCCGGATGGTGCGGAAAAAGATCCCAAACGATCCGGTGATTTGTCGCAACAGAAAGCTAAACAACGGAAATCCCCCTATGTATCATCTTCCGGGCCTATGCCTTGCATGAAAACCTGGCACATTTCCGATTTCCAAAGCAGGGCCTAGCGCCCGAACACGCCCAGCTGGCTGAGCAGGCTCAGCCCCACGCACACCACCGCGATCAGCACGATCACCTGGACCGCCCGAAGCGCCTGTCTGAGGCGGTAGTCCGCCGCCTGATGGACCGGCTGCACCGGGGAGCGGCGCACATAGCCGTCCCGGCCTGGCCGGGTGGGGCGGGCCGCCTCCTCCACCGTGGGGCCGCAGGCGCTCCGGCGCCGTCCGGCGGCGCCCCGCTTTTTCCAGGCGGCCTCCCCCTTCCGGATGGCCCGGCCGGTGAGCTGGGAGGCCTGATTCACCAGGCTGGTGTCCCGGCGCAGGCGGCCCACCGCTCCGGCCGCCGCGTTGCGGGCGGCCGACTCGGCCTGCTGCCTTATGATGTCAAACTGTGTCATGGTACGGCCTCCTTTCGTCTCGGCCCATGGGGCGCACAGGGAAACCAGATTCCCGCGCTATTCCCGGTCCGCTCCGGCGTCCAGGCTGATGGCCTCCTCCGGCCGCTTTTCCAGCCGGTCGGCCAGGTACAGGTAATACCGCGCCCCGCCGTCCCCGGTGTTGTGGTGGACCAGCCGCAGGAAGATCCCCTTGGCCCTGGAGAAGTCCCGCCCGTACAGGGCGTACACCCCCTGGGAGAAGGTGTCCCCGGTGGTCTCCTTCACCTTGCGGATGTCGTAGGGGTCCCCCTCGAAGATCTCATAGGTGCGGATGGCCTGACCGCCCTCCATGCACTTGCCCATGTAGCGGCTGCCGTAGCCCTTGGCCCCGTTGATCACCGCCTCGGTGCACAGGATGTTGGCCCCCAGCCGCCCGCACAGCTCGATCAGGTGCTTGACCACTGAGAAGCTGGAGGAGATGGAGGTGGGCTCGATCTGGTTCTCATCTCCCACCACGCCCAGCATCACGTTGCCCTCATCCAGGGCGATATGGACCACCACAGGTGGGCGGCCGGCGGCCTCCCGCTCCCGGTTCAGATCCAGGATCTCCTGCTGGACGGCCACGGCGGTGCTCACCGCCGCGGCGCTCCCCCCCTCAAAGACGGCGTCATAGCCGTTGTAGGCGAAGTTGAACACCGCGCCCCCCTTCTGGGTGACGATGGAGGCGGTGCGCTCCAGAATTTCGTTGATGTTGTCGAACAGCTCCCGCCCGCTCTTCTCATAGACCTGATCCGGGAAGCGGAACCAGAGCATCATGGCCGCCAGATGGCGGGAGACAAAGGTCTGTTTGTCCACCTCCAGAATGCTGGTCTTGCCCAGCAGGGAGAGCACCCGCTCGGGTACGAACCGGCGGTAGGACTGGGCCAGCTCGCTCTGCTGCCGGTCCACGTCCTGGAGGGCGTCGGACAGGGCGTTCACGTCCTCGGCCAGGCTGGTCAGCTCGTCGCCGCCGCCCAGCTCCACATGGACCTTCCGCTCCCCCGCCGACAGCCGCTCCATCCCGTTCAGGGCCCGGCGCAGGCCCAGAGAGATCCAGCACAGGATGGCCAGGGTCAGGGCGGTGAGCAGCGCCGCCAGGGCGGACAGGCCCTGGACCATCCAGCGGAAACTCTCCTCTCCGGCCGCCCGGAGGCCGCCTCCGGCCACGTCCACCGCCAGCAGAAGGTCCCCCTGGCTCTGGTAGAGCAGATAGTGGGGCTCGCCCCCACGGCTCTCGGTCCAGAATTGGAAGGCGCCGTCGGGAGCGCTCTCCGCCTGGAGGCGGTCAAAGCTGGGGCTCGCCTCCGCCCGGACCCCCTCCGGCAGACCGGTGTTGCTCTGGAGCAGAGTCCAGATATTTTCCCCGTCCCGCTGATAGACGGCCACAGCGGAGTCCTGGTAGAGGCCGCCCCCCGCCTGGGCCAGGCTGTTCCCCAGCCGCTGGGGCAGGGCGCTGTCCGTCAGCTCCAGGCTCTGGAGAGTCTGGGCCGCGGCGCTGCCCAGAAGGCTGTACGCCTCCCGCGCGGCGGTCTCCCGGCTCAGGGGATACACCGTCCCCCGCACCAGAATCCCGGTGCCCAGCGCGGCCACCGCCGCCGTCAGAAGCCCCCAGCGCACCAGCATGGGCAGCCGGAGCCTCCGCTGCTCCCACAGCACGAACCACAGCAGGGTGGTCAGCACCAGCACCCCCAGGGCCAGTCCCGCCAGGATCAGGCCGCACTGGACCGGCGAGCGGTAGAGCATCCCGGTGAGGTCGGACACCGAGCTCCCCCGGTCCAGCAGCAGGCGCTGCCCCTCCATCAGCAGCAGGACGTCCCCGTCCCGGGTCACCCACAGGTCGGTGCAGGCGTCCAGGTCATAGGCCTCCTTCTCCAAGTCCAGAATGGCATAGGGCTGCCAGTCGGCAAAATCCGCAAAGTACACCTGCAGGCCGTTTCCATCCACATAGTACACCCCGGTGCCCGCCTGGGTCAGACTCAGGACCAGCTCCCCCTGATCCAGGGGGACGGTCTCTCCGTCCGTCCGAACCAGACTGTCCCCTCCGGCCAGGACCAGCGTGCCGTCGGACAGGGCCAGGGCGGCCCGCAGGCCGGACTGTACGGTCTCCTGGCGCGCCTCCAGGCCGCTGCCCGAGCCGGTGCGCTGGTAGAATTGGGCCGTATCCCCCTGAATCAGAGCAAAGGTCACCACGTTGTCCACCTCAGAGAAGTCGGACAGGCGGGTGCCCGCCATCTGCTCCTGGAGGTTCTCCCCCGGGCATGCCTCGTCCAGGAGGAGCTCCGCCTCCCGGCCTTGATTGGTCAGGCGGTAGAGCTGGAGCCTGGTGTCGCTCTCCGTGTTGTAGAGCCCCAGGTAGACCGCTCCCCCCGACGCCGGGTAGAGGACGGCAGGGGTGCTGTCCCGGGGGACCGTCCCGTCCTCCAGCGTCCAGCGCTGGGTCCGCCGGCCGGACAAATCGCCGATGACCAGCTCATAGCCCTTCTCCGTGCGTCCCAGGGCATAGACGCCCCCCTCCGCATCGGAGGCGGTCAGGAGGTAATTGCCCTCTCCCGCCCCGGACGTGAGGATGGAACGGCACTCCGCTCCCAGGTCCCAGAACAGCAGAACCGCGCCTCCGCCCAAAACGGCCAGAAGCGCCACAAAAATTCCTATTTTCTTCAGTCTGTCCACCTTCCTCACCTCCGCTTCCGCCGGGCGGCCCAGTGCCGGAAATGTCCCCAGAGCAGGGCGCACCAGCGGCGAAAGAAATTGCGCTTTTCCAGCTTCTCATAGGCCTCCTGGATCACCGGCTGCCGCTCCCGCCACAGGGAGTAGAGCTGTACCGCCGTGGTGCAGCCCCCTTCCTCCAGCAGATCCAGAAACTCCAGCTGCTCCCGGGGGGCGGAGAAGCGGGACAGCAGGATCTTCCGGAGCTGGTCGCAGGCCAGATAGACCAGCTCCCGCCCGTTCATCTCCTCCATGGGCGCCACCTGGAACCGCAGGTGGATCTCACGGTTTCTCTCGTCCACCAGCACGTTCTCCGAAAGCAGGGCGGCGCAGCTCACCTGGGCGGGCAGGTCCGCCATGTTCAGCACCTGATGGAGCAGCTCCTGGGCGTACGCCAGCCGCTCCCTCCAGGGGTGCCGGTCCCCCCGGTAAAACACTTGGTCGATGGAGGGGCCGGCCCGGTAGCGGAACACCGCCGCCAGGCTCTCCCCCTCCAAAAACACCCCCTGAAAGTCCGGGCAGGCGTCCAGCCGGTCGAAGCAGGGCAGATAGGCGCGCAGCAGGGGACCCTCGTAAATGTTCAGCAGGCAGGAGTTCTTCTCCCGGTCCAGAATATCCACCGCCTCCACGAAGGCGTAGTTCTCCCGGACGTCCAGCACCTGGACCACCTTATACCGCTCCCGCACCAACATTGTATCCATGGGGTCTCTCCTCTCCGCCGGTCCCGCCCGGCTTTCTTCGGGGGATCTTCCGTCACTCCACAATCACAAAGGCGCTGGCGGTCACCGTCTCGTCCGCACCCGCCGCCGCGGTGATCTCATAGGTGCCGGGCAGCTCGGGGGCCTGATAGAGGCCGTTGCGGTCGATGGCCCCGCCGTTCTCCTCCTTCACGCTCCAGGTGACGCTCTTGTCCTCTGAGCCCACCACGTCCGCCTGGAACTGCAGCTTGCCCCGGCAGCTCAGCCGGGAGAACTCCGGCGTGATGGTCAGGCTGATCTTCCGCTGGGCCAAAATCCGGCTGGTGTCCCGCTCCGGCTTCTGGGCGAAGTAGTGGACCCGCACCAGATTGCCCTTCACCGTGTCGTGGAGCCACAAACCGATGCGCATGGTGCCCCGCTCCGGGTACACCACCGCCGCCGCCTCCACCCAGGGGGGCGTCAGATCCACGCTCTTGGACTTGAACACCTCGCTGTTGCCGCACAGCAGGGCGGTCTCCCCCTCCTCGCCGGCCTCAAACTCCACGCTCAGGCGCACGTCCACCGCCCCGGCCCCCAGGCCGTGGGCGATCTCCTTGGAGAACACCCGGCTGTTCACCCGGATGCCCCCGGGCATGGTCAGGTCCACGGTGCCGTGGGCCACGGCGTAGTCGTACTGCTCCGGCGAGGGGATGCCGAAGTCCAGGTGGAGCCCGCCGGTGGAGGGCTGGTACACCGCCTTCACGTCGGGCTTCTGCCAGTACTCCAGGCTGCGCACCGAGGTGGTCACCGTCAGGTCCCCGTTTTTCCCCGACTTGTGCTCCCCCTCTCCCGAGGCGGTCTGCTGGAAGGGCAGGTTGGTCACCGCCCCCACAAATACTCCGCCGGACGAGTGGATGAGCTCCAGCTTGGCCAGATACAGGGGCAGGTCCCGGCCCCGCAGGTGGCGGGACAGGTCGTCCATCCGGCGGCGGCGCAGGCGGCTCTCCTCCTGGTCCCGGCACAGGTGGACGGCGGCCTCCACCGTCAGGTAGTTCTTATAGCGGTGGCTGCCCAGCTCCACATTGAGCTCACAGCCGGAGGGGAACAGCTGGCCGTCCACATCGCTGAGGGCCCGGGCCCGGAGTGGGAAGTCCACGGTGTACACGCACCGCTTCTCCTCCCGGCTCTCCCGGTAGGCCAGGCGCACCCGGCCGTTGTCGCTCTCCACAAAGGTGTTCTCCCCCTCCAGGGAGAACTGTACCGGCGGGGTCTTCTCGTTTTTCACCACCAGCACCCGCACCTGGAACTCCTCCCCGGCGTACAGGCCGGAGGGGACGGACAGCACCAGGATCAGATCGTCGCTCTGGTAGAGGACGGACACGTTCTCCTCGCCCGCGGCCTCCAGCAGCTCCTGGTAGGCGGGGGGCTCGGTGGTGAGGAACAGGCGGTAGCCCTCCCGGGTCAGGTCAAACTGGCGCTGGGACCCCACCTCGGCCCCGGTGGCGTTCACCGGCTCCACATCCTCCTGGGCGTAGCTCAGGCACAGGTAGGCGTCCTTCTTGCCCGCCAGGGTCTCCTGGCCCTCCAGCATCTGGAGCTTGCGGAACAGGGTCTCGGGCAGCACAATCTCCCGTCCCTGATAGTCCAGAGCCATGCCGCTCTCAATCATCAGGGTGGACTCGTCGCTGGCCGTCACCCCCAGGCCGCACACCACGCCGGAGCCGTGGAGCAGCCGGTTGAGCAGAGCCCGCTTGGAGCAGTGGTAGCGCTGTTCCACCTCAAAGTCCCGGACGGTCAGCAGCTTGCCGTAAAAATACCGGTTGCGCTCAAAGGGGAAGAAATTAGCGTGATTCATGGTCGACTCCTCCGATCGTGGTATCGTAATGAATGGTCACCTGCTCGTCGATGGCCGCCGGCACATAGCCCCCCACCTGGGAGTTGATCCCCAGATAGGTGTGCCAGTCCAGCTGGACGCAGGGCTTGAGCTGGATCATCTGCATGGTCATCCCGGCGGGGATGACCTCCTCCATATCCCGCTGGAACTGCCGCCGCTCCCGCTGGCTGGAGAAGGCGTCCTCCGGCAGCAGCACAAAGAAGCGGTAGGGGTCGTCCCCGTACAGGCGGCGGTAGAGCTCCGGGTCCTTGCAGTCGGGGCGGTTTGGGGACACCTGAAAGTGCTCGATGAGGATGGGCTCCCGGCCGGTGAGCCGGCGCACGCTGCGCCGCACCCCCTCCACCGTGTACAGATCCTCATAGTCGGACAGGGCGGTGCGGATACGCTCCCGCACCAGCTCGTCCCTGTCTCCCCCCTCCACGCAGACCCACTGGGCCAGATAGCGCAGCAGCTCCCCGCCCGCGTGCTCATAGTCCAGCTGCCCGGGCAGGCGGTCAATGGCCCGGTCCATGTCGGTGAACACGCTGTCAAAGATGGACAGGAAGCGGCGGGTGAAGTCCTCCTCCTGGTAGATGGCGGGGAGATAGTCCACCATGTGGTCTCCTCCCATCCAGAGCCGCAGGGCGTGGACCACCGGAGACCCCGCCCCGGCGGCGGTGAGCTCCAGCATGAGCCACAGGTACCGGCCCGACCGCCCGATCAGGCCGTCCCCGCTCTCGGCGACGGGCGGGCCGAAGATCTCCCCCAGCGCGGGCATGGGGTCCCCCTCCAGGCTCTGAATCCCCCGGTCCAGGTCGGCCCACTCCCCCCACTGCCGGGTGTCCGAGGCGTAGGCGTACAGACGCAGGGCGGTGTCCGGAGGCAGGTCCGCCTCCACCGCCACCCGGCCCCACCGGAAGCCGTTCTCCCCGCTGTCCACCGCCGCCATGCAGTAGACCCCGGTGGCGGAGCGGCCGCTGTCCAGGCGCAGGCCGTCTCCCCAGGGCTCTACCTGGTAAAACCGCCCCCCCATCCACTGCTCCGCACAGCAGAATACCATTTGTGCCTGCATGGGCTCCACGCCGCCTCACGCTCCTTTTCTTCTCAAATCAGTGGCCGATCCGCTCCACCGGCAGGCGCTCCACCTGGAGCTCCTTCAGCCGCGGGATGGCCTGGCGGGGCAGACGGATGTCCCCGTCCGCGTTCTGATAGCAGCCCGGCGCGGTGGTGCGCAGGTCCACCCTCCGCACCTGGAGCACGCCGGGGGCCGCCTGGACCAGGGCGGCGATATCCCCCGCCCGGAGGACGCCGCCGATGCCGCAGCCCTCCAGGAAGGAGCGCAGCGCCTCCTCCAGGGTCCGTTCCACTCCGTCCTCACTCCCCCGCAGGGAGACCCGGACGGTGAGCTCCACATACACCGGGGGGATCACCTTCACCCGGGTTCCGATGGGGCGCAGCCGGTCCAGCCGGGCCTGCACCGCCGCCAGAAACCGGCGGTCCGGAAGGGGGCGCTCCCCCGCCCCGGCGGGCACCGCCACCACCGTCACGGTGGGCAGACGGCTCACCCCGGTGGGCTCCTCCGGGTCGAAGGCGGGCAGGGCCTTGGCCGCCGCCACCCGCAGCCCGGGGGTCTCCCTGGCCAGCCGCTCATAGTCGCCGGCGGAGACGCACTTCCGGGTGGTGTTCAGCTCCCGCAGGAGCCTGGCCTGGGCCTGGGCCGCCGTCTCCTGCCCCGCGCCGCCGGAGGCGGCCAGGTTGCGCACCGTCAGCCCGTCCCCGGCAAAGGTCAGGTTCTCTCCCCCGGGGATATTGCCCCCCTCACAGTAGGACAGGGTCAGGCTGGCCGCCAGCACCGCCCCCTCTCCCCGGCGCAGAAGCGCCCCGTGCTCCCCGTCTCCAAAGGTGACGGTCTCCCGCACCGGATCATAGGTAAACACCCGGTCCCGGGGGCCGCAGGCGTACAGGTCCTCCACACAGCGCCACAGGGCCGGCCGGACCTGCCCGTCCCGCTCCAGGGTCTCACACAGGAGGGCAAAGGACTCGGTGAGCGCCGTCCGCCCCTCCAGATCCAGGAAAAAGGTCTCTCCGGGCAGGCCCTTGGCATCAAACAGGAGCCGCCCGCTGTGCATCGGGTCCAGGGTCACCGCCAGCACGTTGTCCGCCCCGTCCTGGGCCGCCTGAGAGGCGTCCACCTGGAGGAGCCTTCCCCCCTGGTCCGCCGCCGCCCGCCAGCGGTCCGTCTGCGCCCAGCCGTCCGCCCGGCGCACAAAGACCGCCAGCTCTCCGTCCCGGGCCAGCGCGTCCGCCAGACGCACCGTCCAGTCCTCCCGGGCGGGGGCCTGGAAGAAGTGGGACCTGGCCCAGGTCTCCTGCTGGAGGGCGGAGTACCGCCCCGCCGACACGCCGGACAGCCGCACCTCCTCCTCGCACCCCGGGTCCTCCAGGGTGAGGGTCAGCCAGTGCAGGCCGTCCCCTCCGGCGGGCCACTCCCCCTCCGGCCGCAGCACCACATAGCCGCTGACGCTGAGGGCGTGGGTGTCGTCCCGCACCAGGCGGGTGCCCTCCGCCCCCAGGCAGGTCCAGCGGATGGTCCGGGGGGCCTGCTCCGGGTCGGAAAAGGGATTGCGGGGCGTCCCCTCCGGGGGGACCACCTCAAACCACAGACGCAGGTCCCCCTCCCCCAGTTGGGACAGCCCGATATGCAGGGCAGAACATTCCCCGCCCGCCTGGGCAAAGGGCTGGAAGGTGATGGCCCGGTCCCCCAGCAGCTCCCCCACGTCCCGGCTCCGGTCCCCCTGGACCACGCGGATCTGGGCCAGCACCGGCCGCCGGGCGGGGACCGCCTCGGCCAGCTCGAAGGGAATCTCCTCCCGGGTCTCCAGCCGCTCCCCCTCCAGCCGCTCCGGGGCCTCCGGCCCCAGCTCCACGGCACATCGGGCGGGGGCGGCAGGCCGCCGGGTGATCCCCGCCAGCTTCAGCAGCTTGCACCGCAGCTCGTCGGTGAACTGGTTCATGTGGTACTGCTGCAGCTCCTTGTACCAGGCCATCAGCTCCAGGATGGTGATGCCCGGGTCGTGGGCGTTGTGGTCGGTCCATACCGGGCACAGCCACGGAAGCCGTCCCTCCGCCGCCTGTACGATCTCCTCATAGGTCTGGTCGTCCAGATTCCGCGCCTTCAGCATGGGGCATCCCTCCCTTCCCGTCTGTTTCTACTCTCTCGTGTCAAAATGGTTCCTACTCTACTTGAACCAGATGAAGTCCGCTTTTCACCGTGGCGTAGGGGAACGCGTCGTCGTCCTCCAGGGCCACCACCCGCTGCACCCCCGCCTGGTCAAACCGGCCCTCCAGAAGGATGCTGCGCACCAGGCGCACATTGGGGGTGTCCCGCACGGTCTGCCACACCTGGGCGATGCGCAGCTGGCTGCCGATGTCCTGTTCCCGCCAGCGCAGGTTGATGAGCTCCTCCAGGCGCCGGGCCACCGCCTGCTGGGTGGCCGCCCCCTGGTTGGGGTCCTCCATCTCCACGGTGACCGTGCTGTTCACCGTGATCACCGTGGACCCCACCACATGGAGCCGCTCCTCCTCCACCAGCACGCAGTCGCACTGCTGGGACAGGGCCCGGTAGATCCGCCGGCACAGGTCGTCGGTGACCCGGCTGCTGTCCAGATCACAGCCCTCCACCACCACGCTCACGTGGCCGGGGGCGTAGGCCCCGGCGGCGTCCCGCCCGGGGAAGCACTTCACATGCCGGGCCTGGGGAAAGTCCCGGGCCACGATCTCCTCAAAATCCCGGGCTCCCGCCGCCCGGTTCCGGTGGCGCAGATGCCTGCTGCCCACCGCGTCCACCTTCTCCGGGGAGAAACGGCCGGTTCCGCCGCTCATGGGGGTCAGGTTTTCCACCTGGCTGATCCGGGGCAGGGCCCCGATCAGCTCGGACACCGCCCCCGCGGGGCGGTTGCCCCACTCTCCCCCGCCGAAGCAGTAGGACACCCGGATATTCTCCTCCCCCGGAGGGGGGACCCGGCCGTGGACGCCGTCTCCAAAGGTGACGGTCCCGGCGTAGGGGTCCAGCTGGTAGCACCGCTCGCCCCCGCCGGCCAGGGACAGGTCGGCCTTCCGCTCCCACCGCACCCAGCAGTGGGTGAGCACCCGGTCCTCCCGCTCCAGCCGGACCCGGCCGGGCAGCTCCCGGGCCAGCCGCTCCGCGTCGGCCACCGCCAGGCCGTCCACCTCGTCCACCCACACCTCCACCGACAAAGCCGGATGGTTCAGCAGGGTGAGCTCCTTGTTGGCCTCATAGGCCCCGGTGGAAAACCGCTCGTCCTCGGTCCGCTCCCGCTGGACCGCCTCCACAATGTTCAGCCGGACCCCGTTGACCCAGGGCCAGCCCCACCGGTTGTCCAGGTAGGAACTGCGGGACAGCCGCAGCCAGTGTCCCCGCACCCCGAACAGGGTGCGCTCCGGCAGGGGGCGGGACAGGTAGAGCAGCATGGTCCCCGCCTGGAGCAGGTTCCGGGTGAGGTCCACCGTGCGCACCGGCTCAAACCGCTGCCCGGTCCAGGCCTCAAAGCGGACCTTGTCCTCCAGCCTCACCCGGCCGGCCACGTCAAAAAGGATGGACAGGGGCATGGCGTGGGGGGAGCGGTCAAAGCAGAAATACATAGCTCTGGGGTGCTCCTCCAGCCCCACCAGGGCCGGGAAGGCCAGCCGCCCCACCTGGGCGGCCTCCTCCAGCACCGCCGTGTCCCCGTTGTTCTCTGAGACATACCGGTCCGCCGGAACATAATCCCGGTAGCTCCAGCTGCACTCCGCCCCCTTCAGGAGGGGAACCACCCACCGGGGCGTCATGGAGAACTCATTGACCACATGGACCACTCTGGCCCGGATGTAGTAGCCCATCTGGGCGTTGACCTCCGCGGGCGACAGGTCCCCGGGCACGTCGAACACCACCTCCAGCTCCCCCTCATTCTTGCAGGAGAAGGGGTTCCGGTTTCCGGACACGGTGAGGGGCCGCCAGCCCAGGCCGTTGAAATACTCCCAGGCCACCTGGTCCACATATACGTCGTCAGGGACGATGGCCACCGCGTCCCGCTTGTCGATGATGTACTGATTGAACTGGTACCGGGGCCCCTCCTCCGTCAGGTCGGTAACCACGGGGGCAATCTCCAGGTGCAGGTTCACCCGGCTCCCCCGCTTCCGGAACACCTGGTCGGAGCGGAAGTAGCACAGGCCGTAGGCGGCGGGCCGCCGCCCGAAGCAGTAGCCCCCGGCCTCCAGATCCAGCGGAATGTCCCCGTTGGCGGCGGAATCCACCGCCACCCGCCCGGCGGGCCGGCTGCGCAGCCCCACGCCGTCCAGCACCAGGGCGCCCGCCCCCAGCTGTCCCCAGCAGGAGAGGGAGAAATTGCCCGCTCCGTCGGCCTCCAGGGCCTCCGTGCCGTCATACTCCAGCACCACGGCGTCCCCCTCCGCCCGCACCCGGGAGAAGGGGACCTCGGCGCCGCCGGAATGGAAGGTCCAGCGGGCCAGCGCCGGGTCGGAGAGCCGCTGGGCGGTCTCCGCCCCCGGCAGCCCCCCCTCCAGGCGCAGCTCCGCCTCCACCTGGAAGGGACCGGACAGGGAGAGCACGTCGCTCTGGCTGACGGTAAACCGGTGGCGCTGGAGATTCTCCCCCTGGACGGGGGTGAAGAAGGGCTGGGGCCGGTCCAGGTCCAGCCGCTGGATCACCTCCGCCCGGGCGTCCACATAGAAGAGGCCGGTGAGCCGGGCCGGGGTGGACTGGATGCTCCGCACCGTCTCATAGACCACGTTCTCCCCCTCCTCATCGGGGGTGAACACCTGGGTCCCCTCCGGGACGGGCACCGGTTCCTCCACCGTGTCGTGGGCGGTGAACTGGAGCAGGCCGGCGGCGGGCACCGGGTCTGGCATCTGAAAGCCGGTGAGGTTGAGAAACTCGGTGTGCAGCTTCCCGGGCACCGAGTTCATCCGGTCCACCGTCTGATAGAAGAGGTCCCCAAACAGCTCCGCCAGGGCGGAGCCGGGGTCGTCCTCCGCCCCCTCATACCGCCACTCCGGGGTGTAGGAGCGGGCGTGGGCGGCCACCTGGGCCATAATCGCCTTTCGGTCCCTGGGGTCCAATACTGGCTGTTTCACTCTGCGCCGCCCCCTTCCGAACCCTCCGTCACATAGAAGGGATAGACGTGGTTGTACCGGTTATTGGTGCTGCGCACCGTATAGCTCACCTGGATGACCACAGAGCCGTCCTGCTGGTCCAGCTGGTCGCACCGGACCTCCACGTCCCGGATGCGGGGCTCCTGCTCCAGCAGAATCAGCCGCACCTCCTGGGCGATGGAGTTGGTCATGGAGCTGGAGAGGGGCGCAAAGGCGTAGTCCATGGTGTTGGCGCCAAACTCCGGGCGCATGACCCGCTCGCCCTGGCCAGTGCGCAGGATGATGCCGATGGCCTCCCGGATATCCTCCTCCTGGTCCGCCATGGCGATCTTTCCCGTCTTGGGGTCCACCTGCAGCGGGAATTTCAGACCCCGGCCCAAAAACTCCTTTCCGTTCACCGTCTCCCCTCCTTTCCAGTGTCTCTGTGTCAGTTGATGCTCACCATGCCGCCCTGAATGGTCATCTGGGCGCTGGCCTTCTCCTCAATCGTCGCCGCCTGCACGGCCACCTTCACATTGGCCTTCTCCGTCACGTTTCCGGACGCCTCCAATACCATGGAGGCCCCCGTCCCTGCCGACAGGGTGAGCTTGGTCTTGGCCTTCAGCTCCACATTTCCCCCCTGCAGGTCCATGGTCAGGGCGTTCTCTCCCCCCTTGTCCTGGAGGGCGATTTTCTTCCCCTCGTCGTCCATGGTCAGGGTGGTCCCCGAGGGCATGGTGAGGGTCACCTTCTGCTTGCCGGGCTCGTCGTACAGGTGCAGCTCGGTGCCGCTGGGCATCTTGATGGTGAAATCATAGACCTTCCCATCCTGAATCACATAGGGGGGCTTGACCTTGGTGTTCCAATAGGCCCCCAGCACCATGGGCCGGTGGGGATCTCCGTTCAGGTATCCCAGCACCACCAGGTCGTTCACGTTGGGGAAGAAGAACTGCCCGCACTCCTTCCCGCCCATGGGGGCCATCACATAGCACCAGTCGGTCTCCTCGTCCTGATCGTTTTCCACCGGGACGCATTTGACCCGGTTGAGCTTATCCGGATCGCTGACATTCGTGACCACGGCCAGGGTCAGCCCCACGCGCTCCATCTGCCGCTCCAGAGAGTAGCCCGCCGAGTTCAGCGCAGCCTGAAATTCCTCCGCAATGCTCACGTCAGTCCTTCGCTCCCTTCACTTCAAACTGGGTCAGATAGCCGCCGGAGCCAAACTGGTGGCGGACCTTGGTGATGAAATAGTCCCCCACGGTGTCCCCGTCCAGCCCCTCAATGGTGATGAACCGCCCGGGAATCAGCTCCGGCAGCCCCAGGCACAGCCCGCTCCCCGACACATAGTTCAGGGCCAGCCGGTCCAGCTTGGCCTGGGCCACCTTCTTGCACTCATCCACCGTCCGGACGTATGCGTTTTCCTCCCGGAGCAAGGTCTTTTTGAACTTGGGCGCCGCCTGGGCGGCCGTCTTACCGGTCCCCCTGATGCTGACGGTGCTGGCCGTCCCTTTGATCTGCTCGTTGTTCACATCTGTGCCCCGGATCTCCACCTCTCCCACCTGATTCTGAAGGGAGACCCGCTTCTGGAATTCCAGCAGGCCGGAGCCCACCGTCAGCTGAATCAGGGACTTGGTGTTGCTCAGCAGCTCGTCGAAGATCAGCTCCCCGTTCAGGGCCATCAGGTTCATGCAGTAGCGGTCCGCCAGAAGGCGCAGGTACTTGAAATCATCGATCTTCTCCTTCACGTCCAAGGAATCAAAGTCCGGAAGGCTCCCGACGGTGATGCTGGTGGCGAAGCCGGCGGATTTTGCCTTCTCCAGAATGCCCGTCACCACCTTTTTGGGCTCCAGCTTTCCCCCGTAAATGGGCTCTCTGCAGCTCATCAGATAGCACAGGCCGTCCACCCCGGACACGGAGATGCTGGGCGGCGCGGAACCGCTGTACCGGACGGACACCTCGTCCACATAGCCGTAAAAGAGGAGTTTTTTCTTGACGTAGCCCCCCTCTACCTTCAGCTCCGCCCCCACGTCCAGCGTCTTTGCCAGGTTGTTCAGCCACTCGGACTGCTCGTAGTCATAGAGGTTTTCGATCTGAAAATGGCATCCTCCCGCCGAGCCGTCGGCGCACTGCTCCACATCCACCGTAAGCGGGATGCGGAAGCTCTCCAGCTTTGTTCCGTCCACCGTGATGTCAAAGGCGGGGCCGCGGAAGTCCTCGTACTTCTGACACAGTGTCTTGAACTTATAAGATCCGGTATCCATCCGCCCCACCTCCTCTCTTGCAGACGCGGCGCCTCACGGCTCCTTTTTCAGGGCCGGCAGAACCAGCCGCTCCCCCGAGCGGAGCTGCCGCGGGTTGGACAGGCGGTTGGCGTCCGCGATGGCCCGCCACTGCTCCGGCTGTCCGTACTCCTTGGCGGACAGGGCCCACAGGGAGTCCCCCTGGTGCACCGTCCGGTATTTGGTGGTGTCCGGCGACTCCAGAGGGCGGGTCACCCCCACCTTGTCCGGGGCGATATACTCCTGAAACGTACAGTCCATCCAGGCCCGCAGGGGCATCCCCTGTTCGCTGAACCGGACAAACTGGATGCTGCAGCGGATCAGGTGGCCGGTGAACTGGAGGGAGGACCACTTCAGCTTCAGCAGGGGCGGCACATGCTTGTCCGCGTCAATTTCCATCAGCCGATACACCTTGTTGGTGTAGGTTCGCACGTCGATGGATTTGGTCAGGGAGGGCAGGAGGCTGTTCCCCGCAAAGCTCAGTTTCTGAACCGTGCCGCCGCCCACCTCGCTGCCCGCGGACATGCTGTCAAAGAACAGTTTGAACTGGAGGATCTCCGATCCCCCGCCGGTGTACTGGACAAGGGGGGTGTTGGTGGCGATTCCCTGGGACTGGGCATAGCGCACCTCCCGGCTCTGGGAGTAGCTCTCCGGATTGTAAAGCACCTCGATGGTCTCTTTTTTTCCGTCGATCTCCGCGGAAATCGTCATTTTTTCCAGCGGCACCAGGATATTGGGATTCGGCACGCCGAGATACACGGACACCCCTCCTCTCTTCCAACGTCTGCGTTTTCTTCCGGTTACAGGCCCAGCCTCCGCCGCTCCCGGCGGATGCGGTCCTCAATCATGCGGTAGACCCGGTCGGCGGTGCGCTGCAGCTCCGCCTCGCTGATGCGCGGGGCCTGCTGCCCGGCCTGCCGCTCCTCCCGGCCCGGCTTCTCCCGGTAGGTCATGGGCGCCGCCGGGGGCCGGTAGTTGGGAGCCGTCCACTGGACGGCGTTCCCCTCCCCCTGGGAAGGCAGGGAGGCAATGTTCCGCGCGGTCCCCATACTCTGGACGCTCTGGGCCGCCCCCTCCCGCAGGAACCTCCTGGCCCAGTCGGGAAGGCTCTTGACATACGCCGACTCCGCCGGAGAGCCGCTCTCCCCGGCTGTCTGCGCCGGATCGGGCGGGGCCGCCCCAGCCGGAACCGGCCCATAGGACAGCTCCAGCGGCTCCAGCGCCGCCGCGGGGCGGGCTGCGCTCCGGGCCCCGGTGTGCTGGGACAGGCGGGCCGTCAGGGGCCGTTTTCCCCTCCCGCTCTCCGGAACGCCTGTGCCCGCCTGGGGCGCCGGTCCGCTCCGGCCCCCGGCCTCCCGGGCCGGGCGGCCAGAAACCATATGGGTCCCAGCCGGGGCCGCTGGGATTTGGTACAGATCCAGCGGGCCGCCCGCCAGGGCGGGACCTCCCGCGGCCTCTCCGGGCGTCAGCTCCGCCGGACCGGGGCCCTGTTCCAGCGCTCCGCCCACCCGGATGTCCCGGGCGGCGGTCTCCAGCCCCAAGGGCGCTCCGGTGCGCGCTCCGGCCAGCCGCCGGGGCTGCTCCGGCTCCTCCCCCTGAGAGGCGGCGGCCATTCCGCTCTCCGCTCCCTCCTGGTTCAGAAAGGCCAGGGAAAGCGCTCCACCGGCTTCCGCCGTCCACGCCTCCCCGGACCCGCTCCAGCCCGGTTCCCCAGGCATGCCCGCCACCGGTCCCAGCGTGCGGATTTCCCGCGCCGTCCGGAGGAGGCCGCCCGGTCCTGTCCTGTGGGTGCGGGGCGCTCCGCCCCGCTCTGTCTCTGCGCCGGCGGGGCCGCCTCCCGTCTGGCGGGGGGCGGTCCGCCTTGTGCTCTGCTCCCCGGCGGGCTCTGCCCGCTGCCGGACTGCTTCCGCCGGGCCGTCCTTTCGGCCCTGGAGAGACTCGCGGATTCCAGGGGCTCCTTTCGAGCTCTGCCCCTCCGCCCGGTCAGGCCGTGCGCGCTCCGCCGGGCCGGTTTTTTCCGTCCCCTGCGGCGCCGCGGCTCCACGGTCTGCTCCCGTTTGGGGCGCCGCCCCGTCTCCTGGGCGGCGGCCCGCCTGTGTTCTGCCATCCGGCCTGCCGGCCATCTCCCCGCCGCCCGGTTCCCCGGGGCGGTGGGTCAGCTCCACGCCGGGCAGGGGGCTCCAGCTCTGGGCCGTGCCCTCCTCCTGGACCGGATGCCCCTGGCCGGGCGCCGTGCGGCCCAGGGGGGCGGTTCGGATCTCCCAAGCGGCTCCCGGGCCCTCTGTCCGGGCCCGCGCTCCGCGCTCCGGGCGGAAGGCGCTCTGTTCCAGGGAAGCTCCCGGCTCCCGCGGGGTTCGGGCCGCTCCCTTTTGGGCGCTGTCCGCCCCTTGGCGGGGCGTCTCTCCCCGGATCGGGAGTGTTCCGGCCGTCTCTCTCTCCGGCGGCAGCATGCCGCCGTCCGCTCCGCTCTGGGGGCCCTCCTCCCGGAATGTCAGCTCTGTGCCGGGCGGCGGAACATCCAGCTCCCTGCCGGACGTCTCCCCACCGCCTAAGTCGGCCGCTGCCGCCAGCGGACCGGGCGCAGTCAGCCCCTCGGCCAGGACACGGATGTCCTGGGCGGACGTCAGGCCCGGGGCGCTCCCCAAGGCGGGCGCCCCCGCTCCGGAGATTTGGTCCGCGCCCCCCTCCCGGGGGACGGGCGCGCCCTCCCGGCGCATGCTCCGCTGCTCCGTGGGCCTCTGGAATCCGTCCGTCTGTCCGGCGGACAGGTCGGGCGCGGCCCCGGGACCGGCTGTCTTTCCCCGCACGGTCTCCTGCTGAGGACCGGCCTCCGCCCCGGCCCGGTGTGCCGGACCAAGTGCGCCCCCCTCCGGGGCCTTGCTCCGGGCTGTGGGCCCGTTCTGCTTGGGCGTGCGGTCTCCCGCCGCCTCCCGGATCTCTGTCCCATGGGGCAGATCCATCCCGGCGCTTTGGGGGTATTCCTGGGGGAGGCGGTCCGCCTCCCCGGCCGGTTCCTTCCAATAGGTCAGCTCCGCCCCGGGTACCGGCAGCTCGGTTCCCGCCTCGGCTCCCGTGCGGTCCGGCCGGCTGTCCCGGCGCATATTCAGCGCCGCCTCCAGTCCAGGGCCGCCCACCCGCGGGTCCCGCGCCGTGGTGGAGATGGGCGCCGTCACGCCGGCGGCGTTCTCCGGGGACAGCCCCGCCGCTCCCGTCCCGCCTGTCTGAGGCTGGGCCGCCGGAGCGCCGGTCTCTTTTGCGGACGCGGCAGCTTCCGCCGGAAGGCGGCTCTGCCCGGATCTAGGGGGCTCCGGCCCCTGCGCCGGATTTTCCGCGGCGGCGGAGAACTCTCCCCTCTGCCGCTCCGGCTGTGCCGGCGGCTCCTGATTTCCCCGGCCGGAGGGGCTTCGGCCCTGTCTCCGTCCGGACGGCCCCGGAGCCGCAGCGCTGTGCCGCGCCCCTGCCTCCCCAGTCTCCTCAGTTTTCTCCGCCCAAAGGAGCTCCGGCTCCACCGGCTGTCCATGTCCCTGGGCCGGGGCTGTGCGCCCGGACGTCTTTTCTTCCCGCGGGCGGCGGACGTCCCCGCTCGTTCTGCCCTGCTGCCGGACTTCTGGGGTCGAAGGAACGGCCTGCTTCCCCGAACCCGCCTGCACATCCGGCTCCGGCTGGGTGCGCTCCGGCGTCCGGTCCGCAAAGCGGCCGGTTCGGCGCTCCATGGCATGGTCCGGGATGCGGCGGGTCTCCCGCTCCAGGGTCTGCTCCACACGCCGGCGCACCTGCTCCTGGAGCTGCTCCGCCGCCTGACGGGCCGTCCGCTCCAGAGCCGGAGCCTGAGCCATCGAAGGCGCCGCTCCATCCTCCCCGGCCTCCTCCCGGTGGGTCAGCTCCTCCCGGGGCATGATCCGAGACACCGAGGCTGCCCGGGGCAGGCGGGTGCGGGCCTCCCCCTCCACTGCGTTCATGCGGCCGGTTTCCGCAGCGGCCGGTCCCACGCCCTCCCGCAGATCCTGAAAAACCTGCGCAAGCGCCTCCGCCTGCCGCCCCAGAGTCCCCGGAGCCGACGGGATCTTGGACGCTTCTCTGCCCTTTGCCGCTGCTTCCGCCAAAAGGAAGGGGCCGAAGCGGTTCTCCTGCACCAGGGTCTGTGAGATATTCTGGCGCAGAACGCCCATTGGGGAGGCGGGCGTCCTCTCCTCCAGGCGCGGGCGGGCCGGGGACTGGGCCGCCGGTCTGTCCCGCACCTCCCGGATCTGGAGGATGCGCTCCACAATGCGCTCGGTGGCCCTGCGCTGCTCGCTCTCCCCCTTCTCCCGGCGGAGGGCCTCCAGCACCAGGTGCAGGTCCACCTGGATCACCGGCGGGACCGCCGGGGCGGTTTGGGATTCCTCCCCCTCCTCCAGCAGGTCCAGGGGCACATAGGACCAGCGCCCCTCCTCCTTCCGGGCCCGGTCCAGGATCTCCTGGGAAAAGGCCTGCGCCAGCGCGCCGAAGGGGGACAGCAAAAGACGCTCCTGGGAGAGCACGCCCATGCCGGGCTTTGTCACTGCAATGGATTCCATCAGTAGCACCCGTTGTGGATCAGCTCAATGCGGCTGACGGCCACGCTGGCCTGGTTGCTGTTCAGCTGGGGGCCCACATACTTCTGCAGATGCGCCCCCACTACGGACCACTCCCGCTGGGCTTCGCCGAAGCTGTCCCGGAGGATGATGGTCCCCGCCAGAGGGATGGACATCCCCTGGTTCACCATGGCCATCAGCAGGGAGACGCTGTCCACCGTGGTGACCACACCCTGCTCCAGTACCAGAGTCTGGGGCTTGGTGTTTTTAAAGAAGAAGCGAGGGTAATTGCTCCCGCCCTCCGTGTAGACCTCGTAGTCCACCTCCATATCCAGGCCGGAGACCGACAGAAACCCGCCGGACAGGACGGCCCCCGTCCCGATCAGCATTACATCAAAATAGGCGCCGGAAAGTGCCACGCCGGTCCCTCCCTCCATGGATCAATCCGGGGGCTCAGCCCCCGCAGCACTGTTCAAATCTCCGTTGTCCGCTCCAAGCCGGTGATGGCGAAGGTGATGCTCTCGGTGAGCACCTCGCTGCGGCTGCTGTCCATGGGGTCCAGCTCATAGCCGATGGGCATGGCCCCCTGGAGAATCCAGCCCACCGCCGGCTCTCCCTTCTGGTCCAGGGCGATCACCTGGACGGTCCGCCGCAGGTCGGAGCCGGTGGGCCCCGTGTAGGCGCTGGCCCCGGCGGAGAGCAGCCAGTCCAAAAACTCGTTGTCCCCCACCACGCCCTTGCTCAGGGTCACCGGGGCGTAGCTGGTAAACACCGGGGTGTACTCCTTGACCCCCCGGTTGTCGTCGCCGTCCCGGGTCTGAATGGTCTCCACCTCCATGCGCACGCCGGAGAAGCGGCTGAAGGCGGCGGAAATCTGCTGGCTGTCCCCCACGCGGATGAGGAACCGGAAGGCCGTCAGCGGGTCCGGCCGGCGCAGGTCCTGGGTCCCTTGTTCTGGCATATCAGCTGCTCACCTCCCGTCTCAGCGAAACTCGATGCTCTTCCGGCTGTCGCCGCTGAGCTTTTTGTTGATGGCTGATACCTCCCGGCACCAGCGACGCCGCTCCCAGTGGTCCAGCTCCATCAGGTCCTCGTTGGACCAGTGGAGGTAGTAGGCCAGAAACGCCATCTCCTGGTACAGGCGCTCCTGGGGGTAGAGCGACACCCCCCGGGTGTGCTTGGGGGACAGGGGGGTCTCCGGCCGGCGCGGGATGCCCTGCCACGGAAAGCGGACCGCCTCATCCGGCTCCGGCGGCGGAAGCCGCCGGATGGGAAGCCCCTCGTTCTCCTCCGAAGCCCACTCTAGCCCAGCAAAAAATCCAGCGGCACCTCAAACTGCTGATTGCAGTGGGGGCAGGTGATCTGGTAGTGGGGCATCTCGGACATGTTGATGCGCTGATACATGTCCTGGAGGTAGGCCAGGTCCATGGTGAACAGGTTTTCGATCACCCGGGTATTCACCGTGCTCAGGGTGCCCAGCTTGGTGATCACACGGGAGAGCAGGATGATGGTGAGATAGCCCGAGTTCTGCTGGACCCTGGGGTCCCGCAGGGGCAGGATCTCGTCCGCCGCCGTGGCCAGGCGCATGGTGCCCCGCTTGTGCAGATCTCCATTCTGGTCCACATAGCCCTTGGGCAGCTCAAATTCAAATTCGGTCTGCATAATGTCCTCCTATGCGCAGGCGGTAATTCCCCGCAGCCCACAGGCGTGACCGCCTGTGGGCTGTGAGAGAGGCATCAGAATCAGATGGTCGAGGGCTCGCCGGCCACAGCGCCGGGGGTGTGCTCCAGACCCTCGTGGCACAGCTCCAGGGACTGGATGGCCACCTCGCCGCCCATGCCGTTCAGGTCGGGCACGGTGTAGCCCACAGGCCAGGCGTTGATCAGGTTCCAGGAGGGACCCGGGTTGCCCGCGTCGTCGATGAGGGTGATGGTCACGTTGTGGCGGACCATGCCGGTGGGAGGCGCGGTATTGGTGGGGGCCACCGAGTAGACCCAGTCCAGGAAGTCGCTGTCGTCGGACACGCCCCAGCGCAGGGTCACATTGCCGAACTTGGTCAGCCCCGCCAGCTTCCGGGGGGTGTTGCGCAGGTCGTCGCCTTCACGGTACTCCACGGCGTCGGTGGAGGAGCTCATGCCGGACACTTCCGAGAAGCCCGCACGGCTGATCCCATCGATCTCCACCTGGTACCGAAATACTCTATAAGGGTAATTGATAGCCATGATTTATCTTCGTCCTTTCTGTATCAGTCTGGGAGGCGCGGGATCATTCCGAGGCGGTCTTCTGGGTGATGCGGAAGATGACAAACTCGGCGGGTTTGACGGGGGCGATGCCGATCTGGCAGATCAGGCGGCCGTTGTCAATGTCGTCCTGAGTCATGGTAGTGGGTCCGCACTCCACAAAGAAGGCCTCAGAGGGGGTGGAGCCCGCCAGGGCGCCGTCCCGCCAGCAGGTGGCCAGGAAGGTCTCGATGGTGCGGGTCACCCGGTTCCACAGGGTGGTGGAGTTGGGCTCAAAGACCACCCAGTTGGTGTTGGCCTTGATGGACTCCTCCACATAGATGAACAGGCGGCGGACGTTCAGGTACTTCCACAGGCCGTTGGAGCTGATGGTGCGGGCGCCCCACACCCGGATGCCCCGGCCGGTGAAGGACCGGATCAGGTTGACGCCGATGGGGTTGAGGATATCCTGCTCCCCCTCGTTATAGGCGCAGGACAGGCCGGTGCAGCCCCGGACCACCTCGTTGGCGGGGGCCTTGTGCACGCCCCGCTCAATGTCGGTGCGGGCGTAGATGCCGGCCATGGCGCCGGAGGGCGGGAAGTAGGCGGACCGCTTGGCGCCGGCGTCGTACATCTCCAGCCAGGGGTGGTACATGGCCGCGTAGGTGGAGTCGTACATATCCCGGAAGTTGGCCACATCGTTGGTCTTCTTCAGCTCCATGGGCACGTCCAGAATGGCGAAGCAGCTCTTCTTGTTCTCACAGAAGGCGATGAGGGACGCCTGGACCTCGGGGGCGGTGACGCCGGGGATGGCCATGATGGAGACATTGCCGTTCTCCTGGAAGGCCTGCAGGCCAGTGCGCTTGCCCGGGCCGTCGTCCTTGCCCAGGAAGGCGTCGGGGGTGACGGTGAGGACAGAGCCGTTGCTGCCGCCCTGGAGGGTGAGGACCAGCTCGCTGCCGGAGCCGCCGCACAGCTCATAGGGCACGATGGAGGCGGCCTTGGGGGCGGGCGCGGGGATCTCCTTGCCGTCCTTGTCCTTCTCCTTGGGGGCGGGGGCGGCGGGGGCCTTGGCCGCCGTCACCTCCACGCAGATGAGATCGGACTTGGCGGTCTTGACGCACACGTTGTTCAGGGCGTCGGGCTTCAGGGACAGGTTCTCAAAGGTCTCCACCGTCTCGCCCAGGCGGGCGGTGAGGGTGATCTCGCAGGTCTTGATGTACTTGGCGGTGCCCACCTTGGTGTCGGCCACATCCAGGGTGCAGGGGGCGTCCAGGGTGACCACCTTGTCCAGCACGCTCTTTACCGTGGCGTGGGCGGCGGTCTTGCCGTCAAAGAGCTCCACCACGTCGCCGGGGTTGAAGCCGTCGGCGTTCTTCAGGGTCAGGTCGGCCCCGTTCACCGCCAGGACCTGGGTCTTGGCCTTGGAGGCGGGGGTGACCACCACCCGCAGATCCTCCGCCCAGGCGCCGGGGTTGGCGGCGGTGAGCTTCAGCACGCCGGCGGTGCGGCTGCCCGCCTTGGCGTCGCCGGGCACCGCCCGCATGATGTAGGCCCGGGCGCCGCCGTTGGCGAAGAACTGTTCCACCGCATAGGGCAGGAAGCGGTTGCTGCCGTAGGCGGCCTGGCTGAGATAGCCTCCGTACATCCGCTTGTAGTCGGCAAAGCTGGTGACCAGCTGGGGCTGTCCGATGACCGGCCCCCGCTCCGCCAGGCCGACGAAGCCGGCGGTGCTGGTACTCACGCCCTGCATGGGTGTTGCGCCGGAATCATACTCCTCCACGTAAACACCCGGGGATAAATACTCTGCCATGTCTTTGCTTCACGCCTCGCGTATCGGCTGGGGACCGGACGTGAAGCGCCCCTCCTTTCTATGATAAAATGTTGCTTGCTGATATATATCTCCGAAACCGCAGACCAGAGTCCGCTTCAACCTCCGCGGAGGGGCGGCGCCTCTCCCGCTCCCTCCGGATGGAGGGGAGAGCCGTCCGCCGGGGCCCCGCGAAGCTTCAAGCAGGCCCGGCCGTGTTTGGATTCCTTGGTAAGACGAGGCCCTGGGCCCCGGCCGCGATCCGCTCCCACTGGGAGGAGAGGACGGCGGCGTTATATTCCAGCGCGGCGGCGATGCGCTCCCGCGCCTCAAAGCGCTCGGTGAGCCGGGCGCTGGTGCGGAACACGATCCGCTCCTCCTGGAGGAAAAAGCTCCCCCGGACCACCCGGCTGTTCAGTTCGGAGCACAGCTCCAGCGCCCGCTCCCGCCGGGTCACCCGGGCGGGGTGGATGCCGTAGACCAGCACCAGGCTTCCCCGGCAGTCGCACACCGTCTGCCACCGGCAGCCCCGGCTGGCAAAGCGGAGCCGGAACCGGTTCCCCTCCCGCTGGAAGGCCGCCCCGCTGCGCTCCAGCAGAGCCCGCAGCTCCTCCGCCCCGTCCGGAGGCAGATCAAATTCCTTCACGGCAGTCCGCCCCCTATCCCTGTAAGTTGGCCGGATCAAAGGCCGGTCCCGGGCTCTCCTGTGCCGTCAGCCCCCGGGGGGCATCCAGCAGAGGGACGGGGCTCTCCGGCACCGGGAAGGGCTCCGTCTCCGGCTCCCCCTCGGGCATGCGGAAGGAGGTCTCCTCCGCCGGCCCCGCCTGGAGCTCCAGCAGCTCCGCCATTCCCTGGTTGCCCACCCAGCCGGCCAGCTCCTCCAGTTTGGAGGGAGGCAGGTCCAGCAGGGACTCCCCCGCCAGCACCGCCCGGGCGGCCAGCCCGGCGTCACTCAGCCGCTCCCGCTCCGGAGTCCGGCGGTTCTCCTCCGCCCTCCGGTCCTGAGGCTGTTCCCTCTGGCGCTCCCGCGCCTGGCTCTGCTGCTCCATCGGCCCCTCCTTCCCCGTCCTCCGGGGGCGGCTCCTCCGCCCCCACCGCCTCCCGCAGGGCCTGGTCCAGGGCTCCGGCAAAGCCGGGCTCCGTAAAGGCGGCCAGGGCCTCTGTCGCCCGGTCGGACAGGAAGCGCAGCTTGTTGATAAACTCCTGCTTCATCTGGGCCTTTTTTGCAATCAGGGCCTCCATCCGGGCGGCCGCGTTCTGGAGGGCGGCCTTCTCCCGGCCGTCTCCCGCCTCCCGCAGCTGCCGCCGGTACTGCTCCAGCAGCTCCTGCTCCCGGCTGTCGTCCAAAAAGGGGTACATGGTGCGCAGGGTATCCGCCCCGTCCTGTCCCATCTCGCTTCGGCCCAGGGCCAGGTCCTGCATGTCCTCCACCGTCCGGCGGGCGTCCCGCAGGGTGTCCACCACCAGGCCCACGGCGCTGTGGGTGAAGCCCCGGTTGAACACCACCTTGTCCGGGCTGTGTCCGGGGACGTTGCGCATGGGGGACGCCTTCTCAAAGAGCTTGCGCTGCTGCCACTTGTCCGGCTGGGACTGGCCCACCGTCTTTTTCAGGCAGGAGAAGAGCATCATCTGCCCCGTCCCCTCCAGCACCGCGCCGGAGAGGGTGCCCCGCTGAAAGGCGGTCTCAGAGAAGCGCCGGACCATGTCCTGGTCCTCCGGCCGGGAGCGCTCATAGAAGGAGCGGGCTGAGGTCTGATCCGGCATCTGGTTTTCGCCGGAGGTCTGATCCGCCCCCTCCTCCGTCCGCCCTCCGGCCAGCTCTTGGGCGTGGCGGCGGCCGATGGCGTCAAAGGTCTGCTGAAAGCTCTCGGTGACGTGATAGAGGGGGTCCCGGTGCTGAAACTGCTCGGTGCCCGCCGCCCAGGCCATCTGCCTGCGCAGGGTGTCCTCCATGGAGCGCCCGGCGGGGGCCTCCTGGGCCCTCCGTCTGGTCTGAATCCAGCTCATCCCATCCGCCTCCCCAGGGCCAGGCCCATGCTCCGGACCACGTTTCGGAACTGCACCGGCCGCAGGATAAAGTCCACGCAGTGCAGGCGCATCCCCCGGATGGCAAATTCCGGGGTGTCGTCCACCAGAATGATGCGGCACGCCCGGTCCCGGTCCCGCAGCTGCCGCGCCTGTGAAAAGCCGGAGCTGCCCCCGAAGCCCATGTAGACGATGTCGAAGGGCTCCGGCTCCTCCGCGAAGCCGTCTGGCGAGGAAAAACACTCAAGAACCGCCGGCACCTGATACAGGACGCAAAACTGCTGAATCCAGCCCCGCAGCCGCTCGGCGGACTCCGGGCTATTTTCGCATACGGCAATTCTCATCGTCTTTTCCTCCGCCCGTTTCCTCCCCGCTTTGGATCGAACGTATCATATCAAACTCCCAAAAGCCCCTGCAACGAAACCGACCTGAATACCTCTTATTTGGGGCAAACGACAGTCCCTCCCCTCCGGTTCCCGACGAGCCCGCGAAAATAAAAACGTGCCGCGGAACCTCAGCGGTTCCGCGGCACATTCTGCGTACCTAATGTCTGTGCGTTATTTATTTAGTCACGTCGTCGCCCATGCGCTTCATGACAACCAGGAAGCCCAGTAGCAGCACCAGCCCAAAGGGCAGGGCCAGGATGCCCGGCGCGCCGAAGTGGACCAGCAGGCCGGCCACCACATAGGACACAAAGGCGATGGCGGCGCACACAATGGCATAGGGGAGCTGGGTGGACACGTGGTTCACATGGTCGCACTGGGCCCCCGCCGAGGCCATGATGGTGGTGTCGGAGATGGGGGAGCAGTGGTCCCCGCACACGGCGCCCGCCATGCTGGCGGAGATGCAGATGATGCCCAGGGGGTTGTCCAGGGGGAAGATGGCCATGGTAATGGGAATCAGGATGCCGAAGGTGCCCCAGGAGGTGCCGGTGGCAAAGGCCAGCAGGCACCCGATGGCGAACACGATGGCGGGCAGGAAGAACTGCACGCTCCGGGCATAGGTGTTCACAAAATACTCCACAAAGGGGGTGGCCCCCAGGGAGTCGGTCATGGCCTTCAGGGACCAGGCAAAGGTGAGGATCATGATGGCGGGCACCATGGCCTTGAAGCCCTCGGGGATGCACTCCATCATCTGCTTGAAGGTCATGGCCTTCCGCACCCAGTAGAAAATCAGGGCGAACAGCAGCCCGAAAGAGGAGCCCAGCATCAGGCCGATGGAGGCGTCCGAGCTGGAGAAGGCCCCGGGGATGTTCAGGTAGTTCTCGCTGGCGGCGTCAAAGAAGGAGCCGGAGTAGAGCATGCCGGTGACACAGGCCACGATCAGCACCACGATGGGCAGCACCAGGTCGGCCACCGCACCCTTGGTGTCGTCCGGATCGTCCTCCATGAGGCCGGCGTAGGGGTTGGAACCGGAGAACAGATCTCCGGTCTTGATGGCGTTGCGCTCAAACTTCAGCATGGGGCCGAACTCCACCTTCATCAGCACCATGGCGATCATCATGGCGATGGTGAACAGGGCATAGAAGTTATAGGGGATGGCCCGGATGAACACCGCCAGTCCCTGGCCGTCGGGCACATAGCTGGACACGGCGGCCGCCCAGGAGCTGATGGGGGCGATGATGCACACCGGGGCGGCGGTGGCGTCGATCACATAGGCCAGCTTCACCCGGGAGACCCGGTGCTTGTCGGTAATGGGCCGCATCACGGAACCCACGGTGAGGCAGTTGAAGTAGTCGTCAATAAAGATCAGCACGCCCAGCACGATGGCGGCCATCTGGGCCCCCACCCGGCTTTTGATGTTCTTCGCCGCCCAGCGGCCGAAGGCGGCGGAGCCCCCCGCCTTGTTCATCAGGCACACCATGGCCCCCAGGATGACCAGGAACACCAGAATGCCCACGTTGTAGGAGTCGGACAGCACGGAGACGATGCCGTCCTCAAACACATGGAGGACCGTCCCCTCAAAGTTGAAGCCGGAGTACAGCAGTCCGCCCACCAGAATTCCGATGAACAGGGAGGAGTACACCTCTTTTGTGATCAGAGCCAGTCCAATGGCCACCACCGGGGGCAGCAGGGCCCAGGGGGTGGCGTAAAAGGGGCTGACAAACTCCTCCGCCTCCTCCCCCGCGGCAAAGGCCCCGGTGGTCATGGCCATGACCACCAGCACCAGCACCGCCAGCAGAGGCAGCCAGGTTCTCATTTTTCTCATATCTCATTTCCCTCCATTTGACTCATTCCAGGCCCGCACGGCCCACATTCGCGCAAACAAAAAGCCATGAACGCGGAACGCGCCCATGGCAAGCCAAACACCCTCCCCGCTCCGGCATGCTCCGGCGGGGAAAGCCTCTGGATAGCGCTCCACAAATCTGTGACAGTCCGCGGGATCTTCTCCCAACGGCCCAGGGTCCCCGTCCAGGCAGACAAGGGTGCCCTTCGGCGGTCCGCCCTCTCCCGGAGGACGGCTGCCTGGCCTTGTCCCCCGGTACGCATGCGCACCGCGCCTCTATCCTGTATTTTTGCTGAATGTCTTTGTATCCTACCACGCTATCCCAGAAATGTCAAGCGCTTTCCCCAAAACACGACACATTTGGGGAAGATAGGGGTGATGACATAGGAGTCACCGCGTGCACCGCAGGCGCACCATTTCAATCAAGTCCGGCAAAGCCGGACACCGCAATTCTGCATTCTGCATTCTAAATTCTTCATTTACTCCTCACCACTGGTCCATCATAAAAAAGGTGAAGGTCCCCGTGGCCACCAGCTTCCCCTCCGCGTTGGACAGCTCCACCTGGATCACCGACAGGGTGTGCCCCTCCTTCTTGGGGGTGGCCACGCAGGTGATATAGGGGCCCTCCGCCGGGCGGAGAAACTCCATGGACTGACTGGCGGTAACGCAGCTGCGCCCCCGGGCGCAGGCGCAGTTTCCGCCCACCGTGTCCGCCAGGGCAGCCAGCGCGCCCCCGTGGACCTTCCCGTGGGGGTTCAGGCTGTCCCGGGTCACCTGCAGGAACCCCTCCGCCCGGCCGGGCTCAATTTTTGTCACAAAAATCCCGTTGGCGGTGGAAAACTGGTGGGGCCGGTTGGAGCGGCACTCCAGGGGCTTCAGATTCACCGGCATAGACTCATCCATACTCGTTTTCTGCTCCTCTCTCTTTTCCGTGTTTGCCGTCTAGTGTATCATAAAACCGCCCCGCCAGCAACCCCGGTCCCTCTCCCGCCCGATGCGCATAGAATGTGGGGAATCCACATCCCATCGGGAGGTAATCTGTCATGGAAACCAGCCAGCTCGACCCCAAGCTCTCCCTCCAGCCCTTTGACCCGGAGGTCTTTCAGCGGGTCTGGAACCGGGTGATGCCCGACCAGGACCGCAGCCCCATCGCCATGGACGCCCCGGCCCAGCCCGCCGTCCCGGCCCTCTCCCC
>NZ_JACJJE010000039.1 GCF_016899775.1 Pseudoflavonifractor capillosus
CCGGCGCGCAAAATCTGAGTGGCTGGTCTAAATTCCCGCCGGGCCACTGGGCCCTGGGTTTGCAAAAATTGCCGCTGCTGCGATTCCATTGGTGCGCCTGGCTTGGCCGAGCCAACGCTCCCGGT
The DNA here is from genome assembly GCF_016899775.1 of Pseudoflavonifractor capillosus. Lineage (GTDB taxonomy): Bacteria > Bacillota > Clostridia > Oscillospirales > Oscillospiraceae > Lawsonibacter. The sequence continues at coordinate 126 of NZ_JACJJE010000039.1, forward strand.
CCGTTTTCCGCCGTAGGGGCGGCCCTTGCGGCCGCCCGTAAGCCTACCCCTTTAGGGGCCGACTCCCCTTTTCAAGGGGAGATGGCCGAAGGCCAGAGGGGATAGGGACAGGTGCCGAGCGAAGCGAGGCGGATGAGGTCCGTAGGGGCGGCACACCTGGGCCGCCCGCGTCCCCCTGAGCCGCACTTGAGCCCAAACACGCCAAAAGGCGCGCTTTCTACCAGGAGGAGCAGAACCGAAAGGTTACCAAATCCTCAGCGGCAGCGGTAATAGAACGGCAGCCAATCAGCTGAGCCGCCCGCGCCTTTGCGACGACTGCTAAGGCAGCCTAATTGGCGGCCCACGTAAAATGGGGTCCGGGGAAAGCGGACCTATGGACCTAGGCGAAGCGGAGCGGAGCCGTAGTCCATCGGCCGCGTCCCCGGTGGCGTTTTGGTTCCTTTGCCGCCATGGGCAAAGGAACCCGCCGCCCGCAGGCGGCGGAATCCCCCTGCAAAACTATATTTCTCTCAAGTCCTCCCCCAGCGCCAGCCCAAACTTCACCCCCGCCCGGAACCTCTGCACGGCGTAGAAGCGGCAGACGTATTCCAAATCCTGTTTTTCCGCCTCCATCAGGGCGGACTCCAGAATGGCGAAGTGCAGCTCGTCGGCATCGTCCTGGGGCTGGTTTTCGATTTGGGGATGGATATAATGGTCGTAGAGCCACCCCATGAGATCTGTCATATGAACCCCTTCTTCCTAAATACGACATATTCTGATGTCAATATTATACACGACAAATTTTGTGGTGTCAATAGGCGTAAGGAGCAACTGAATGGACGATATTTTAAAAAAATTCGGGCAGCGCTTAAAGGAGCTTCGGAAAAGCAAGGGCCTGACACAAAAAGAGATGGCGGACTTGATGGATATGACCGACCGAAATTACCAGCGGTTTGAATATGGGAAGATCAATGTATCCGCCACAACGCTGTGTTTTTTAGCTGATTTCTTCGGCGTCACCACCGACTACCTGCTGGGCCGCAGTGAACTGCCCGCCCAAGAAAAGGAGTAACCCTCTATGGATTTCATTCGCTTGACCGATCCCGCCGCCCCGGAATTTGAGGCTGCCTTCGCCCTGTACGAAGTCAGCTTTCCCCTCCATGAGCGGCGCACCCGCTCCGCCCAGGCTGCCCGGCTGTCTCACCCGGAGTACCGCTTCACCCTGCTGTATGAGGGAGATCGATTCCAAGGGATTCTCCTGTACTGGGAGGGGCCCGGCTTCCGGTATGTGGAGCACTTTGCCATCGCCCCGGAGCTGCGGGGCGGGGGAGTGGGTGCCCGTGCCCTGGCGGAGCTGTGCGGCCAGGGAATCCCGGTGATCCTGGAGATCGACCCGCCGGTGGACGAGATCTCCATCCGGCGGCAGCACTTCTATGAGCGGTGCGGATTTGCCAAAAATCCCTTCCCCCACGTCCATCCCCCCTACCGAAAGGGCTTCCAGGGCCACCCCCTGGTGGTAATGTCCGCCCCGGGGGCGCTGACCCAGGAGACCTATGACCGCTTTGCCGGGTACCTGCAAAATACGGTCATGTCCGACTGCGTGCCTCCCCTGGAGGAGTGAGGCGCTTTTGACCGAACAGCCTGTCCTTCCGGCACCCGCGCCCCGGCTGGGGCATAGGATGGCCCGGAGGTGGTGCCCTGTGGGTCCTGTGACAGAGGCGATTTTGGCCCTGCTGTGCGCGTTGGGAGCAGCTGTACTGCTGTGGCTGCTGCTGGGCTGGCTGGTCCGTCCGGCCTCGGTACATAATCTTTGGACGGTGATCCCCGGCAGGGGGGACGGAGACTCGCTGGAGGCCGCCCTCCGGCAGCTGGCCTGGCTGCGCCGGGCGGGCCTGTTCCGGGGAGAGGCGGTGATCTGGGACGCGGGCCTCACCCCGGAGGGCCGGGAGCTGGCCCTGCACCTGGCCCTCCGGTGGTCCTGGGTCACCTGCTGCCCCAGAGGGGCGCTGGAGGAGTGGCTGGGGCGGTAAGAGAACGCGACTTGGAAACGAGCGGCGCGCCCTACAGGCATCCGAACCCACGGGAGGCGGGCGGCCCAGTGTGCCACCCCTACGGTTTGAATGGACTACTCTCATAACCGGGAGCGCTCCCCTCATCCGCCTCGTTTCACTCGGCACCTTCCCCCAGGGGAAGGCACGGGCGGGTCGAGGACCCGCCCCTACGGCGAATAACGGAGCGGATGCGTTCTTTTCGTAGGGGCCGGTCCCAGACCGGCCCGCAGGCGGCCCAGTGTGCCGCCCCTACGGACCTCATCCGCCTCGCTTTGCTCGGCACCTTCCCCTAAAGGGGAAGGCATAGGGGCGTGCTTCAAAAGCCTTCCCCTTTAGGGGAAGGTGCCCCCGAAGGGGGCGGATGAGGTATCCCGTGTTTTGAGCTAGATGTGTTAGCTCGGCCAAGCCAGGCGCGGCGGTGGAACCGCACCAGCAGCAATTTTTGCAAACCCAGGGCCCAGTGGCCCGGAATGAAACGATAAAAGCCACTCAGATTTTGCGCGCCGGAAATTTTTTGCCCGACCGAAAGGATAACCCCCGTAATGGGGTCCGGGGAAAGGCGACTATGAGCACGAAGTGCTCATCCGGAGCCGTCCCCGGTGGCGTTTTGGTTCCTTTGCCGCCATGGGCAAAGGAACTCGCCGCCCGCAGGCGGCGAAATCCCCCCTGCAAGAAACGAAACCGCTCTGTCATCGCCCCCTCATCCGTCACGGCTTCGCCGTGCCACCTTCCCCCCGAGGGGAAGGCTAAAAAAGGGGAGACGTCGAAATCTCCAGCAAATAGAGAACAGACAAAAGAAAGGAGGGGACCGCAGTGCCCCAGCTCACAGAAGAACAATCCACCCTGGAGGGGACCGTCTCCTCCATCATCTTTCAGAACGAGGAAAACGGCTATACGATTCTCCGCCTGGACGCGGGGGAGGAGGAGATGACGGTGGTGGGCTCCATGCCCGGGGTGTCCCCGGGGGAGTACCTCACCGTCCGGGGCCAGTGGGTGCGCCACGCCACCTACGGCACCCAGTTCCGGGCCGACGTGGTGGAGCGCCGCCTGCCCCAGGGGCTGAAGGAGATCTTTCACTACCTGGCCTCCGGGGCCATCAAGGGCATCGGCAAGGCCACCGCCCGGCAGCTCATCGAAAACTTCGGGGAGGATGCCCTGCGGGTCATTGAGGAGGAGCCGGAGAAGCTCACCGCCCTGAAGGGGATCTCCCCCAAGCGGGCCCGGACCATCAGCGACGCCTTCCGGAAGCAGATGGGCATGCGCCGCCTGCTGGAGTTCCTGGCGGAGCACCAGCTTCCCGTGGAGCTGTCCGGCCCCCTGTACCGGGCCTATGGGGACGTGGCCCTGGAGGTGGTGCGGGCCAACCCCTACGTTCTGGCGGCGGGGGAGTTCGGGGTGGACTTCTCCCAGGCGGACGCCCTGGCCCTCTCCCTGGGCATCGCCGCGGACGACCCCCAGCGGCTGGAGGCCGGGCTCCTCTTTGAGCTGGCTCACAACAACTGGAACAACGGCCACACCTTCCTCCCCGCCCAGAAGCTCATCGCCGCCACCGGGCAGTTGCTGGAGGCCTCCGGCGACCTGCTGGAGGAGCGGCTGGAGGCCCTGGCCAACCGGGGCGAACTGGACCGGGAGACCATCGCCGGCCAGGACGCCGTGTACATCCCCGCCCTGTACGAGGCGGAGACCTATATCGCCCACCGCATCGGGGAGATGAGCCAGGCGGAGCTGCTGCCCCCCGACGGGCTGGACCGGATCATCGCCCGCATCCAGCGGGAGCAGCGCATCACCTACGCCCCCCAGCAGCGCCAGGCGGTGGAGATGGCCGCCTCCCGGCAGGTGATGCTCCTCACCGGCGGTCCGGGTACCGGCAAGACCACCTGCCTGCGGGGGGTGCTGGCCCTGTTTGAGGCCATGGGGCTGGACACCGCCCTGGCCGCCCCCACCGGCCGGGCGGCCAAGCGCCTGGGGGAGCTGTGCTCCACCGACGCCTCCACCATCCACCGGCTGCTGGAGACCGGCTTCGACCCCAGCACGGGACAGCTGGCCTTCACCCACGACCAGTACGACCCCCTGGAGGTGGACGCGGTCATTGTGGACGAGGTGTCCATGGTGGACGTGCCCCTGATGGCCGCCCTCCTCTCCGCCTTGAAGGGGGACTGCCGGCTGGTGCTGGTGGGGGACCCGGACCAGCTGCCGTCGGTGGGGCCGGGCAATCTGTTCTCCGACCTGATCCGAAGCGGGACAGTGCCCATGGTCCGCCTCACCGAGATCTTCCGCCAGGCCGCCCAGAGCGCCATCGTCCGCAACGCCCACATGGTGAACGCCGGGGAGCTGCCCAACCTGAGACAGAACGACAGCGACTTCTTCTTCCTCCGCCGCCGGGACCCCCAGCTGGCAGTGGAGACCATCGTGGACCTGTGCCGCCGCCGGCTGCCTGAGCGCATGGGCATCCCCGCCGACCAGATCCAGGTCCTCTCCCCCACCCGCCGCCGGGGGACCGGCACCACGGTGCTCAACCAGGCCCTCCAGGCCGCCCTGAATCCCCCCTCGGAGCGGAAGGGGGAGCGCCGCTTCGGAGACTGGATCTTCCGGGCGGGGGACCGGGTGATGCAGGTGAAAAACAACTACGACATCCTCTGGCGGGAGGAGGACGGCTCCGCCTCCGGCATGGGGATGTTCAACGGGGACATCGGGGTCATCCAGTCGGTGGACAAGGAGAGCGTGGTGGTGGACTTCGACGGCAAGATCGTGGAGTACACCCCGGACATGCTGGGGGAGCTGGAGCCCGCCTTCGCCGTCACCGTCCACAAGTCCCAGGGCAGCGAGTACCGGGCGGTGATCCTGGCCGCCCTGGAGGGAGCTCCCATGCTCATGACCCGGGGCATCCTCTACACCGCCATCACCCGGGCCAAGAGCCTGTTTATCGTGGTAGGGGACGAGAGTGCGGTGGCCCAGATGGTGGCCAACAACCGGCAGACCCGCCGGTACTCCGGCCTCCGGGCCCGGCTGGCGGGAGAAATCGAGAGCTAAAAATAGGTGCCGCGCAGATGCGCGGCATCTATTTTTTATTCAAGGCGGGCACTGTCCCCTCGAGAACCCCCAGCTGCCTGGGACCGTTCCCTTTTGGAGATTGTGCATCAAAAAGCGAAGCGGCCGCGCATCCGCGCGGCCGCCTTTGCTGACTGGATGTATAGATTCTGCGATTGATTACTGGATGGACAGAGCGTCTCCGTCCACGGTCACGGTCCGGCCCAGCATCTCAAAGAGCTGAGCGGGGGCCCAGGTGGTGCCGGGCTCCACAATATAGGGGGCCATTCCATAGTCCATGGGGGAGGTCATGCCCACCGCGCCCTCAATCTTGGTGACGCCCTGGATCAGGTTATCGCCGATGTTCAGATTGACCCGGAAGGAGTCGTCCTCCACGGTGACCAGGGCGGCCTCGCCGTTCTCGCCGGGGGTGTAGGTCACCTCATAGCCCAGGGCCTGGGCCACGGCGGCCACGGGGACCATGGCGGCGCCGTTCTCCACCTTGCCGGTCACCGGGAGCACCATGTCGCCCTCCAGCACGATGGACAGCTCAGTTCCATCCTGGAGCGCCTCAGCAGGGGCGGTGGTCTCAGCGGGGGCGGAGGTCTCGGCGGCCTCGCCGTCCCGCTCCTCCGCCGCGCAGGGCAGGAGCATCAGCTGGTCCGTGCCCGCCTGTCCGGGGTAGGACAGCAGAACGATGTCATACCAGGCCATCACATGGCTGCCCACCTGGAGATCGGCCAGGGAGGCCTTTTCCCCGGCGTAAGTGGTCACAGAGGCGTCCGCCTCCACGGTGAGCCACAGTCCGCCGTTGTTGGTGGTGATGGTGGCGCTGCCGTCCTCATTCTGAGTGACAGCCTCCACCTCCAGGTACTTGGCTGCGCCCACATCCTGAGGAACATTGCGCACCACCGCGAAGGCGGGGGACTGGGGGGGCAGGGAGCGGGTGGAGACCGGGCTGTGGTACACGTAGACGGACTCGCCCACCTGGAGGGTGGCGGGATCGGAGGCGGTGCGCTCCCCGCTGTCGATCCACACGGTCTCGCTGGAGATGTTCATCACATATTCCCCATAGCGCTCCGAGGTGAGCAGCAGGCTGGTGATGGTTCCGGCCTCATCCCGGCCGATCTCCTGGACCTGGCCGTAGTACAGCTCGCTGTCGGACATGGTCTCCTCCTGGACTGCGGCAGAATCGGTCTGCGCGGGGTCGGCGGACTCCGCCGCCATGGTGGGCAGGACTGCGGCGCACAGCAGGGCGCTGCTGACCAGCAGAGCAGATAGGGTACGCTTCATACGTCAACACTCCTTTTACAGTGAGGGGAATTTCCCCGTTTGCTGGCTTAGACGACGGCGCAGGGAAAAGGTTCCCTGGAAAAAGAAAAAATTTCCGCGCCCGTTCCGCCCTTGAATCTATGCGGGCGGGCGGGGATATGGTATAATGACAACAGGAAAACAAAACAGAACATCTGCCCCGCTTCGGCGGGAGGCGCGGAAAGGATGGGAAATGTATGAAGCGTTGGAAGCGCAGCGGAGCACTGATCCTGGCGGCCGTACTCTCCCTGTCCCTGGCGGCGTGCGGCGGCTCAGAGCCCACCCCGGAGGAGATTCTGGACCAGACCCTGCAGAACAGCCAGGAGGCGCTGGAGAGCCTGTCCGCCTCTGTCACCGCCCAGATAGACATGGAGATCCAAGTGGGGGACCAGACCCAGGCCATGGAGACCACCACGGCAATGGATATGGTGTGCTTTTCCGATCCCCTGAAGCTGAAGGCGGAGACCTCCATGGACATGGGGGAGCTGGGCTCCTTTTCCGCCACCGTCTACGCTCAGCAGGAGGGGGAGACCTACACCACCTACACCGACGTGGGCGGACAGTGGTTCCGGGAGACCGCCAGCGCCGAGCTCCTGGAGCAGTATAACGCCTCGGCGGAGATGAATTCCTACCTGTCCAGCACCGACCAGTGGACCTTCCAGCAGGAGGAGGAGCTGGACGGGAAGACGGTCCTGAAATTCTCCGGCACGGTCACCGGCAGCCAGGTGTCCGCCCTGATGGAGGAGAGCGGCGTGCTGGACAGCCTGGGCACCATGCAGCAGCTGGGGGTGAGCACGGAGAACCTCCAGGGGATGCTCCAGGATCTGGGGGACATGACCATTGAGATGTGGATTGACCCGGAGATCTGCTACCCGGTGCGGTATGAGATGGATATGACCCAGGTGTGCAACACTCTGATGGAACATGTGCTCCAGGTGTTGGAGGACATGGGCCAGTCCACCGCTGGGGTTTCCATTCAGTATCCCCAGGTACAGATGACCATGACCTGTTCGGATATCAACTCCGCCCCCGACTTTGAAATTCCGGCGGAGGCGCTGGAGGCGTGAAAAATGGAGGCCTGAAAGGCCTCCATTTTTTGTTTATCCCAGCTCCCGCTCATAGGCCGCCTTGGCCGCGTCATTGAAGCAGACGAAGGTGACCGCCGGGCCCTCCGGGTGTTCCGTCAGGAAGCGGCGGACCGTTTGGACGGCGATGCGGGTGGCCTCCTCTAGGGGGTAGTGGTACACCCCCGTGCTGATGGCGGGGAAGGCCACGGTCCTGCACCCCAGTTCCAGGGCCAGGGCCATAGAGTTCTCATAGCAGTTCGCCAGCAGTTCCGCCTCCTTGTGTCCGCCCCCATGCCACACGGGGCCTACCGTGTGAATCACATACTTGGCGGGGAGCCGGTAGCCTTTCGTTGCCTTGGCCTGCCCGGTCTGACAGCCGTGAAGGGTGCGGCACTCGGCCAGCAGCTCCGGGCCCGCCGCCCGGTGGATGGCCCCGTCCACGCCCCCGCCTCCCAGCAGAGAGGTGTTGGCGGCGTTGACAATGGCGTCCACGTCCAGTTTGGTGATATCTCCGGTGACGACATGCAGTTCCATGGTGGAAGACCTCCTGTCCCGATTTTGGATGGTTTTAGTGTACCACGGGCCGACGATGGATTACAAGAGCTGACAGATGCGGAACATTGTTTTCTCACGGGGAAAGTGCGGGCTGCACGCTTCTTGCAGAAAACGAAGGGCCCCACAGCCGACGGCTGTGGGGCCCCGTTGAATAGGGAGTAAAATCACTCATTGGTCTCAGCCGGCTGAAGTTCCGGCTCATGGGAGAGGGGCATGGCATTCTCCTGCTCCCCCTTCTTCCGGGTCAGGAGCACTCCCGCGCACAGGGCGGTGAAGGGGGCCACAGTGACCAGGCCGAAGGAGCCGATGACGGTGTGGATGATCTCCGCCGCCACGTACTTGTAGTTCAGGATGTGGTCCACCGGGGTGCCCTGGGCCATAAAGACCATGAGCAGGGCGATATAGCCCCCGGAGTAGGCGAACAGCAGGGTGGTGGTCATGGTGCCCATGGCGGCCCGGCCCACGTTGACGCCGGACTTGGCGGCCTCCTTCCAGTCCAGGTCGGGGCGCTTCTCCACCACCTCGTGGATGGCGGAGGTGATGTCCACGGACAGGTCCATCACCGCGCCCGAGGCCCCGATGAAGATAGAGGCCATAAAGATCTGGGTCAGGTTCAGGTGGGCGTAGCCAGAGTACAGCAGGCTCTCCGAGTTGCTCATCACCGCCCCGTGGATCTGGAACAGGTCGGTGAACAGGATGCCCAGCACGCAGGTGACCAGGATGCCCAGGAAGGACCCGGACACCGCCGCCCAGCACCGCCGGTCAAAGCCGTACACCAGGGCGATGATGATGAGGGTGAGGAACAGGGTGATGGCCAGCCCCACCCAGATGGGGTTCCAGCCCTTCAGGTACAGGGGGACCAGCACCTTCCATAGGGTGAGCACCGTCAGGGCGAAGGAGGCGATGGCCCGGATGCCGGTGCGCCCGGCAAACAAAATCAGGAACACTGCGAAGCCCACCGCCATCAGGGCCTCCCAGCCCAGGCGGTAGTGGTCGGTCATGGTCACGTTGGTGATGGTGTCCCCGTCGTGGCTCACCACCACCTGGGCCACATCCCCCGGAGCGAAGATCTTGTCCTGCTCCAGAGATCCGTTGAGCATGTTGATTCCGGTGACGGTCTGCCCGGCGAAAGCTCCGTCCAGAATTTCCAGCTGGCAGCGCTGCTCGCCGGAGCGGACCAGGCCGGTGTCAATAATGGCGGAGTCGTCCACCGACAGCACCTCGGCCTTGCAGCGCTCCGCCTCCTGGTAGAGAAGGGCACCTTCAAAGCCGGTGGGCAGGAAGATCAAAACAAGAATGGCCAGCAGGCACACCAGCACCGGGGCGTGGTAGCGCAGGGCCTGGGGAGTCAGACGGTTTCCCATGTATCATAAACTCCTTTTTCGAGTGAAATTTCGTAGTTCAGTGGGACCGGCAGTTCAGAACAGGAACCAGCCGATCAACAGCAGGGCGGTAAGAATGGCGTCTGGGATGACGAGCCAAAGGGGTGAGACGTGATAAATACGCATAGAGAACACCTCGATTCCATGTACAGGGAACAGCCGCGCAGCCCGCTCCTGACGAAAGAGCCAGGAGCGGGCCGGCAGTAGAGAAAAGAAGGAAGTTGAAGGATTCAGAGTGATAGGGCCATCAGGCGATGTTCAGCAGGTCGGCCATCTTCTCATAGATCTGAGTGTTGTCGTAGTAGCCGCTGAAGTTCTCCGCGCCCACGCCCTCGGCCAGGACGGCCACGGGCAGGCCGGTGTGGCTGTAAGAGGTGAAGGAGATGCCGGACTTGTTGTTGATGATGTGGGTGATGGTGACGCTCAGGGGCTCGTAGGTGCCGTAGAGCACATACTCCTCCTGCTCGTACTGGCTGGCGGCGGTGCCGTTGACGCTCTTCTCATAGGCGGCCCGCAGCTGCTCCATCTCGTACTCGGTGAGCACCAGCTTGTCGTCGGCGGCGCCCTGGGCCTTCAGACCGAAGAGCTCCTCAATGTCGGAGAGCACATCCTCGAAGGGGGTCTTGTTCTCCTTGTAGGAGGCCACATAGTCGCTGTCAAACTTGGCGTAGGAGATCTTCTGGTTCTCCAGCAGGTCCAGGTAGGTGTCGTAGTCGGTGCCGGCGAAGCCGATGGTCAGGCCGCCGGTCTCATGGTCGCCGGTGACCAGGATCAGGGTCTCGTCGGGGTGCTCCGCGGCAAAGTCGATGGCCACCTGCACTGCGTCGGCCAGAGCCTGGGTGTCGTGGATGGAGGAGCCGGCGTCGTTGGCGTGGCAGGCCCAGTCGATCTTGCCGCCCTCACACATCATGAAGAAGCCGGTGTCGTTGTCCAGCACCTCAATGCCCTTCTCCACATAGTCGGCCAGGGACCACATGTCGTCGGTGCGGTCGATCTCATAGGGGATGGCGTCGGAGTCGGCCAGGTTCTCCTCGATGATGATGGCCTTGTCGGTGTCGGCGCTGATGGCGTCGGCCTCGGCGTAGGTGCGGGCCACGGTGTAGCCGGCCTCCTGAGCCAGCTGGTACAGGTCGGTCTGGTCGCCCTCACTTCCGGTGGGGTCCAGCAGGCCGCCGCCGGCGAAGTAGTCGAAGTCGGACTCCACCATCTCCAGGCCGATCTCATAGTAGCTGCTGCGGCTGGCCTGGTGGGCGTAGAAGGCGGCGGGGGTGGCGTGGTTCAGGTTGACGGAAGTGATCACGCCGATCTCATAGCCCTTCTGGGCTTTCAGCTGCTCGGCAATGGTCTCGTACTCCACGGTGCCGGTCTCGTCCACATTGATGGAGCCGGAGTAGGTCTTGTGTCCGGTGGCAATGGACGTGGCGGTGGAGGCGGAGTCGGGGGCGAAGGAGTTGGAGTCGAAGGTGACGGCGGTGCCCACGCCCTCAAAGTTCATAAAGTTCAGGTACTCCGGGCCGTCCAGGATGGCGCCCTGGTTGTCGTCCAGGCTGGGCTGGGCCTGCCAGTAGTCCTCATCGTTCAGGGCGCCCAGATAGTCGGACGTGGACTGGATCTGGGGATAGCTCATGCCGTCGCCGATGAACAGAAAGACGTACTTGGGGGTCTTTCCGGTCTCGTTGGACATGGTGGCGGCAGCCACGGTGTTCTGGTCGTCGGTGGGCGCAGCGGCATTGGCGGCACAGCCCGCCAGGGCGGCGGTGGTGAGCGCCAAAGTCAGGGTCGCGGCGATCATACGTTTCATGTGATGTTTTCCCTCCATAACAATTTCCTCGTCTGGTTCAGACGGCTTTATTTTACGGATGGGATGTAAAACCATCCACCGGCGGGAGGTAAAAACTTGGTAAAACCACGGCGGGCGCATCCGTAAGAGCCGGAGCCGGGGAAAATAAATTGACAGGGGAGAGCATGCCTGTTATAATAAAGAAAAATATAGCTGATCCTCTATCACCGGATAGAGAAGATCGTGAGGGCATTCAGAAATTGGCCGTAGGTACGGCGCGGGTCTCCGCGCTATAAGGTCAATTTTTGGAATGCCTTTTGTTTTTATCCGGAGGATTCAGCGAAGTTTCCAGGCATACCAGATTTTTAAGGAGGCGCATCCCTATGCCCCAGCTCAGTCAGCGGGTACAGCTGTTTACCGACTCCGTGATCCGGCGGATGACCCGGATCAGCGAACAGTACGGGGCCATCAACCTGTCCCAGGGTTACCCCGACTTCGATCCCCCCAAGCCCATGCTGGACCGCCTGGCCCAGGTGGCCTATGAGGGTCCCCACCAGTACTCCATCACCTTCGGCGCCCAGAACCTGCGGGAGGCCCTGGCGGACAAGCACGGGCGTGCCATCGGCCGCACTGTAGACCCCAACCGCGAGGTGCTGGTCACCTGCGGCGGCACCGAGGCCATGATGTCCGCCATGATGACCGTGTGCAACCCCGGGGACAAGGTCATCGTGTTCAGCCCCTTCTATGAGAACTACGGGGCGGACGCCATCCTCTCGGGGGCCGATCCCATCTACATCCCCCTGGTGCCGCCGGAGTTTGACTTTGACCGTGCCGCCCTGGAGGACGCCTTCCGCCAGGGGGCCAAGGCCATCATCGTCTGCAACCCCTCCAACCCCACGGGGAAGGTGTTCACCTGGGAGGAGCTGACCTTCATCGGGGAGCTGGCCCGGAAGTACGACGCCTTCGTCATCACCGACGAGGTGTACGAGCACATCGTCTTTGCCCCCTATGAGCACGTGCGCATGGCCTCCCTGCCCGGGATGTATGAGCGGACCATCACCTGCAACTCCCTGTCCAAAACCTACTCCATCACCGGCTGGCGGCTGGGCTGGCTCATCGGCCCGGCGGAGGTGGTGGAGAACGCCAAAAAGGTCCACGACTTTCTCACCGTTGGAGCCCCCGCCCCCCTCCAGGAGGCGGCCTGCGTGGGGGTGCGCTTCCCGGAGTCCTACTACCAGGAGCTCAACGCCATGTACACCCGCAAGCGGGACTTCTTCTGTGACGGCCTGGAGCGGCTGGGCCTGAAGCACAACCGGCCCCAGGGGACCTACTTTGTGCTGCTGGACATCTCCGACTTCCTGGCCCTGGACCAGTTTAAGGGCTGGAGCGACATGGAGTTCTGCGAGTGGATGATCCGGGAGATCGGGGTGGCGGCGGTGCCCGGCTCCAGCTTCTTCCGGGAGCCGGTGAACCACCTGATCCGCCTGCACTTCGCCCGCAGCGAGGAGACCTTGCAGGAGGCCCTGGACCGCCTGGCCAAGCTGGCGGAGCTGTTACCGTGATCTTCTGAGGTGGGCGCACACTGTGCGCCCCTACAAATGGGATGGAATCACAAGGGCGGGCGGCCCAGTGTGCCGCCCCTACGAAAAGGGATGAAGCCTGAACCGGCAGGGGACGGAATCTTGCAGGGGCCGATATCCCCATCGGCCCGTGGGCGGGTGGGGACGCCCGCCTCCACGGGAGACGCCCCAGGTAGGGGCGGCTATCAGCCGCCCGCATGAAGGGGGCGAAATTCCAAAAAACGGGCAGATGATATCCGCCCCTGCGAAGTTTCCCCCAGTCCAAATTTTGTAAAGGAGCAGTTTTATGAACATCAAACCGTTTTTGGTAGAAGAGTGGATGAACGAATACGAGGTGGGGGCCAAATACAACATCGCCGAGACCTGTGTGGATTCGGTGTCTCTGGACGAGCTGTTCGCCCTCACCGGGGAGGACAAGGGGGCCTTCCTGGAGGAGCTGTGCGCCCGGCGGCTCACCTACGGGGACATCTTCGGTCTGCCCGCATTTAAAGAAGGAATTTGCAGGCTGTACCGGGATATGAAGCCCGAGCAGGTGATCCCCACCCACGGGGCGGCGGGGGCCAACCACCACCTGTTCTACTCCCTGGTGGAGCCCGGGGACAAGGTGATCTCCGTCCTGCCCACCTATCAGCAGCTCTATTCCATCCCCGCCTCCCTGGGGGCCCAGGTGGAGCTGCTGCACCTGACCCAGGAGAGCGGCTATCTGCCCGACCCCAAGGAGCTCGCCCGGCTGGCGGAGGGGGGCGTGAAGCTCATCTGCCTCAATAACCCCAACAACCCCACCGGGGCCCTCATGCCGGAGGAGCTGCTGGAGGAAATCATCGCCATTGCCCGGCGGCACAATGCCTACATCCTGTGCGACGAGGTGTATCGCCACTTGACCCAGGAGGAGGGCTACTGCCCCTCCATCGTGGACCTGTACGAGAAGGGCATCAGCGTGAGCAGCATGTCCAAGGTGTTCTCCCTGGCGGGGGTGCGGCTGGGGTGGATCGCCTCCAAGGACGAGCGCGTGCTGGAGGAGTGCCGCATCCACCGGGACTACGACCTGATCAGCTGCGGCATGCTGGACGAGGCGGTGGCCGCCCTGGCCCTGAAGCATGCGGACAAGCTGCTGGAGCGGAACCGGGGCATCGTCCGGGAGAATCTGGCCATTCTGGACGCCTGGGTGCAGAGAGAGCCCCACGTCTCCTATGTGAAGCCCCAGGCGGGGACCACCGCCCTGGTCTCCTATGACCTGGACGTCCCCTCCTATGACTTCTGCAGGGAGATGTACCACGCCACCGGGGCCTTCGTCACTCCCGGGGACTGCTTCGAGCAGGAGCGCTCCATGCGTATCGGCTACGCCTGTGACAAGGAGACTCTCCAGAAGGGGCTGGAGGCCGTCAGCGCCTATCTTGCACAGAAGAAGTAAAAAAATCGCCGCCCTCGGGCGGCGATTTTTTTAGGTCTCTCCATCCAAAGTCTGGATCAGCAGATTCCGCAGGGAGATGGCGGCCTGCCGGTTCATCACCAGGGAAGCCACCTGGTCGGAGGCGGGGGTGGCCACGTTCTCCAGGCCGTTGGAGGTGACGGTGACGTTGTTCTCCATGTACTTGTGGGAGGCGTCCAGGGTGATCTCCAGTACCTCACCCTCCTTATTGACCACTTTGCGCAGGGCGAAGGTATTCACGTATTCCGGCTTCATCCCTTTTCCTCCTTCTCTCGGTGGTTGATGGTGGTGAGATAGGACAGCTCCTCGCTCTGGCCGGGGGCCAGGCGGCGCACCCCAGCCTTTTGGGACAGCTCCCGCCCCACAAAAGCTGCGTCGGGGAGGGAGGACCAGGGTTCGATGCACACATACCCCGTGTCGAAAGGTTTATCCGCCGTCCACAGCCCCAGATAGTCGAAGTCGGGGAACTCCACCGACACCCGGGGGTGGCCCCAGTCGTCCACCAGCTGGGCGGCGGCCAGAGGCGGGCGGTCCAGCACCATGGTGTCCAGCCCGTAGGTGGAGGGGGTGAGGGGGAGCTTCCCGTCCTCCAGGGGAATGGCCTCCCCCTTGGGGGTGAGGGTGCAGCTCTCGTCCATGCCGTAAAATTGGACGTGCTCCACGCCCGGCAGGCGGATGGACCAGCTGGACATGGGGACGCCGGGCTCCACCGGGGCCCGGAAGCCGTCGTGGGCCCCCAGCTCGTAGTACATGTCTTTGTCCGAGCGGTTCTCCACCCGGTGGGACTTTTTCAGGCGGTTCCCCTCCAGGGTATAGGTCACCGTCAGGGAGAAGGAGAAGGGGTAGACCTTCCGGGTCTCCGGGGTGTCGGTGAGCTGGAGGGAGATGTGGTCCTCCCCCTGGTCTGCCAGGGAGAACACCATGTCCCGGGCAAAGCCGTGGGTGGAGATGGCGTAGGGCTGTCCGTCCAGATAGTAGGTGTTCTCCCGTAACCGGGCGATAAAGGGGAACAGGATGGGAGCCCGGCGGGCCCAGATATCCGGGTCGCCCTGCCACAGGTACTCGGTGCCGTCGGGGGCCTGGATGGAGGAGAGCTGGGCCCCCAGGTCCTCCACCCGGACGGTGAGAAATTCATTCTGAATGGTATAGATCATGGCGCGGAACCTCCTTTTATATGTCTGCCGTCCAGCACCGCCTCCACCAGGGCGTCCCCCTCATAGCACAGCTTCAGGGAGAAGAAGGGCTGGTCCTCCCGGGCGATCAGGTCCAGGAAGATGGCGTCCCCCTCCCAGTGGGGGATCTCCAGCAGGCGATCCCGGGGAATCCACTCCAGCACCCCCTCGTCGCACTCCTTCAGCTCCCCGGTGAAGCCGTCAGCGGTGAACAGGTGCATATACTCGGTGGGCCAGCGGTCGGAGACAAAGGTGACGATCCCCCGGTAGCGGTAGTCGGTGAGGGTGAGGCCGGTCTCCTCGCGGGCCTCCCGGAGGAGGCAGTCCTCCGGGCTCTCCTTGTCCTCGAACTTCCCGCCGATGCCGATCCACTTGTCCTGATTCAGGTCGTTTTTCTTTTTGATCCGGTGGAGCATCAGGTATTCATTACCCCGACGGATATAACAGAGCGTTGTATTGATCATGGTTACTCCTCCAAGTTGAAGCCCAGCTTGGCGACCACCCTGTCGTACATGGGGGTGGGGACATGGTATTTCCGGCCCAGGCGGACCACCTCAAAGATGAGCCCGTCCACCTCGGAGGACTTTCCCGCGTCCAGGTCCCGCTTCAGGGAGGTGGAGGCGTCCGGGTCCAGGGCGTCCTGGATGGCCAGATTCCGGGCCACCGGGTCCTCGGGGAAGGGGAAGCCCATGGCCTGGGCTAGGGCCCCAATCTCCGCCACCAGCGCCTTAAAATCCTCCCGGGGCTGCCCCGGTACCTGCATGCCCCCCACCTGAATGTTGTGGTAGATGCCGCAGGCCGCCATGGGGGACACCACCGAGAACTTCATCAGGGCGTCCCGCTGGATGTTTTGGGACAGAATGCCCTCGATTCCGCAGTCGTTCAGGTCCCGGGCGACCTCCTCCAGCTCCGGGCGGTACTCCTCCGGCGTGCGGGGGCCGAAGACCACCCGGAAGATGTCTCCGCTCATGTGGACGGTGCCGGGGGCCTTGATCTCGGCGGCGATGTAGATGCACCCGTCGGTGACCAGGGCGGGGGAGAGCTCCGGCTGGAGCCGGGCGCCGGTGCCGTAGATGTTCAGCAGGGGGATGACGATGGTGTGTCCGTCCGAGAGCCGCTTCAGGGTGGGGAGGGTCCCCTCCAGGGAGTAGCCCTTCACGCACACAAAGATCACGTCCGGCTTGTCGGTGACCTGCTCCTGCTCACAGGCCCGCACCGGGACGGCGAAGGTGCCGTGGCCGGTCTCCAGCACCAGGCCGTTTTTCTGAATGGCCTCCAGGTGGGCGCCCCGGGCGATGAGGGACACGTCCTTTCCCCCCTGGGCCAGGAAGGCGGCCAGGCAGCCCCCGATGCCCCCGGCCCCATAGATCAAATACTTCATGGATACGCGCTCCTTGCCAATGTCGGTTTCTGCCTCTCAGTATAGCACGGGAGGCGGGGAGGGCGCAACCGATTTGAAAATCCCTCTTGACTTTAATCCGAATCCGTACTATAATCGTGCGCTGGTACGAATCCGGATTATCTGTCTGAGGAGGGATGGCGATGGAATCCAGCCGGTCGTTTTTGGACCGCTTTTACGTCTGCTGCAACAAGATAGACGGCCTGTACTATCTGGCGGCCCGCCGCCTGGGGGTGAAGGAGAACGCCCTTTCGCTGCTGTACACCCTGGACAACGGCCCGCCCTGTTCCCAGAAGCAGCTGGCTGAGGAGCTTCTGATCCCAAAGACCACCATCAACACCATTGTCAAGGAGTACACAGACGCGGGCTACCTCTCTCTGGTCCCCAGCGGGCACTCCCGGGAGAAAAACATCACCCTCACCGCCGCCGGGCGGGCCTATGCCCAAAAGGTGCTCCGGCCCATCTATCAGGCGGAGGAGCGGGCCATATCCCGCACCCTGCGGGAGTACTCCTCGGAATTTGTAAAGGCCGTTGAGGAGCTGACCCAGAACATGACCCAGGAATTTCAACGGGAAATTTTTGATCGAACGGAGTTGGAATAAACACACTATGGACCACAACACGCTATTTGCCAAAACCCCGCCCGGCAAACTCTTTGTGCTCGCGGCCCTGCCGGGGGCCATCGGCATGCTGGCCTCCGCCCTCTATCAGCTCATCGACGGCATTCTGGTGGGACAGGTGCTGGGGGACACCGCCTTTGCCGCCATCAACCTGGCTATGCCCTTTGTCATCATCAACTTTGCCCTGGCCGACCTCATCGGCGTGGGCTCCGCCGTGCCCATCTCGGTGCGGCTGGGCCAGAAGGAGGAGAAGGCGGCCAACAATATTTTTACCTGTGCCTGTCTGATGATCGTGGGGACAGGGGCCCTCATCGGGGCGGTGCTGTTCTTCGCCGCCCCCCTCCTCTTTCAGCTGCTGGGGGCGGAGCCGGAGCTGGCCGCGCTGGCGGTGCAGTACCTGCGGGTGTACGCCCTGCTCTCCCCCCTTACCACCATTATCTTTGCCTCGGACAACTATCTGCGCATCTGCGGCAAGATCCGCATGAGCATGTGGCTGAATATCCTCATGTCCGTCCTCACCGCCGTGCTGGAGTTTTTCCTGCTGGCGGTGCTGAAATGGGGCATCTGGGCGGCGGCCCTGGCCTCCTCACTGGGCATGATCGCCTGTGTGGCCATCGCCCTGTACCCCTTTGCCCGGGGCAAGCTGCAGCTGAAGTTCTGCCGGCCCAGATTCTCCGTGTCCATGGTGAAGCAGATCGTGGCCTGCGGAAGCCCCAACTTCCTGAACAATATCTCCGGCCGTGTCACCTCCATCATCATGAACGCAGTGCTGCTGCGGGTGGGGGGACAGAACGCCGTGTCCATTTACGGCATCCTCATGTATGTGGACGGCCTCATTCAGCCCCTCATGTACGGCTGCTGCGACTCCCTCCAGCCCGCCGTCAGCTACAACTGGGGGGCGGGCAGCAAGGGCCGCATCCTGGCCATCGAGCGGTACTGCTTCTCCGCCGCCGCCGTCATCTCTCTGCTGTCCGCGGTGGTTATGTTCCTGTTCCCCGATCAGATCACCGCCCTGTTCCTGTCCGGGATGGACGAGGGCTTCCTGGCCACCGCCCGGACGGCCATCCAGCTGTTTGCCTTCACCTATGTGACCCGGTGGTTCTCCTTCGCCTGTCAGAGCTTTATGACCGCTCTGGAGCGGGCGGGGGAGGCATCCCTCATCTCCATCTCCACCGCCCTGATCTTCCCAGTTCTGCTGCTGGCCGCCCTGTCCCCCTTCGGGCTCACCGGCATCTGGCTGAACTTCGCGGGGAGCTCCCTGCTGGCGGGGATTCTGGCCGGGCTCCTGCTCCTGCGCTTCTGGAAGAAGCACTGGAACACCGCCACTGCCACATAAAAACTGCCCCCGGGCCGCTGGCCCGGGGGCTTCGTCTGTATACAGTTAGGGGAGGACCACCACGCGGTTGGGGTCTGGTGTTACTAGTCCGTCCAAATGGAGCATGCTGATGTCAATGTCCCACACGCCGCCGGCTATACCATCATGGGAAAACAAGTAGTTGGGGGCAATCAGTACCCCGTTTTTCAACTGAATGGGCTGGGGAGCATCCTCGATCAAGCGGTGTTCCTCATCCTGTACATCGCCGGTCAGCTCCAGGGGTTCTCCATTGACCAAAACCCGATTGCTGCCCACAGTCATCTGAATGGTCACGTCCCGGTAGGTGGCGGTGGCAGTTTGGGTGTCCTCATCCCAAATATACTCCGCCCCCAGGCCCCGGCACAAGGCCTCCACATCGGTGTACCACGGCCCGTCCTCGTCATAGTAGGAGACATAGAATGGGTAGAAACGCTCGTCCTCTTTTGCCAAGGTGGGCTCAGAGCCATCCAGTGGGAACTCCGTATCCCCGAAAATCACTGACTCCACTTCATTTACATCGGTAAACTTTACAGCTGTAAAATCTACCCGGAATATAAAGTGGTTGTTGTTCCAATCGTAACTTCCACCACCAGTGTGGCCTAGTTGCGAAGAAGTTATCAGGGAGCCATCTTTCATTTTCAATATAAACCGACCATCCATAGCATCCCAACCTGTGTCCGTTTTTCTCTCCCCCACGCTCTGGATCTCATAATACAGCAGGGTGGGGGTAAGAGTAGCTTCCGTCAGAATAGCACGCTGGCCGTTCAGAGGATTGAACAAAAACTCTTGGTTCGGTTCCAGATGCACAGAACCCGCCACTGTGTCCAGAGGAACTTCTACCGCATACTCCTCTCCCATCCAGTTGGCCCACAGCTTCAGTGGCGTATCCAGGGGACCCAGCCAGCACTCAAACATAACTCGTACACGCCAAGAACGGCTGGTATCCGAAGGGGCTTGAATCTCGCTGCTGCCGCCGCTGCCGCCGAGGCGTTCCCCGGGCCTGGCTGCCTCTACCACATCCCACGCATTGGTGCGGATTGTGTCCGGTCCGGAGCCGCGCCGTTCTATCATATTGTCTGCCAGCTCATCTCCCCACATCTCCCGGTGGGCGTCCGCGTCGGCCCGGCTGCTCTTTAAATCCTCCACCGCCTGTTCATTCAGCCCCTCCACGGTGACGGTGGCGTAGACGATCATGCCGTCGTAGTAGGCGCTGTTGACTGTAAAGCGGTAGTCTTCATTCTCCGCACTGCCCAGGTCCGTCTGAACATAGGGCTCCAGCTGGCTGGTGTCCCCGGTAAAAAACAGGTCCAGCACGCCGTAGTGATTGGCCACCGCCACCGCCGACCCGGTGAGCACCACCAGGGCGGCCGCCAGGGACAGCAATAGTTTCTTCTTGTGCATGGGTCTCCTCCTTCTGGTCTGGCTGGCCGGATATTCCGGCTCCTCCGCCTCGATCTGGTCCATCACCCGGTCCATGACCCGGTCCAGGTCGGGCTCCGGGTACTGGGGGGACAGCTCCAGATCCTCCCACAGCTCATGGATGTGACTGCGCATCCAGCATCCCTCCTTCCTGGGTCAGACGCTCCTTCAGCTTCCTGCGCCCCCGGCACAGCCGGGACCGGGCGGTGGACGGGCGCATCTTCAGGTCCAGGCACACCTGGTCCAGGGGCTCCTCCTCATAGTAGTACCGGAGAAACAATGTGCGGTCGGGCTCCTCCATGCTCTCCACCAGGGCCCGCAGCCGCTCCTCCGCCTCCCGCCGCTCCGCCTGCTCCTCCGGGCCGGGGGCGGGGTCGGGGAGGCCGTCGGGCACCGGGTGGGTCTCCTTTTTCCGGCGGAGAAAGTCCACCGCCCGGTTCCGGGCCACCGCCGCCAGCCAGGATTTCAGGGACTTCTCCGGGTCCAGTCCCTCCCGGCTCCGCCACAGGGACAGGAACACGTCGGACAGCAGCTCCTCCAGGTCCTCCCGGCTGGCCTGCCCCCGCAGGGTGTTGCCCAGCACCGCCGACGTGTAGCCGGCGTAGACCTCCATGGTCCGGCGCAGGGCGGCCCGCTCTCCGGCCTGAAGCGCCCGGATCAACGCCTGGTCGTCCATCTGGATCCCTCCTTTGTGTCTCTCTGCCCCTATATACGCACCGGGGGAGGGCGGTGCTGCAAGCAGGTTTTGTTTTTTTGAGCATACCGGCCCGGCCCTCTCACGTCAAGGGGGGCCGCCCCAAGAAAACCTTGCCATTCCGCTCCGGGGATGGTATACTGATACCACTCAAACATTTGTACCAGGAGGGATGACTGTGACCCTCGCATTCTGCGTGGACGACCGGGGCGGCCTGTCCTTCAACCGCCGCCGCCAGAGCCGGGACCGGGCGGTGTCCGCCGACCTGCTCTCCCAGGCCGGGGACCGTACCCTCTGGGTGGAGCCCTACTCCCGCCCCCTGTTCCCTGAGGAAGCCGAACACATCCGCACGGCGGAGGAGCCCTGGACCCAGGCGGGTCCGGAGGACCTGTGTTTCCTGGAGCTCACCGGCCCCGCCCCCGCCCTGGAGCGGGCGGACCAGCTCATCCTCTACCGGTGGAACCGGCACTACCCCTCCGACCGGAAGATCGCCCTGCCCCCGGAGGGCTGGACCCTGACCGGCCGGACGGAATTTCCCGGCCACTCCCACGACGTGATTACAAAGGAGATTTACCAGCGATGAAGCGTATCCAGCAAGTTTCCCTGTCCCTGTTTCTGCTCCTGTGCCTGCTCCTGTCCGCCTGCGGGGCCGTGCCCGGGGGGACCCAGACCTCCTTCTCCCTGGAGGACGTGCCGGCCTTCTCCGGCGAGCCCTATGTGGTACTCAGCGACAACCAGCCGGGCTTCACCCAGGAAGAACTGGACCAGGCCGCCCAGGGCTTTGAGGAGTACAGCCCCCTGGATTCCCTGGGCCGGTGCGGCACCGCCTGGGCCAGCGTGGGGCTGGACACCATGCCCACCCAGGACCGGGAGTCCATCAGCAGCGTAAAACCCTCCGGCTGGCAGACCGCCAAGTACGACACCGAGCTGGTGGACGGGGGCTACCTCTACAACCGCTGCCACCTCATCGGGTTCCAGCTCACCGGGGAGAACGCCAACGAGGAGAACCTGATCACCGGCACCCGGTACCTGAATGTGGAGGGGATGCTCCCCTTTGAAAATCTGGTGGCCGACTATGTGAAGGAGACGGGGAACCATGTGCTCTACCGGGTGACCCCGGTGTTCTCCGGCACGGAGCTGGTGGCCCGGGGGGTGGAGCTGGAGGCCCTCTCGGTGGAGGACGGCGGCGAGGGCGTGTGCTTCCACGTGTACTGCTACAACAACCAGCCGGGTATTGCCATCGACTACGCCACCGGGGAGAGCTGGCTCAGCGGGGAGGAGCCCCAGAGCTCCGGCTCTGATGTGGCCGCCTCCAGCGGCCAGGGCGATACGGAACAGCACTATGTGCTCAATACCAACTCGAAAAAATTCCACCTGCCCGACTGCTCCGGGGTGGAGAACATGAACCCCTCCAACCGCCAGGACTACACCGGCACCCGCCAGTCTCTCCTGGACCAGGGCTACTCCCCCTGCGGCACGTGCAAGCCCTGAGCAGGGGAGTACACATCAAAATCAGTATCAATCGGGCCCGGAGAGGAGCTTTTTTGCCCCTCTCCGGGCCCCGCTGTCCCTGCCCAAAGGCGCGTCCAATCGTTTACCCCTTCACTTTCACAGAAAGTTTACAGGCCTGTTTCTTGTTTTTAAAGGGATAGTGTGTTATAGTATAAAAGACTTGGACCCGCCCGCAGAGACGCGGCGGCACAGGGATTTTTCTGTGCCCGGGTCCATGGAATCTCTGTTTTGCAGATTTGACGGAGGTATTCTCCCTTGAAGCCAGACAAAAGAAACAACAACAATCCCAACGGAGGCGGCAACAACAACCGGCGCAATGCGTTCGGACTGGTGAGCATTGTCCTGTGGGCCCTGTTCCTGACGCTGTTGTTCCGGGGCTGCATGTCCTCCTATGAGAACGCAAACACCGTCACAGTCCCCTATACCACCTTCCGGGAGTGGCTGGTGGAGGACAAGATTCAGACGGCGGTGATCGACAGCAGTCAGATCACCTTCACCCTGAAGGATGGCGTGGAGGCGGAGCTGCCCCAGAGTGAGCAGTCCGACGCCGGCAGCCAGACTCAGGAGCTGATGCAGTCTCTCATCCCCACCCGCCAGCAGGACCCCAATGAGCCCGTCCAGTATGTGACCGTCCGGCTGTCCGGCGTCTCGGACGATGAGCTGATGAGCCTGCTGACCCAGTACCTCAGAACTGAGGACGGCGAGTACGCCTACACCGAGCCGGCGGACAGCTCGCTGTACCTGCTCAACCTGTTCCTGGCCTATGTGCTGCCCGTCCTCGTTATGGTGGGCCTGTTCTGGTTCCTGTTCCGGGGCGTGGGCGGCAAAGGCGGCATCGGCGGCATGGGCAACCTGGGCAAGTCCAACGCCAAGGTCTATGTGGAGAAAAAGACCGGCGTCACCTTCCTGGACGTGGCCGGCCAGGACGAGGCCAAGGAGTCCCTGCAGGAGATCATCGACATCCTGCACAACCCCCAGAAGTACACCGAGATCGGCGCCAAGCTGCCCAAGGGCGCCCTGCTGGTGGGCCCGCCGGGCACCGGCAAGACCCTGCTGGCCAAGGCGGTGGCCGGAGAGGCGGGAGTGCCCTTCTTCTCCATCAGCGGCTCCGACTTCGTGGAGATGTTCGTGGGCATGGGCGCGGCCCGGGTCCGGGACCTGTTCAAAGAGGCCGCCAAGATGGCCCCCTGCATCATCTTCATCGATGAGATCGACACCATCGGCAAGTCCCGCGACAACCGCATGGGCGGCAACGACGAGCGGGAGCAGACCCTGAACCAGCTGCTGGCCGAGCTGGACGGCTTTGACCCCGGCAAGGGCATCATCGTCCTGGGCGCCACCAACCGGCCCGAGGTGCTGGACAAGGCCCTGCTGCGGCCCGGCCGCTTCGACCGCCGCATTACCATCGACCGGCCCAACCTGGCCGGCCGCCTGGCCACCCTCCAGGTGCACACCCGGAAGATCAAGCTGGCCGAGGACGTGGACCTGAAGAAGATCGCCCTGGCCACCGCCGGGTGCGTGGGCGCCGACCTGGCCAACCTGGTGAACGAGGCCGCCCTGCGGGCGGTGCGCCACGGCCGGAGGCTGGTGACCCAGGAGGACCTGCTGGCCTCCTTCGAGTTCGTCATCGCCGGAAGCGAGAAGAAAAATTCCGTGCTCACCGAGTTCGAGAAGAAGCTGGTGGCCTACCACGAGGTGGGCCACGCCATGGTGGCCTACAAGCAGAAGAACGCCGAGCCGGTGCAGAAGATCACCATTGTCCCCCACACCGAGGGCTCTCTGGGCTACACCCTGCTCATGCCTGAGGAGGACAAGACCAACCTGCGCACCAAGGAAGAGCTCATGGCCCAGATCACCGTCTCCATGGGCGGCCGCGCCGCCGAGGAGGTGGTCATGCACACCATGACCAACGGCGCCTCCCAGGATATCCAGGAGGCCACCAACATCGCCCGGAACATGGTGGCCATGTTCGGCATGAGCGACGAGTTCGGCATGATGGCCCTGGGCTCCATCCGCAACCAGTATCTGGACGGCGGCTACGGCCTGGACTGCGCCCAGGAGACGGCGGCCATTATGGACAAGGAGGTCAAGGTCATCCTGGACCAGTGCTACAAGGACGCTGTGGCCCTCATCCGGGACAACCTGGAGGACATGCACAAGGTGGTGGCCTACCTCCTGGAGAAGGAGACCATCACCGGCGGAGAGATGGTGGCCATCATTGAGGGCCGGGACCCCGCGCTGGTGGAGGACGCCTACGCCTCCACCCGGCAGTCGGAGAAAAAGAAGCCGCTGCCCGGGGATATCGAGCCCCCCGCCAAGAACATCCACATCGTCAGCGAGGAGATCAAGCCCCCCGTTCCCTTGGGAGACGGGGAGGAGCATGCTCCCGACGGCTCTCAGCCGGAGGACGGACAGCCCGCCGCTGAGGAGCAGCCGGACGAGGGACAGCCGGAGCCGGACGCTGCGGAGGAGAACGCCTCCCCGACAGCGGAGGACGCCCCCAGACCGGAGGACGGTCAGCTCTCCGACGAGGACGAGAGTAAAGAATAACATGATTCAAACAGCGCCTTGGAGCTTGCTCCAAGGCGCTGTTTCTGCAATGCAAGCAAACCTTGCGTGACAAATTTTCTGGTATCCGCTATGCTGGAGGGGAAAGGAGGGGCCGTGTATGGGATTTTCCATAGATCGAAACATCCGCCGCCTGCGGAAGGAGGCGGGGCTTACCCAGGAGGAACTGGCCCAAAAACTGTTTGTCACCCGGCAGACCATCTCTCTGTGGGAGCTGGGAAAGGTACACCCTGACCTGGAGACACTGCAAAAGCTCGCAGAACAGTTTCAGGTGGACCTGCTTCAAGTGCTGTACGGACCGGAATATACACCGGCCCAGCAGCTTCTCCGCCGTCTGCCGATCTGGGCTGGACTGAGCGGAGGGCTGGCTCTTCTCCTGTGGGGAGTGATGGTCATGGCGGAGTGGAGCTTGGTCCAGCCTGGGATGATTGCCTCCCCAGCCTTTTTGGTGGTGGGGAATGCCTACCTCTGGATGTCACTGTACGGCTGTCCGCTGCTGTGGGCGCTCTCCGGCACGGCGCTGGGACACGTCCTAACACCGGTATTTTCCGGTAAAAAGTGCATCTGGCCGGCGCTGGGCGGACTGCTGGCCGTGTTGATGCTTCTGATTTATGGGGTGGGCATTTCTGTGGGAAACATTCCCTGGATCAGCATGGCGGCGTGGGAGCTCCAGCAGGTCCCCTGGGTGTTTCTCCCGGCAGGGATTGGGCTGTATGGTTTTGGCCGGATACTGATGCGAAAGTAAAAAATACGCGACCTTCCGCATAAGCGGAAAGCCGCGCACAGCGATACAGAGACAAAACATGCAAGAACTCAAGTAGAAAGTTCCTTTGCCGCATGAGCAGAGAGACATAAACGACAAAGAGAGAACCTGTGAAACGGCGCGTCCAGGAGGCCGCGCCCTACTTATAGCGCGAGCGGGTGAGGACACCCGCCCCTGCGGCAAACTGGAAGCGGTTCCTTCTTTTTCGTAGGGGCCGGACACTGGCCGGCCCGCGGGCGGCCCAGGTGTGCCGCCCCTACGGACCTCATCCGCCTCGCTTCGCTCGGCACCTTCCCCTAAAGGGGAAGGCTGAGGGCGACCGCAAGGGCCGCCCCTACGGCGGTATGCGCACTGGGAGCGTTTGCTCGGTAAAGCCAGGCGCGGAACAGAAACCGCACAGACTGAAATTTTGGGGAAGCCAGGGCCCAGTGGCCCGGGAGGAAACGCAAATCGCCACTCAGATTCTGCGCGCCGGAAATACTGCAAAATCTAACAAGTACGCGTCCCCCGTAATGGGGGTTCTAGGGGGCGGGCGGCATGGAGGCGGGAGGCTTTGCCGAACCGCCGATTGCGCCCGCCCCCTAGCGGTTCTCAAGGTGAATTGCCCCAAAGGGGCAAGAGAGGGTGGCCTGGGCCATTGGTGACTTTCTGGCCGTCCAGAAAGTCACTCGCCGCCCGCAGGCGGCGAAGCTCCCCTGCGAAAAGAGCCACCCAGCGGCCCGATGAGGGCATCGGGCCCTACCGCTCTATTATCGCCCCCTCATCCGCCCCCTTCGGGGGCACCTGACCCTATCCCCTCTGGCCTTCGGCCATCTCCCCTTGACAAGGGGAGTCGGCCCTCAAGGGGAAGGCTTTAGAAGTGCAGGCGGCGAAAACCTCCGGCGAACGGCGAGACTTTTAGAGCTGCAAGAAGCGAAACGAAGTTTCGCAGAAAATTTCTTTGCCTACTTTCTTTTTCAAAGAAAGTAGGTTACAGGCAGCGGCGGTAGGTGCGGGTGATTTCCCGCAGCTTGCCGGACACATAGGGATTCAGAGCCTCGGAGCGCACCCGCCAGGACCAGTTGTGATCCCCCACAGTGCCGGGGGTGTTCATCCGGGCGTCTCCGCCCAGGCCCAGCACGTCCTGGAGGGGGGCGATGGCCAGATAGCTCCCGGAGGCCCAGGCCCCGGAGATGACCCCCCAGCCCAGCCCCTCGTCCTCCCGCAGGCGCAGGTAGCGGCGGGCGAAGCCGGATTCCTCCGGCCAGGCCTCGTTGAGGAACTGGACAAAGGTCTGGGTGTCGTGGGTGCCGGTGTAGACCACCGAGAAGGGCTGACAGTTGTGGGGCAGATAGGCGCTCTCCCCGTTGGGGTCAAAGGCGAAAACCATCACCTTCATGCCGGGGATGCCGCAGCTGCGGACAAACTCCAGGGCGTCCAGGTCCAGGTTGCCCAGGTCCTCGGCGATGAGCTCCAGCTTGGGGGCGGCGGCCTGGAGCAGGTTGAGCAGGGCCATCCCTGGGCCTGGCTCCCAGTGGCCCTCCTTGGCGCTCTCCGCCCCGGCGGGCACCGACCAGTAGGTGTGGAAGGCCCGGAAGTGGTCGATGCGGATGGCGTCGTACATGCGGGCGCACCACTGGATGCGCTCCTTCCAGAAGGCAAAGACCGCCGGCCGGTTCCCCTCCCAGTCGTAGAGAGGATTGCCCCAGAACTGGCCGTCGGCGGTGAAGGCGTCGGGGGGGACCCCGGCCACCGCAGCCAGGCGGCCGTCCTCATCCAGCTGAAACAGCTCCGGGTGGTAGTACACCTCGGCGCTGTCGGCGGACAGATAGAAGGGGACGTCCCCCATAATGCGGATGTGCTTCTGGTTGGCGTATTCTTTCAAGTGGAACCACTGGCGGTAGAAGGTGTCCTGAAGGAAGGTGTGGAAGGCCACCCGGTCCGGGTCGGGCTTGGCGTCCTCCGGCCACTGGTCCGGACTGCCCTCATACTGGTCGTGGAGGGCGGCAAACTGGGCGTACTCCCCGATCCAGGGCAGGTGGTGCTCCTCCGGGGCGGTCTCCATGAGGGTGAGGGAGCGCCGGAAGGCCAGCTCCAGCAGGTCCATCCGGGTCTCGTGGAGAAAGGCGTAGTCCACCCGGTCGGGGGCGTCCCGGCGGGCGGAGTCCAGCTCCTGCTGGGTGAGCAGGCCCTCCGCCGCCAGCTCGTCCAGGTCGATGAGGAAGGGGTTCCCGGCGAAGGCGGAGGGGGACATGTAGGGGGAGTTGCCGTGTCCCGGCGGGACCAGGGGCAGGATCTGCCAGTAGGTCTGACCGGCCTCGGCCAGAAAATCCACAAAGCGGCGGGCGGGCGCTCCCAGAGAGCCGATGCCATAGGGCCCCGGCAGGGAGGAGACGGCCAGCAGCACGCCGCTGAAACGGGCATCATACATGGGAAACAGTCTCCTTTCAGGGGTTACACACCCGGCTTCGCCGGGCGATATGTTATAGTATAGCAGAAATAACCAAAAAAGCAAGAGAAAACGACCGTCAATTTGTGCTTTTATTAAAATGGAAGCCGCCTTCCCAGAAAAACCCCCAGGAGGATCTGGACCGCCAAAAGGGCGGGCAGGCCGTACCGGAAGTACCAGTGCTTCGTCTTGTGGTGAAACAGGCGCATCCCCGCAATGGCCCCCAGGCTCCCGCCCAGCACCGCCGGGAGAAACAGCGTTTTTTCCGAGATGCGCCATTGGTCCCGCCGGGCCCGGCGCTTGTCCAGGCCCATGAGGACAAAGGCAATGAGATTCATCAGAAGCAGATAGCCCAGCAGCAGCTGGAGCGCTTCTTTGGACATGGCAGTACCTCCTCCGGGGCATTCGCCCCAAGACAGAACAAGACCCCGCTCCGGCAGACCGCCGGGGCGGGGTTCCGCTGTGTGTTATTGTACTCTCTGTGGGGAAAAAACGCAAGTGAGCAGGCTATTCAGTTAGGCAGGGAGAGTGAAGCTCTCCAGAAGCTTTGAAATCTGAGCGGAGAACTGTGTATAGCGCTCCAGTGCTCCGGGGATGGCGGGGTCTACGGGCAGATCGGTAGATGGCTCAGCATACAGAATTTTCTGTCCCAGATCCGCCAGGAATTCCCAGGCTGCGGGATTGCCGTTTTCCTGGTTCTGAGCCCATTCCTCCGGCGTGCACTGGGAGATACTGGCTAACAATCCAGCTCCTTCCCAGTTCCCTGCGTCCTGCATGTAGAAGCTGACCATGCAAGTTCCATTCTGCGTATTGGGGTCGTTCTCCCGAATTTCCACCTGATCCGCCCAGCCGTCGGGCAGAGTCAAGGTAAAGCCGTACTCCTGGTTCACATAGGGGGAATTCTCTTGAAACGTCTCCACCGCTTCCTGCTCCTCCAGCCGGGTCTGGGCGGCGGCATAGGCCCCGCCGTTAATTAGGGAAAAACTGTCCAGCAGGTCGGGCACCTGAGCGTAAAATTCCTCATAGCGCTCCAGCGCTCCTGGGATGCTCTCATCCACCGGCAAATCAGTAGGACCAGCGGCATAGAACACATATCCTCCAGTTTCTGCCAAGACCGGCAGAGCATAGGGGTTCCCTGCCGCCTCGGTCTCCTCCCACTCCTGGGAGGTACACCGGTAAACGCCCGCCAGCCAGCCGGCGTAGTCCTGGTCCCCTGCGTCCCGCATGTAAAAACTGGCCGCACAGGTCACATTTTGCATATTGGGATCGTTTTCCCGGATATCTACCTGGCCCCGCCAGCTTTGGGGCAGGGTCAGAGTGAATCCGTACTCCGAATTCACATAGGGAAGATAGGGAAGCAGGTCGATCTCCCACTCCTGGGTCCCCTGGAAGATATGCATGGTCAGTTCCGTCACGTCCTGGGCATCCAACGAGGACAATTCAAAGGAGTAGGTCTCCCCAGGTGTCCAGTCGGTGCCGTCCAGATAGTGCAGGCTGATGCCCCCCAGCTCCTCTGTATCCGCCCGGCCGGCGATATGGATGTTCCACTCCCGGTCCCCCTCGGGGATGGTAAAACTCACCCGCTCCCCGTCATAGGAGAGGCTTTCCTCCAGGGCCTCCACCGCCTCCATGTCGGTCATGGCCGGCTGTCCCTCACAGGCCGCAAGCCCGCCCACCAAGATGAGCACCGCCAGAGCAGAGCAGGCCAGCAGGCGGCCCCGCTTCTTTTTCACAAACAGATTGGTCAGACGGTCCTTCATAGCAATCGCCTCCAAACTTTTGCATTTACAAAACTTATAAGAATATTCTACAGGGGAGAGGGTGTCTTTCACGCCTCATCAAACCAGGTGTAGAAGCGAAGGGAGTCATAGGGACCTTCTCTTCCAAAGCGAAAGCTCCAGGTCCCATCTTCCCACTCGCCGTCCACATTCCGACTCCCAGACAAGGTAAACTCGATGCCCTCAAAACCCGGCTGGTCGATGGTCCGAGTAACTGTATAGCTGTCCCAGTCCACATCATCGTATCGGACTCCCGGCCCGCAGGGCACATCGTTCCGGAAGTACAACGCCCCATCGTAGCACAGGTAAGGGGCGTTCGGACCGGTCAGCATTCCGTCCACACGCCGCTGGGTCAGATCATCCGAGAAGTAGTCACTAAACACAGACCATATCATATTATAAGAGGTCGCCCAGTCCACCGTCCAATCCACTTTGTGCCAAGTGTCGGGCGGATCGCCCTGGACCTGGTATCCAGCCGCCTCCAGCTCCTCCCGGGAAATGCTCCGCTCCCCATTTCGCCGGGGAATGCCCCAGTAGAGCTGCTCTGCGGCATACGCCTGCTGATAGGCGGCCCATGCGGCCGCCTCCCAGCGGACATCCTCCGGCAGGTTGCTCCACTCATACCAAAACCGGGTATCCGGCGGTCCAGTGTCCATATATTTTACCGATTCAAAGGCCCCATTGTGCAGCATCAGATACGCGATCACGGGGTAGTCCCTTAGCCAGCCATTTTCATCCAGGCTCATTCCGCCCGCCAGGACCACATTCTCCGGGTGATCCACAAGGAAGCGGTAATCCAGACGATAGACGTCGTACCCCTCAAAGGAAGTCACATATTCCAACGACTCGATGCGGCCGTCTACATAGTCATAGCCCTGGGCATCCTCCGGCGGCCCGGCTGCCACCTGCTCCTCCAGCCAGGTTTGGGCGGCGGCATAGGCCCCGCCGTTAATTAGGGAAAAGCTGTCCAGCAGCTCCGGAATCTCCGCATATAGATTCTGATAACGCTCCTGTACGGCGGGGTCATTTTCATCGTACTCCACACCTGTAGGGCCCGAGGCATACAGAACATTCCCACCAGAGCTTGCCATGTACTGCCAAACATGAGGATAACCTGCCGATACGAGGCTCTGCCACTCCTCAAATGTGCGCTGGTAAATGCTCACCAGCCAACCGGAACCTTCCCAATCCCCGGCGTCACGCATGTAGAAGCTCACCACTTCGGGGTCTGACTCGCCCTCCCGGATCTCCACCTGGTCCGCCCAGCCGTCGGGCAGAGTCAAGGTAAAGCCGTACTCCTCGTTCACATAGGAGACAGGCTCCCGCAGCAGGGGAGTGATGCTGATGCCGCCCACCGCTCCGCTTCCCAATGTAATATCTATGGTCAGCGCGGTGATTTCCCGGGCCTGGGCGGCAGACAGCTCAAAGGAGTAGGTCTCTCCGGGGACAAAGTCAATGCCCTCCAAATAGTGGAGACTGATGCCCCCCAGCTCCTCTGTATCCGCCCGGCCGGCGATATGGATGTTCCACTCCCGGTCCCCCTCGGGGATGGTAAAACTCACCCGCTCCCC
>NZ_JACJJE010000003.1 GCF_016899775.1 Pseudoflavonifractor capillosus
TCCATTTTTTCGCCCCCATATCTGTTTCTATTTTACCAGATATGGGGGCTTTGTGCTTGTTTTTTGACAGACTGAGAAATCCCCGCCAAATGGCGGGGATTTCTTTTTGCCAAGGTATTGTGCAGCCGCCCTCGGGGCCCCACGAAGGGGACCCAAAGCGGGCCCAGCGCAGCGGGCCGCTTTGGGAGAGGAGGAGCAAGGGAGCGGGCGCAGTTTTCGCCGTTAGGCGGAAACGGAGCTCAGCGGACTTTGCGACGACGATGGGGCGGCGCCGTAAGGCGCGTACAAGCGTTTTGTCCGAAGGACAAAACCTTGGCGGAAGGGCGGCTTTGCCGCCCTGAGCATTTAGATTAAGAGGTGTACCCGCGAAAGCAGAGCTTTCGTGGGACTGGCCGCACCGAGGGAAAAGCGTTGTTATCGACATCGAGGAGTAATTCTTACTCTTTGCGGAAATCCCCGCCGTTTGGCGGGGATTTCTTTTTGCCTGATTTCATGCGGTTTTTCTTGGTTATAATTGCGGGAAAGAGAATATTTTTCAAAACCTAGTTGACAGACTGGGAAAACCTGATATAATATTCCCTTGTAAAATTGAATTACCTTATCAAGAGCGGCGGAGGGAACGGCCCGATGAAGCCCGGCAACCTGCGGAGGAAGGAAAACTCTGCAAGGTGCTAAATCCGGCGGCAGTGGATCGAAAGATGAGGGTGCGAAGAATCCAAACGCTCCGCCGCGGCGGGGCGTTTTTTTCGCCTCAACACCAGAGAAAGGAATTGTACTATGGCAAAAAGACTGTTTACATCGGAATCCGTCACCGAGGGGCATCCCGATAAAATCTGCGACCAGATCTCCGACGCGGTGCTGGACGCGATCCTGGCTCAGGACCCGGCTGCGCGGGTGGCCTGTGAGACCACAGTGACTACCGGCCTGGTCCACGTGATGGGGGAGATCACCACCAGCTGCTATGTGGACATCCCCAAGATCGCCCGGGATGTGGTTCGGGACATCGGTTATGACCGGGCCAAGTTTGGCTTTGACTGCGACACCTGTGCGGTGCTCACCTCTATTGACGAGCAGTCCCCCGACATCGCCATGGGCGTGGACAAGTGCCTGGAGGCCAAGGAGGGGGAGCAGGACGACGGCCTGGACAACGGAGCCGGAGACCAGGGCATGATGTTCGGCTACGCCTGCGATGAGACGGAGGAGTATATGCCTCTGCCCATCTCCCTGGCCCACAAGCTGGCCCGCCGTCTGACCCAGGTGCGCAAGGAGGGGCTGGTGAACTATCTGCGTCCCGACGGCAAGACCCAGGTCACCGTAGAGTATGACGAGAATGACAAACCTCTGCGCATTGACGCGGTGGTGGTGTCCACCCAGCATGGGCCCGAGGTGGAGCTGTCTCAGATCCGCCAGGACATGATTGACCTGGTGATCCGTCCCACTATTCCGGCCAGCCTCATGGACAACGACACCAAGATCTACGTGAACCCCACAGGCCGTTTCGTGGTGGGCGGTCCTCAGGGGGACTCCGGCCTCACCGGGCGGAAGATCATCGTGGACACCTACGGCGGCAGCGCCCCTCACGGCGGCGGCGCCTTCTCCGGCAAGGACCCCACCAAGGTGGACCGCTCTGCGGCCTATGCCGCCCGGTGGGTGGCCAAGAACGTGGTGGCCGCCGGCCTGGCCACCCGCTGTCAGGTGCAGCTGGCCTACGCCATCGGCGTGGCCCAGCCGGTCTCCGTGCGGGTGGACACCTTCGGCACTGGGAAGCTGAGCGATGAGGAGCTGTCTGATATGGTCACCGCCGTCTTTGACCTGCGCCCCGCCGCCATCATCCGGGACCTGGACTTGCGCCGTCCCATCTACCGCCAGCTGGCCGCCTATGGACACTTCGGCCGGGACGACCTGGACCTGCCCTGGGAGAAGACCGACCGGGTGGATGCGCTTCTGGCCCAGAGATAAGCAAGCGAATGTGTGCCGGTTTAGGTATGCCGGCGTCCCGCGTTTTTTAGCGCGGCAGGTATCAATTTGAATCCATAAAATCCAGCCCAGCGAGGTTTCGCTGGGCTGGATTTTTTATGGGCTCATATCAGGTCATATAATAAAATTTACTCAATCTTTTGCCATGAGAGATGTGAATTTGAGGCACAATAGATCTTGACGAAAAATAATAAGCTTTCTTATAATAATGTCTGATACAGTAAGAATACATATTGTTTCAGAGGTGACTCTATGGAATCGCTGCACTATCTGTTGATGAAGACCCATACCATTCTGAACCGGCAAATTTTAAACTGCGCGGGAAAGGCAGGGCTGACGGCGGGACAGCCTAAGGTTTTAGAGTTTCTCTCTCAGCATGGGGAATCGGACCAAAAGACCATTGCCTCCTACTGTGAGATTGAGCCGGCCACGGTGGGCAGCATTCTGCTGCGGATGGAGCGCTCCGGCCTGATCGTCCGGCAGCAGCACGAGGGAAACCGCCGCTCCCTGTTCGTGTCGCTGACAGAGCAGGGGGAGCAGGCGGCAGCGGCAGTGGCAGAGATTTTCAGGGAGACAGAGACGGCTGCGGCTTCCGGCCTTTCTGCAGAAGAACTGGAACAGCTGAAAGGACTTCTGGACCGGTTGTGGAGGAGTATGGAGGCACATCGCATGCAGCATAACAGCGGAGAGGAGAAGAACGAAATCCAATGACAACAAAACGAACCATAGAAGAGTGGGGAAAGCGGTATCTGGTCTTATGTGTGGGACTTTGGATTATGTCCCTGGGAGTGGCCTGTTCTATCAAGGGGGCGCTGGGTACGTCGCCTATTTCCAGCCTTCCATACGCCATGAGCGGCTTTCTGCCCCTGACCGTAGGGACCTGCACCATTATCATGCACGTGGGCTTTATTCTGCTGCAGATTTTGATACTGCGGCGGCAGTACGACCCCATGCAGCTGATTCAGCTGCCTGTGGCCCTGTTGTTTGGGTATCTGACGGATTTTGCGCTGTGGGCAGTGGACTGGATTCAATGTACCGCTTACTGGCAGCAGTGGCTGGTGTGCCTGGCAGGTATCTGCCTGGTGGCTGTGGGGGTCAGCTGTGAGGTAATCGCCGATGCAGCTGTCCTGGCGGGAGAGGGTGTGGTCCTGGCCGTGTGTAAGGTTGCGCCGGTCCAGTTTTCCGCCATGAAGGTGATTTTCGATGTGACCCTGGTAGTCAGTGCCTGTGCCCTCTCACTGACGTTTACCGGAGAGATCTCCGGCGTCCGAGAGGGTACCCTGGCCGCGGCTCTCCTGGTGGGGACGCTGACTCGCCAGATCCGCCGCCCTATGGGGAGGCTGGAAGACTGGTTTACCGCGCAAAAGCCGAAGATTGGGGCGGAGTCGCCTCAGATGTGACGGACTGACATTTATGTAAGTCAAAATGCCCAGGAACAGAGATTACTCTGTTCCTGGGCATTTTTGTGGGCAGAGAGACGGTCAGCGGTCCGTCAGGGCGGAGCCCCGGTCGAACTGCCGGTAGTAGTCCTTGATGAGGTTCATAAAGGTACGGGCGGCGGGGGAGAGGAAGCCATTTTTCTTGTACACCAAGGCCATGGGGCTGGTGAGTGGGGGCTCCCCCACGGTAAAGAAGGAGAGGCGGTCCATATAGGGAGTGCGGCGGATGCCGCTCTCCTGAAGGAAGGTGAAGCCCATATTCTCGGCCACCAGGTTGATGGCAGTGGTGTTGTTGGTGGTGGTGAGGATGTTCACCGGCTCTACGCTCTGGACACTGAACATGTTGTAGAGCAGCTTGGACAGCCGCCAGTCCTCGGGGAGCATCATCAGCCGCTCCTTCTCCAGACGGCGCAGATCGCCGAAGGGGAGCGGGTCGTCGCAGGAGCTCTCCAGCCCCCGGACCAGAGGGTGGTCCCGATGGGCGATGAGCAGGATGCGCTCATGCATCACCAGCTCATAGCTCAGGTCGGTGAGGTCGCTGGGAATGTGCATGAGGCAGAAGTCGGTGACGCTGCTGGCGGCCAGATTCCCCAGCTGGGGCACCGGGGCCTCATGGAGGACCACCTGCACCTCCGGATAGAACTGGACGAACCGGGGCAGGATGTCCGGCAGAAGAATGGACCCCCTCCAGGTGGACACCCCGATGTGGAGCTGCTGGGGCTTTTGGGACTGCAGGGTCCTCAGATCGCTCTCCAGCTGGCGGTCCAGGTAGTCCTGCCGCTCCAGATAGGCGTAGAACAGCTCGCCCGCCGGCGTCAGCCGCAGGGGGGTGTGGGAGCGGTCCAGCAGGGTCACCCCCAGATTGGACTCCAGCTTGGCCAGGTACTGGCTGAGGTAGGGCTGAGACAGGTAGAGCCGGTCGGCGGCCTTGGAGATGCTGCGCTCCTTGACAATGGCGAGAAAGTATTCCGGATTTTTGACAAACATGGGAGAACGCCCCCAAATCGACGAATTTACAGCCATTATCATACCATGAAATGGAGAAAAAGGGAATGGAAAATGAAGATTTCTCCCTGAAAGAGGAAAAGCACGGCAAAATTCCGGACCGCTTGCCGCAGTTTCCCTCCTGTGGTACACTAAGAAAAAGCGGGGAGGCGGGCCATGGGCTCAACCGGGACGCGCCGGAGAGCCTGGCCCGGCTGCTGAATGGATCTTTGTGGGAGGAGGATGTGGGATGAAAGAGAACATGAGGGCGGTGGTCTACCGGGAGAAGGGCGTTTTTGCCCTGGAGGAGCGGCCTGTCCCCAAAATTCAGGACCCGACAGATGCCGTCGTCCGGGTGACCCTGGCGTCCATCTGCTCCAGCGACCTGCACATCAAGGGTGGATTTGTGCCCAGGGCGGTGCCGGGGACCATTGTAGGGCATGAGTTTGTGGGCGTAGTGGAGTCGGTGGGGGCACAGGTGGCCTCCGTACAGCCGGGGGACCGGGTGGCGGTAAACGTGGAGACCTTCTGCGGCAGCTGCTTCTTCTGCCAGCGGGGCTTTGTGAACAACTGCACCGACCCCAGCGGGGGCTGGGCCCTGGGCTGCCGCATCGACGGGGGACAGGCGGAGTATGTCCGGGTTCCCTACGCGGACAACGGCCTGACCAAAATTCCGGATTCTGTCACCGACCGGCAGGCTCTCTTTACCGGGGACATCCTGTCCACCGGCTACTGGGCGGCCCAGATCAGTCAGATCCAGCCGGGGGACACGGTGCTGGTGCTGGGGGCCGGCCCCACGGGCCTGTGCACCATGATGTGCGCCCGGCTGTACCGGCCCGCCCACATCCTGACGGTGGAGCCCGACCCGGCCCGCCGGGCGCTGGCCCTGGCTCAGGGCTGGGCGGACGAGGCGGTGGAGCCGGGGCCCCGGGCGGCGGAGGTGCTGAAGAGCTGGACCGATGGCCGGGGGGCCGACGTGGTGCTGGAGGCGGCCGGTGGGAGGGATACCTTCCAGACCGCCTGGCAGCTGGCCCGGCCCAATGCCACAGTCACTGTGGTGGCCATGTACGAGGAGCCCCAGGTGCTCCCCCTGCCGGATATGTACGGCAAGAATCTGACCTTCAAGACCGGGGGTGTGGACGCCTGCCACTGTGGGGAGATTTTGGAGCTCATCGCGGCGGGGAAGCTGAACGCCGAGCCCCTGATTACCCACACCTATCCCCTGGAGCGGGTGATGGAGGCCTACGACCTGTTTGAACAGAAGGGGGACGGTGTGTTGAAAATTGCCGTTCAGCCGTAAGAAAAAGCCCGGCGGGGCGCGTCTTAAAAAGGCGCGTCCCGCCGGTTTTGTGTGCAGGCATCAAAACTGCCCCAGATCCCGTACCACCGCGGAGGCCAGCACCAGCCCGGCGGCGGCGGGGACAAAGGAGATGGAGCCTGGGGTGTCCCGCCGGGCGGAGGTGCCGGGGCGGGTGTTGCTCCCCGCCGGGGCCTCCGCCTGGGCGGGGCGGATGGGGGAGCGGGGCTCCTCGGTGGAGTAGACCACCTTCAGGTGCTGAATGCCCCGCCTGCGCAGCTCCTTGCGCATCACCCGGGCCAGGGGACAGCCCTGGGTCTTGCTCAGGTCTGTGACCACAAAGGCGGTGGGGTCCAGCTTGTTGCCGGAGCCCATGGCGCTGATGATGGGGATGTTCAGGGCGGTGCACCGGACGGCCAGCTCCAGTTTGGCGGCCACGGTGTCGATGGCGTCCACCACATAGTCGTACTGGGTGAGATCCACTGTGTCCGCATTTTCCGGCAGATAGAACATCCGAATGGCCTCCACGTGGCAGGCGGGATTGATGTCTTGGACCCGCTCCTTCAGCACCTCCCCCTTGGGGCGGCCGATGGTGGAGTGGAGAGCGGCCAGCTGCCGGTTTAAGTTGCTCTCGGAAACGGTGTCGTCGTCGTACAGGTGCAGCGTACCGATTCCGGCCCGGGCCAGTGCCTCTACGCAGAAGCCGCCCACGCCGCCCACGCCGAAGACGGCCACCTTGGCGGCGGCCAGACGGGAAAGCGGCTCATCCCCAATGAGCATGCGGGTGCGGATGAATGGATCGGACATAGGGAAATCCTCCTTGTGCTGCGTTCAGATGGTCCCAGAATAGCACAGCTTGTCCCGCGCCGTCAAGCGGCGCCGGCGGCATCGGCTGGGGCGGCGGGCTGCCCCGCCGGAGCGGGATTCGTCTCTTTCACGGAAAAGGGTACTGCACCGT
This sequence comes from Pseudoflavonifractor capillosus, assembly GCF_016899775.1. Lineage (GTDB taxonomy): Bacteria > Bacillota > Clostridia > Oscillospirales > Oscillospiraceae > Lawsonibacter. The sequence goes on from NZ_JACJJE010000003.1 coordinate 6,656, forward strand.
TCCATGCTGTTTTTGAATGCTATTGGAAAAATAATTGATTAAAACAAAAAAGGAAGAAAAGAGGTATTTTTTCAAAAATAATATTTTATTTTTACACATGGGCATAAACACGAAAATGTTGCACAAGACAGCCCGGGAGAGGGGAGAAAAGAACTGTCAGAGTGTACATTGACGGACTGGGGGAGATGGAGTAGGATATGTCTGAAAGAAAGGAGTGAGCGTATATGATGGATGCGATCACCGTTTTGGGTATGCTGGCTGTGGTGTGCGGCATGCTGTGGGCCTTCCAGTCCGAGAAGCTGCGTCTGGGCCGCCACGAGGGCTGATCCCAAGATAAGAAAGACAGGCCGGAGGTTCCTGCGGGAACAGTTCCGGCCTTGCTTTTTGTGTTTCGAATGACGAAGGAAGCGGACCATATTTTGGTCCGCTTCCTCAGGCTGTCGAAAAAGTCCAAGGACTTTTCCGACAGCCTGAAAAAATGCCGTTACTTTCCCGCCACTGCGCGGTGGAAAAGTCCTCGCTGCGCTCGCTGAACGCCTTGCCAAGCAAGGCATTCAGGGCATTCGATCCCACTCGAGGCGGGCTGCCGCCCCCTCGAGCTCCCCCGCCAATACTCGGGCGGATTCGTCTAAACAGAGGTTTTTCGACAAGCTGAGGAAGCGGACCATATTTTGGTCCGCTTCCTTTTTGTATCTGGAGACAATCACTTGGGCATATCCCAGGCCCTGTGGTCGGTGTGGAGGAGCTCCTCGGAGCGGTGGCTGAGGGGCTCGCCCAGAAACTCCCGGTACAGCAGCTGGACCTCCGGATTCTCGTGGGAGAAGCGCATCTTGCAGGCGCGGTCGATGTCATACAGACGCTCTCCCCGCACGCCGTAGAGCTCCTCGTCCTCCACGGACACCGGCTGGCCTCCGCCGCCCACGCAGCCGCCAGGGCAGGCCATGACCTCCACAAAGTCGTACTTGGCCCGGCCCGCCTTCAGATCCTGGATCAGCTTCCGGGCGTTGCCCAGGCCGCTGACCACCGCGCAGCGGATTTTACTTCCGCCCAGCTCATACTCCGCCTCCCGCAGGCCGGGGCCAGTGCGGACGGCGGCAAAGGCGTCCGGGTCCGGGTTCTCCCCGTTCACCAGATAGGCGGCGGTGCGCAGGGCGGCCTCCATCACGCCGCCAGTGGCCCCAAAGATGGCACCCGCCCCGGTGTAGGCGCCCAGGGGGCTGTCCAGCTCCTCCTCGGGCAGCTCCATGGGGTTGAGCTTGTCCGCCCGGATCATCCGCACAAACTCCCGGGTGGTGAGCACTAGGTCCACGTCGGGCCCGGTTTCCGTACGCATGGTGGGCAGCTCGCACTCCGCCTTTTTGGCCACGCATGGCATGATGGACACGCAGAAGATCTTCTCCGGAGCCACCCCCAGCTTCTGGGCAAACCAGCTCTTGGTGACGCTGCCGAACATCTGCTGGGGGGACTTGGCGGTGGACAGCTGTCCGGTGAGCTCCGGGTACTGGCTCTTCAAAAACCGCACCCAGCCAGGGCAGCAGCTGGTGAACATGGGCCAGCGCTCCAGGCCGCCCACCTTCAGCCGGTGGAGGAACTCGCTGCCCTCCTCCATGATGGTCAGGTCGGCAGAGAAATTGGTGTCAAACACATAGTCAAAGCCCAGACGGCGAAGGACGGCGGCCATGCGCTCTATGGTGGCCTGCTCCCGGGGCATGTCGAAGTATTCTCCCCAGGCGGTGCGCACTGCAGGGGCCACCTGGACCACGGTGATCTTGTCCGGGTCGGCCAGGGCGTCAAAGGCCCGCTGGGTGTCGTCCCGCTCCCGCAGGCCGCCCACAGGGCAGTGGGTGATGCACTGGCCGCACAGGGCGCAGTCCGAGTCCTTGATGACCCGGTTGCCCGACACGTCGATGGTGGTCCGTCCGCCGGTGCCCGCCAGATCCCAAATGCCAAGAGTCTGAATCTTCTCGCACACCTGAATGCACCGCATGCACTTGATGCACTTGTTGTAGTCGTGGTACAGGGGGAAGGTGGTGGTCCAGGCTTTCCGCAGGCCCTGGGGCAGCTGGGTCTCGTAGGGCAGGGTGAGGATGCCCAGATCGTTGGCCACGCTCTGCAGGTGGCAGCTGCCGCTGCGCACGCAGGTGGCGCACTTGCAGTCGTGCTGGGACAGAATCAGCTCCACATTGGTGCGGCGGGTGGCCCGGGCCCGGGGGGAGTTGGTGTGGACCACCATGCCCTCCCGCACCGGGGTGTTGCAGGCGGTGACCATGGCCCGCTCCCCCTCCACCTCCACGCAGCACACCCGGCAGGCGGCAATCTCATTGAGCCCTTTCAGATAGCACAGGTGGGGGATGTGGATGTCCGCCTGGGCGGCGGCCTCCAGGATGGTGGTGCCCTTCTCCACCTGGAGCACCTGTCCGTTGATGGTCAAGGTTACCATTCTGTATTCCTCCCTCCCTTAAAGCTGCCGAAGCCGAAGTGGTCGCACCTCAGACAGCGGCTGGCCTCCTGGTGGGCCTCCTCGTCGGTCATACCCTCCTTCACCAGGGAGAAGTCCCCGGCGTAGCACTCCAGCGTCCGGCTGTGCAGGTTTACCCGGCCGCAGGGGGGCATACTGGTCAGATGGGCCGGGGGGACCTCCACGTCGGTGCGGATCTTGTGGTTGAAGCCCAGGAAGCTGTCGATGTTGGCGGCGGCCACCTTGCCGGCGGCCACAGCCCGGATGACGGTGGCGGGGCCGGAGACCGCGTCGCCCCCAGCGAACACGTTGTCCACCCCGGGGACCGCGCTGGTGAGGTCGGCCTGGATGGCCCCCCGCTTGGTGGATACCCCGATGGCCTCGAAGGGCTTGGCCTCAATGGCCTGGCCGATGGCCACAATCACATAGTCACAGGGGATGCGGAACTCCTTTGCCTGGGCGTTCCCGGGGGCGGGCCGCCCGTCCCGGCCGTAGCGGCCGATGAGCTGGGGCCGGGTCCACAGGGCGGCCACCTTGCCCTCCTCGTCCGCCTCAATGCGGGCGGGGGCCTGGAGGGGCAGAATCTGGCACCCCTCCGCCATAGCCTCTTCAATCTCTTCTGCCAGGGCGGTCATGTCCTCCACCCGGCGGCGGTAGACGCAGATAACCTGCTCCGCTCCCAGGCGAAGGGCGGTGCGGGCGGCGTCCATGGACACGTTGCCGCCGCCGATGACGCACACCCGCTTGCCGGTGAAGTCGGGGGAGCTTCCTTCGCCCACCCCTCGGAGGAGCTCCACAGCGCTGATGACGTTGGTACTGTCCTCCCCCTCCAGGCCCAGCTTCTTGTCTGTGTGGGCTCCGATGGCGATGTACACCGCGTCAAAGCTGTTCTGAACGGTTTCCATGGGCAGGTCCCGGCCGATGGAGACCCCGGTCCGCACGGAGATGCCGGCGGACAGGATGTGGGTAATGTCCCGGTCCAGGATGTCCTGGGGCAGGCGATAGTCGGGGATGCCGTAGCGGAGCATGCCGCCCAGCTTGGGGCGCTGCTCATAGACGGTGACCTTGTGGCCCATGAGGGACAGGTAGTAGGCCGCCGTCAGACCGCCCGGCCCGCCGCCGATGACGGCCACCGTCTTGCCCGTGTCCTCCGCCCGCTCCGGGGCGGGCATGTCGGCCACATGGTCCACGGCGTACCGCTTCAAGCCGCAGATGTTCACCGAGTCGTCCACCATCCGCCGGCGGCACTGGCCCTCGCAGGGGTGCTCGCACACATAGGCGCAGGCGGCGGGGAAGGGGTTGTCCTTTCGGATGAGGCGCACCGCGTCCTCATACCGCCCCAGCCGGATGAGGGAGATGTACCCGGGGATGTCCACATGGGCCGGGCAGGTGGAGACGCAGGGCACCGGGTGGCTCAGGCCGCTGATGCACCGGCCGTGGAGCACGTGCTCCTCGTAGTCCTCCCGGAAGCCCCGCACCCCCCGGAGCACCATGTGGGCCGCCTCATAGCCGATGGCACAGTCGGCGGAGTCGGCGATCACCTGGGCGGTGCGCTCGATGAGGTCGATGGTCTCCATGGCGGCGGTGCGGTCCAGCACCTGCTCGATGAGCACCGCCAGCTGGCCCAGGCCAATCCGGCAGGGCACGCACTTGCCGCAGGTCTGGGCGTGGCACAGCCGCAGGAAGTTCAGGGACATGTCCACCGGACAAAGCCCCGGCTGGCTGGCGCTGATGCGCCGGCCCATGTCCCGGTACAGGTCGTTTAAGACCGTTTGGGCCCGGTCGGGGATCTCAATGGATAGACGGCTCAATGGTTTTCCCTCCTCGTTTATCGTAATGCAGTAGTTGTCAGTTCTCACAAAAAACAGATCGAAATACGCCCCCTGCTTTGATTTCTATGATACCGCCGGAGGATTCCACCGTCAACCTCTTTTTCCGAAAGGGCCTGCCCGGAATTTTCCCCTCCGGGCAGGGGAATAAAAAATCTGCGCCGCGCACTCAGTGCGCGGCGCAGAAGATTTTCAGACATTGTTTCCGAAATAGGACACCAGCAGGTCTACGCATGCCCCGTAGGAGCGGATGCCCAGCTCCTGGTCGTTGCCCTTCAAGAAGGAGTCGTACACCTGCTCCGCCGTCTCCTCCACGGGGGAGGACAGCTCCGCCCAGTAGGCGTTGTTGGCGTTCCAGTCGTTGGCCATCTCCTGGGTAAAATACTGCTGGACGATGGTGTTCCAGGCGTCTCGGTCCACGGGAGCCAGGGCGTTGCACAGCTGGACCAGGCCGAACAGGTACCCGGAGTATTGAAAGACCGGGTCCCCGCTGGTGACGGCAGCGGCGATGCCCACAAAGTTGGCCTCCTGCTCGGAGGCCACCATCCGCTGATGGGCCATCTCGTGGGCCACAGTGGCGGGGATCATGCAGGCCGGGGCGTCGATGTTCACGTTGGCCTCTCCGGTGAAGGGAAAATACACCCCGGTAAAGCCCAAAATACTCTGGAGCCGGGAGAAAAAGAGGGGCTTCACCCGCACAGAGGGCTCCAGCTCCAGAAAGGGAAACTCCTGGACCAGGTTCTCATAGACGGCGGGGCCCCGGTCAAAGACCTCCTCCAGGGACTCGGCAAACAGGCCGTTCTCGTCCCGCTCCACCTGGGTGGAAAACTCCGCCGCCTTCTGAGCAAACAGGGCGGTCACCTGGGCCAGGGTCTCCACCGAGTAGGGCTCTGCTTTGAGTCCGCTCCTCTCCTGAAAGCTGGAGGCATAGTAGGCGGCATTCCACATCCAGCTCACCGCCGCCCAAAGCCACAGCAGGGCGGAGCCGAAGGCCAGCAGGCGGCGCAGAAAGGGCCGGCCTGCCCGGTCCCGGACCAGCAGGACCACGGCCCGGATGAGCCAGACGGCGCTTCCCGCTAAAAACAGGGCGGTGAGCACCTCCGCCACAGAAAACCAGGGGAGCAGGGACCACACCCGCCCCAGGAACTGCTCCACCGGGGCCATGAAGCCGGACACCCAGCCGTCCATCAGGGCTTTTTGCCCCTTGAGGCACTCAAAGAGCAGGACCAGCAGAGCGGGCAGGATCAGCATGACGGGCAAAAGAATTTTTTGGGGAGGAAATCGGCGCATAGGGACTCCTTTCCGAGAAAATAGCGTGGGTCAGAGGCGGACCGGGCTGGTGGTCCACTCCCGGCCGGGGGTGGGGACGGCCTCCAGGCACAGGTCGTACAGGTCGGTGCACCGGGCCTCCAGGTCAAAGAGCCGCCGCCCCGGGCCGTCCAGGCTGCGGGCGTGGGCGGGTTTGGTGAGGATGGGCAGATGGGCCCGCTCCTTCATCTCCTTCAAAACGGCCTGCCCCCGGCTGTTAAAGCCCAGCACCCGGAGATAGGGGGGCTGGTCGGGCCGGTCCTCCCGGGTGAGGCCCAGCCAGGCCCACACCAGCAGCCGCCGCATGCGGGCCTGGGTCCAGTGCTTGGGCTTGGCCAGAGCAGTAAACTCCTCCAGAGAGCGGCACTGCTTTCCCGCCCGTTCCAGCCGGGGCGGCAGGCCCTCTCCGGCACCGCTGTCCGGGATGCGGGCCCAGTCCTCCGCCGTCATGGTGCGCAGGCGGGCCAGCAGGCCCCGCTCCGCCCGCTCCAGGCTGGGGAAACCGCTCCAGCCGGCCAGCAGCACTGCCGGCCCGTTTTGGGGGAGGTAGGGCTCCAGGGCCGCCCAGTCCTCCCCATTCAGAAAGGCGCGCAGCTGGGTTGCGGAGCAGAACCGGGGACGCTCCGTTCCCCGCAGCAGGCTGTCATGGGGGGCGCCCTCCCGGCGGACGGTCATGGGCCGAATGTCACGGTTCAGCCTGTCCAGGGCCCGAATGTATTCCACCCCCAGGTTGTTGTTGGGGGTGGACAGCAGTTCGGCCAGCTCCGGCCCCAGCAGCCCTTCTACCGCTCCCTGCCGGGCGGCAGCAAAGGGGGTCCCCCCCTCCACAAGGCGGCGCAGGCCGGCCTCGTACTCCGGGCTGTTGAGGCAGATGGCGGCGCGCTGGAGCTTGTCCGCGTCCCCGCACTCACTGCCGAAGGAGAGCACGTCCACCACCTGGGCGGCGGCCAGCAGCCCCACCGCCCCCCGGGCAAACGTCTCCGCCGAGGACACCGCCCACACTGTGGGCAGTTCCAGCACCAGGTCCGCACCCCCCAGCAGGGCCAGCCTGGTCCGGGTCCACTTGTCCGCAATGGCGGGCCGCCCGCCCTGCACCCAGTGGCCGCTCATCACTGCCACAATGGCGCAGTCCTCCCCCAGCTGTGCCCGGGTGCAGGCGATTTGATAGGCGTGTCCCGTATGAAAGGGGTTATACTCCGCCACGATGCCGGCGATTTTCATAGCGTGCCTCCCTGTCTGCGAAAACGGATTTGGAAAAAGAGTTTCTTTTTTCCCCGGGAAAAAAGAAATTTTTTCCCCGAAAGTGGTTGTCCTGGCGGTGGAAAAGCGTTACAATAAATTGAACCGCGGCGTTGGACTGTCTCTTTAGTTTACTACACTCCAAACGTCAAAGACAAGCCCGGCAGTTGTAATTTTGGAAAAGGAGATTGATTCCCATGAACATTCTTGTCATCAACGCAGGAAGCTCTTCCCTGAAGTACCAGCTTCTCAACCCGGACACCCAGGAGGTGCTGGCGAAGGGCCTGTGCGAGCGCATCGGCATCGACGGCAAGTTCACCTATAAGCCCGCCGGCAAGGACCCCATCAAGGACGCCGACGTGGCTATGCCCACCCACTCTGAGGCCATTCAGACCGTGCTCCACGCCCTGGTGGACGAGAAGAACGGCGTCATCAGCTCCATGAAGGAGATCGACGCGGTAGGCCACCGGGTGGTCCACGGCGGCGAGAAGTTCGCCCAGTCTGTTCTGATCACCGACGAGGTGATGGCTGCCATCGAGGAGTGCAATCCTCTGGCCCCCCTGCACAACCCCGCCAACATCATCGGCATCAAGGCCTGCCAGGAGCTGATGCCCGGCACCCCCATGGTGGCCGTGTTCGACACCGCCTTCCACCAGACCATGCCCCCCGTGGCCTACACCTACGCCCTGCCCTACGAGTACTATGAGCAGGATAAGGTCCGCCGCTACGGCTTCCACGGCACCAGCCACAAGTACGTGTCCCAGCGGGCTGCCGCCATGCTGGGCAAGCCCATCGAGGAGCTGAAGCTGATCTCCTGCCACCTGGGCAACGGTTCCTCCATCACCGCCATTGACGGGGGCAAGAGCGTGGACACCTCTATGGGCTTCACCCCTCTGGCCGGCCTGCCCATGGGCACCCGCTCCGGCGACCTGGACGCGGGCATCCTGGAGTACCTGATGCACAAGCACGGCTACAACATTGACGAGATGCTGAACGTGCTGAACAAGAAGTCCGGCGTGCTGGGCGTCTCCGGCGTCTCCTCCGACTTCCGCGATCTGGAGGCCGCCGCTCCCCAGGGCAACCAGCGGGCTCAGCTGGCGCTGGACGTCTTTGATTACAGCGTAAAGAAGTTCATCGGCTCCTACGCCGCCGCCATGGGCGGGGTGGACGCCATCATCTTCACCGCCGGCGTGGGTGAGAACGGCCCCGACACCCGGGCCAACGTGGTCTCCGGCCTGGAGTTCATGGGCGTGAAGATCGACCCCGAGAAGAACAACACCCGGGGCAAGGAAGTGGACGTGGCCACCGACGACTCCAAGGTGCGGATTCTGGTCATCCCCACCAACGAGGAACTGATGATCGCCATGGATACCGCCGCCATTGCCCGCGGCTGATTTCTAACGCAGCAGCCCTCCCGGCGCAGTGCGCCGGGAGGGCTTTCTTTGTTGGTGGGGATGACCAGAGAATTGCCGCGGCGCGGCAATTCGCGCAGGGCGAATTCACTTCGCCCGAGCATAAAAAAGGACCGGGGTCCCCGGCGGGCCTTGGCCCGCTGGGGAGCATCCCCACCAACGAGGAGCTGATGATCGCCATGGATACCGCCGCCATTGCCCGCGGCTGATTCCTAGCATTGAGGTCCTCCCGGCGCGCTGCGCCGGGAGGATTTTTTATAAAATATGAGGCCGAGGCAGCTGTGCTGCCTCGGCCTCTTTTTAGTCAATCCGTATTCAGGAAAGAGAATCAGTGGATCATGCTGGCCACTTCGGCAGCGAAATCCTCCTCGGCCTTCTCGATGCCCTCGCCGGTCTGGAAGCGGGTGAAAGCCTTGACGGCGATCTTGCCGCCCAGCTGCTTGGCCACCTCGGCGATGTGCTTCTCCACGGAGGTCTTGTTCTCCTTCACGAAGGCCTGCTGCAGCAGGCAGTTCTCCTCGTAGTACTTGCCGATGCGGCCCATGACCATCTTCTCGATGATGTTCTCGGGCTTGTTGGCGTTCTTGGGGTCCTCCTTGGCCTGGATGAGCAGGATCTCCTTCTCCTTGTCCAGAGTGGCCTGGTCCACGTCGGACTTGTCCAGGTAGGCGGGGTTCATGGCAGCGATCTGCATGGCAATGTCCTTGCCCAGCTCGGTGACCTTGTCGGCCTCGATGCCCTCAACCTCCAGGTTGACCAGCACGCCGATCTTGCCGCCCATGTGGATGTAGGGCACGTTCACGCCCTCGGCATAGCGGACGAAGCGGCGGACCTGGATGTTCTCGCCGATGGCCAGGACCTTGTCGGCGGTGACGTCGGCCACGGTGCGGTCAGTGCCGGGGTAGGTGCAGGCCTTCAGGGCCTCTACGTCGGCGGGGTTCTCGTTGGCCACGATGGTGGCCAGGTCCTTCACGAAGCCCTGGAATACCTCGTTCTTGGCCACGAAGTCGGTCTGGGAGTTGACCTCGATGACCACGCCCACGCCGTTGTCGGCGGTGATGGCGTAAGAAACACCCTCGGCGGCAATCTTGCCGGCCTTCTTGGTCTGGGCGGCCAGGCCCTTCTCACGCAGCCACTCAATGGCCTTGTCAAAGTCGCCGTCGGCCTCGGTGAGGGCCTTCTTGCAGTCCATCATGCCAACGCCGGTCATCTCGCGCAGCTTCTGTACGTCTTTCGCGGAAATTGCCATAGTGCATTACCTCCAAATAAAATAAAAATGGGAGCCATTCAAAAAAGCGCCCGCCCTCCGGCGGGCGCTTTGAAAGCGGTGTCGGGAATTACTCAGCGGTCTCGGGAGCGGCCTCAGCCTCGGCGGCGGGAGCCTCGTCCTGGCCCTGCTTGCCCTCCTGGATGGCGTTGGCCATCACGCCGGAGATCAGCTTGATGGCGCGGATGGCGTCATCGTTGCCGGGGATCACATAGTCAATCTCGTCGGGGTCGCAGTTGGTGTCCACGATGGCCACGATGGGAATGTGCAGCTTGCGGGCCTCGTTGATGGCGTTGCGCTCCTTGCGGGGATCCACCACGAACAGGGCGCCGGGGAGCTTCTTCATCTCGGTGACGCCGCCCAGGTACTTCTCCAGCTTGGCAATCTCGCCCATGTGCTTCATGACTTCCTTCTTGGGCAGCATGTCAAAGGTGCCGTCCTCCTGCATGCGCTTGAGCTGGTTCAGACGGTCCACGCGGCCGCGCATGGTCTTGAAGTTGGTGAGCATGCCGCCCAGCCAGCGGGCGTTCACATAGTACATGCCCACGCGGGAGGCCTCCTCCTTGATGGCCTCCTGGGCCTGCTTCTTGGTGCCCACGAAGAGGATGGTCTCGCCCTTCTCGCCCAGCTCGCGGACGAAGTTATAGGCCTCCTCCAGCTTCTTCACGGTCTTCTGCAGGTCGATGATATAGATCCCGTTGCGCTCGGTGTAGATGTAGGGCGCCATCTTGGGGTTCCAACGACGGGTCTGGTGGCCGAAGTGCACGCCGGCCTCCAGCAGCTGCTTCATAGATACGACTGCCATGTTTTGTTTCCTCCTAAAATTCAGTTTGATCTTTCTGGGCGCGTCATATTCCCCGCCAACCGGAGCGGTTCTGCCCCAGCACCGGGCGGAAAATCAGCACTCCCAGGCATAATGCCCTGGTAGTATACCACAGGTTTCGGTGGATTGCAAGCAGTATTTCCCAAAAAACGGCGGAATATTTACGAATTTCGAGGATGGGTCAGTCCTACGGCAGCTTGGAGAGCATCACTGCCAGCTCCGCCCGGGACACCGGGGCCCCGGGCCGGAAGGTGCCGTCGGGCATGCCGGTCACCACCCCGGCGGCGTACAGCCGCAGGACGGCCTCGTAGGACCAGGCGTTACCCCCGGGGCTCAGATCCGGAAATGGATTTTTCAGCGCGGTCCCACCGAGGCCGGGCCGGACCCGGTCCAGCATGACGGCGATCTCCTGCCGGGTGACCGGTTCGTCGGGAGCATACCGGCCGCCGCCCACCCCGGCGGCCAGCCCGGCCTCATAGGCGGCCTGGACATACCCGGCGGCCCAGTGGCCCCTCAGGTCGGAGAAGGCGGAACTGGAGCCCCTGGGGCTCAGCCCCGCTAGGCGGCACAGGACCACCGCCGCCTCGCCCCGGGTGAGGGTGCGGTCGGGGCCGAAGGCGGTGGCGGACAGTCCGGTCATCTTCCCCTGGTCCGCCGCGTCAATGATGTAGGGGACCGCCCAGTGGCCCTGGCTGTCCGCAAAGGTCCAGCCGTTGAGCCACAGGGAGTAGTAGTCCCACACCCGGGTGTCCTCCTGGCCAAGGCTCCAGCTCCCCGCCCCCAGCAGGCCGTACTCCTCCACCAGGGAGAGCTGGTTTTTCTTTGAAATCTCCGACTCGTACCAGATGGTATAAGTACCGGCGGTGAGGGTCACCCCGTTGATCACCGGCTTGGGGTCGGCGGCGGTTACGGTGATCCGGGCGTATGCGGAGCCGGAGGCGGCGTCCTGGGTCACCTGGCCCCGGTAGTTGGCAATCAGGGCCTGGATCTGGCTCTCGCTGATCCCGTGGCCCTGCATGAGGGAGCCGCTGTCGCTCCAGATGCGGCCGAAGAAGGGGAGGCCCAGCACCAGCTTGTCCGCTGGGACGTATTTGAGGGCGTACTGGATGGACTGCTCCTGAAAGGCCCGGCTGGCCACCGGGCCGGAGGGGCCCCCCTGGTAGTGCTCGTCGTAGGTCATAAGCATCAGGTAGTCGGCCGCCGCCCCCAGCCGCCGGTAGTCATAGGAGCCGTGCCAGCCCTGGGTGTAGCCGTAGGGGTTGGCAGCCACCGACACCGCCACAATTTTGTCCTCCGGCAGCTTTTGCCGCAGAAGCTCCACAAACTCCGAGTAGGCGTTCCGGTCCTGGTGGGTCACATTCTCAATGTCCACGTTCACCCCATCCAGGCCGTACTGGACCACCGCCCGGGCGATCTGCTCCGCCAGCTTTTTTCGATTGCTCAGGGCCTTCCGCCCCAGCTCCCGGTCCCAGTGGTTGCTGAGAAAGGGGACCACCTGCACCCCGCGCCGGTGCATCTGCTCCACGAAGGCGGCGGCGTCGCTCCCACCGGTGAAGTCCAGGGTGCCGTCGGAATTTAGGTTGAAGTAGTTGGGAGAGATCTCGTCCAGGGAGCCCTGGGTCCCATCCACCCGCTCCACATAGGAGGAGGGGCTGCCGAAGTAGACATAGGACATGCTAAACCGCCGGGCGGCCGCCGTGGGGGTGAGGAGGGCGGCCAGCAGCAGGGCGGTGCAGAGCAGGGAAGATAGGCGTCTTTGAACTCGCATGAAAAAACTCCTTAACATATTGAATAAGTAGGAATATACACAGACCAGTATACGGATTTTCAAGGCGGGTGCAAGGCAAAATGTTTTCCAGGAGTGGAGATGAGCTGGCCGGAGCGGGAAAAAGAGGCGTGGACAAGGGAACGCCGCCTGTGGTAAAGTGGAGAAAAGAGTGCGGCCGCAGGCCGGGCGGAAGCGGGAGGTGTCCTATGGAAAAACAGACTCTGGTGGAACAGACCACCCAGCGGCTTTTGGAGATGATCCAGCGGGAGGGGTACGGCCCGGGGGACAAGCTGCCCACCGAGACGGAGCTGGTCCAGCATCTGGGGGTGGGCCGGAATACCGTGCGGGAGGCCCTGCGGAGTTTGGCATCCCGAAACGTGGTGACCGTCCGCCAGGGGGCAGGCACCTTTATCTCGGAGAAGAACGGAGTGGCGGACGACCCCCTGGGCTTTGCCATGATGGAGGACCCGGAGAAGCTCACCCGGGACCTGCTCCAGATCCGGGTGATGCTGGAGCCCCCCATCGCCGCCCTGGCCGCCCAGAATCGGGGGGAGGAGGACCTGGAGCGGCTGCGGGCCCTGCTGGAGGAGATCGAGGGGCGCATCGCCCGCCGGGAGGAGTACGCCCAGCTGGACTCCCAGTTCCACGCCCAGATTGCGGTGTGCAGCCACAACGCAGTGGTGTCCAATCTGATCCCGGTGATCACCGAGGGGGTGCGGACCTTTGCACGGACGGTGGCGGAGCCGGAGTACGTCCAGACACTGGCCTCCCACCGGGCCGTCTATGAGGCCATCCGGGAGGGCCGAGCGGCGGACGCCCAGGAGGAGATGCTCTACCACCTGCTCTACAACAAAAAGCGCTACCGCCACGGGTAGCGGAAACAGGGAAGATTTATGGGAGGAATTTTGCGAAAATTCCTCCCATCCTTCTTGACACCACGGGATCAATGTGGTATATAAGGTCTTAAATTCATAGGATGAATTTAAGACCTTAGGAGGGTGGATATGGAGCAGCTATATGATGTGCTGATCATTGGCGGCGGCGTGGTGGGCAGCGCCATTGCCCGGGAAATGAGCCGGTACCGCCTGAAAATCGGCGTACTGGAGAAAAATCTGGACGTGTGCTATGAGACCAGCGGGCGGAACTCCGGGGTGGTCCACGGGGGCTTCGCCTACGACACCGGCTCTTTGAAGGCCAGGCTGTGTGTGGAGGGCAACCAACTCATGGGACAACTGACCCAGGAGCTGGACGTGACCTTCCAGCGCTGCGGCAAGGTGCTGGTGGGCAACACAGAGGAGGACCTGGAGAACCTGCGGCGCACCATCGCCCAGGGGGAGGCCAACGGAGTGCAGGGCCTGCGTCTGGTGGACGAGGCGGAGCTTCACCAGCTGGTGCCGGCGGTGGTAGGGAAGTTTGCCATGTTCTCCCCCAACAGCGGCATTGTGGACCCCTTCGGACTGACCATCGCCTTGGCGGAGAACGCTCACCACAACGGGGTGGACTACCACTTCGGCTGTGAGGTCACCGGCCTGCGCCGGGACGGGGACGGGAACTGGCGTGTCTCCACCGCCAGAGGGGAGTTTGCATCCCGCTGGGTGGTGAACAGCGCCGGACTGGGCTGCGGGGCAATTTCGGAGCTGCTGGGCATCCGCGGCTACCATGTGGTGGGGTCCAAGGGGGACTACATCATCCTGGACAAGCGGGTGGGCCATCTGCTGCCCATGCCCGTGTACCCGGTGCCCAGCAACACCTATATGGGCATCCACGTGACCAATACGGTGGACGGAAACGTGATTGTGGGCCCCAACGCGGAGCTCACAGACAACTTTACATACTACGGTGTGCCCCGGAAGAACATGGACTACCTGGCCCAGAGCGCCTCTCAGCTCTGGCCCCACATCCACAAGGGGGACTACATCCGCAACTACTCCGGTATCCTGCCCAAGTGGGTGGATGAGAACGGGGTGATTCAGGATTTCAAAATCGAGATCCGGGACGACCTAGCCCCCAACGCCATCAATCTGGTGGGCATCGAGTCCCCCGGCCTCACCGCCTGCGTGCCCATCGCCCGGTACGCTATCGCCCTGATGGGGGAGCGGGAGAAGCTGGAGCCCAACCCGGACTTTGACCCGGTGCGGAAGGGCATCCGCCGCTTCGCGGACATGTCCCAGGCGGAGCGGGAGGCGGCCATCCGGGAGAACCCGGACTACGGGGAGCTGGTGTGCCGGTGCGAGAAGGTAACCCGGGCGGAGCTGCTCCAGGCCATCCACAACCCTCTGGGGGTGAGCACCATGGTGGGCATCAAGTACCGCACTCGGTCCATGATGGGCCGGTGCCAGGGGGGGTATTGCCAGATGCGGCTGGCCCGGATGCTGGAGGAGGAGCTGGGCAGGAAGGAGACCGAGATCCTCTACGCCCGGGAGGGCTCCCAGATGTTTTACGGAAAAGTGCGGGAGGAGGCGGAGTGATGGAAGCGAATATCGTGCAGGAACTGGCTCTGGAGCCTGTGGATGTGGTAGTGGTGGGCGGCGGCCCCGCCGGCCTGGCCGCCGCGGTGGAGCTCCACAAGAAGGGGATCACCCGCGTGGTGGTGCTGGAGCGGGAGAAGCAGCTGGGGGGCATTCTGCGCCAGTGCATCCACGACGGCTTCGGCCTCACCCGGTTTCAAACCACCCTCAGCGGGCCGGAGTACGCCCAGCGCTTCATCCGGGAGGCGGAGGAACTGGGGGTCCGGTGCATCACCAACGCCTCGGTGGTGGAGATCACCCCGGACAAGGTGGTCACCGCCGCCACCCGGGCGGGACTGCGCCGGTGGAAGGCAAAGGCGGTGGTGCTGTCCATGGGCTGCCGGGAGCGCACCCGGGGGGCTCTGGGCATCCCCGGCGAGCGGCCGGCGGGGGTGTTCACCGCCGGCGTGGCCCAGGCCTACATCAATCTCTATAACCGCATGCCCGCCAAAGAGGTGGTCATCCTGGGCTCCGGAGACATCGGCATGATTATGGCCCGGCGGCTCACCTTGGAGGGGGCCCATGTCCACGGGGTGTTTGAGGTGCAGCCCTACCCCAGCGGCCTGCCCCGGAACATCCGGCAGTGCCTGGAGGACTACGACATCCCCCTGTATCTGAGCCACACGGTCACCGACATCCACGGGGGCAGCCGCCTGACGGGGGTCACCGTCTCCCAGGTGGACGAGAAGGGGACCCCCATCCCCGGCACAGAGCGGGAGTATCCCTGCGACACCCTAATTTTGTCGGTGGGGCTCCTGCCGGAAAATGAATTGTCCCAGGAGGCCGGAGTGGTGCTGGACGGCCGTACCCGGGGGGCGGTGGTGGATGAGCACTACCAGACCAGTGTGGCGGGGATCTTTGCCGCCGGCAACGTGCTCCATGTCCACGACCTGGTGGACTTCGTCTCTCTGGAGGCGGAGCGGCTGGCGGACTGGACCGCCCGCTATGTGCGGGAGGGGACATTGTCTCTGTGTCCTCTGGATGTTCAGGCCGGGAACGGCGTGGGCCACACGATCCCACAGAAAATCAGCGGGACGGAGGACGTGCGCCTGTCCCTGCGGGTGCGCGCCCCCTTCCGGGACGGGAGCATCGTGGTACGGCAGAACGGCCGGGAGGTGGTCCGAAAGCCTATGAAAAAGGCCCTCCCCGCCGAGATGATCTGGCTGGAGATTCCGGCGGACCGGCTGGACCGGCAGGGCGATTTGGAGGTGTGTGCGGAATGGTGAAGGAGTTTACTTGCATTGTGTGCCCCAATGGGTGTACTATTACAGCAGAGGCGGAGGCCAGAGGGGACGGCACCTATGCCGTCCGCTCGGTCCAGGGGGCGGCCTGTCCCCGGGGGACGGCCTACGTGGAGCAGGAGCTCACCGACCCCCGGCGGACCATCGCCACTTCGGTGCCGGTGAAGGGGGGCGAGCTCCCTCTGGCCAGCGTGCGCCTCACCGCTCCCATCCCCAAGGGGGAGATCTTTGCGGCCATGGAGGCCATTAAGGGCTGCGTGCTCACCGCCCCGGTGGAGGCCGGGACGGTGGTGATCTCCCGTCTGCTGGGATATGAGGCGGACGTGATTGTGACCAAATCGGTGGGGGAGAAGGGGCGCGCTTAGGCCCGTCCGGGGCCCCCGGAGGCCGAAAACCGACCAGTGAGGTGACCCCATGACGGAGTATTACATCCCCACCCAGGCCAGTGAGACGGAATTTGTGGAGAAACGCTCCCGATTCATCGGCCACGTGTGGCGGGTGGACAGCGAGGAGGAGGCGCGCGCCCGCATTGAGGAGATGAAGAAGCGCTACTACGACGCCCGGCACAACTGCTGGTGCTACCTGATCAAGGACGGCCCGGTGCGCTACTCCGACGACGGAGAGCCCCAGGGTACGGCGGGGCAGCCCATGCTCAACGTGTTTCAGCGGGAGGGCGTGGTCAATGTGGTGTGCGTGGTCACCCGCTACTTCGGCGGCATCCTGCTGGGGGCGGGCGGCCTGGTCCGGGCCTATACCCAGAGCGCCAAGGACGCCCTGGACGCGGCGGGGATCTCGGTGGTCCGCCGGTGGGTGGAGATTCTGCTGCCCTGCTCCTACGCCCAGTACGAGCGGGTGAAGCTGGAGACCGAGGGCTTCGGCGGCGTCATCGCCGAGGCGGACTACGGGGCGGACATCGCCCTCACCGTCCTGCTGCCCGAGGAGCGCTGGGAGGACTACCTGGCCCACATGCTGGACATCACCGCCGGGACCGTGGAGGGCATGGTCTGCGGCGAGCGGTTTCAGGACGTGCCCTGGCGGGCGCCCATAGAGAAGGAGGAGTGACCATGGAAGGGACTGCGGTAAACACTCTGTTGGCCTGTATGGAGAACTACAACGAGGCGGTGAAAAAGATGACCGCCAAGCTGCGTCCGGGGGACGGACTGCTGGGCTTTGGCCGGGACCCCAAGCGGGATCCCTGCCACATGGAGTTTTATGAGGCCGTGGGGGAGGCGGTGGGCCGGATGGTCCAGGAGGGCCTCACCCCGGCGGAGGCGGAAGAGACCGTACGGTTTTTGGTCACCCTGGCTCAGGAGGAGCGGTATTTTGACCTGACCCAGCCCATGCGGGAGGCCGTCCAGGGCCACGCCCGAACCTTGGTCCCCCTCCTGGAGCCGGAGACGGCCCGGGAACTGGCCGCCTGGTACAATAAAACGTATCCCCGCCGCCGCCGTCTGCCGGTGCAGAACCAGCTGCTCAAGGAGCTGGAGCGGCGGGCCAATGGAAAATAGGAATAGAACCGCTTGAGGGCCGGAGCTGGTATTAGCTCCGGCCCTCAGATTGTCAAAAAACCGCTGTAGAGATGAATCTGATCAAATTGGGGCGGGGGAGCTCGAGGGGGCAGCCGCCCGCCTCGAATGGGATCAAATGCCCCGGAAGCCTTGCTGTGCAAGGATTCCGGCAAGCGAAGCGCGGACTTTTGCGCCGCAGTGCGGCGCAAAAGTAACGGCATTTTTCAGGCTGTCGAAAAAGTCCAGGGACTTTTTCGACAGCCTGAGGGCCGGAGCTGGCATCAGCTCCGGCCCTTTTTGCATCTGCCGGCGGATTTGTCCTTGACAGAGGTGGGGCATAAAAGTATAATTAGTAATACAAGTAATACCGTGGAGGAGAGCAAAAGATGGAGGCCGGAAAATACATGAGCTCCGTGAAGGTGGGACCCAAGGGACAGATCGTCATTCCCAAGGAGGTGCGGGAGATGTTCCAGATTCAGCCGGGGGACACCATGCTGATTTTGGCCGACGCCCAGCGGGGCATCGCCCTGGAGCGCTACCAGGTGTTTGAGCAGATCGCCGACGCCATCTTTGCCGAACGGGCCAAGGAGTTCTACCCCGAGCACAGCGAGTCGGACTCCCGGGCCTTTGCCCAGGCCATCCGGGAGCTGAAGGATCCGAAGAACACGGAGGAGGGGTGAGGCCGTGGCGCGCATCGCCTTTTTCAGCATCTACGCCTTTGGCCACACCAATCCAACCCTGGCCGTGGTGAGAGAGCTGACCCGGCGGGGGCATCGGGTGCGCTACTACTCCTTTTCCCCATTTCAGAAAGCGATCGAGGCGGCGGGTGGAGAGTGCGTCCTGTGCGACGCCTATCTTCCGCCTCCTCGCCCTGATGTGGACCGCCAGGTGGGCCGGGATTTTGCGGGGCTGGTGGAGATGATTACGGACACCACCCTGGCCATGGACGGCCCCATCGGCCGGGATCTGCGGGAGTTTGCCCCCCACTGCGTGGTGTCCGACTCCCTGTGCTTCTGGGGAAAGCTGTGGAGCGCCAAGCTGGGGCTGCCCTACGTGTGCTCCACCACCACCTTCGCTTTCAACCGGGAGACGGCTGGGATGATGAAGCAGACGCCGGGGCAGCTGTTCCGCCTGCTGATGGGGCGAGGGCGCATCCGGCGGTGTATGAAACGGCTGCGGGAGGCGGGATACCCGGTGAGCGGCCTGCTGGACCTGATTCAGAACAGCAATGACACGGACACCATCGTCTACACCTCTCGGGCCTTCCAGCCCAAGGCGGATACGTTCTCCTCAAAATACGCCTTTATCGGTCCGTCCATCCCGGAGCAGATTGGAGCGGGGGAGGCGGAGTGGAAGGGGTGCTGCTACATCTCTCTGGGGACGGTGAACAACCGGAACCTCCCTTTTTATCAGGCGTGCATTGAGGCCCTCCGGCAGGAGAACTTCCCCGTGGTGATCTCCGTGGGGGAGCAGACCGACCTGGCCGTCTTTCGGGACGTGCCGGAGCATATATTCCTCCGGCCCAGGGTGGACCAGCTGGCGGTGCTGGCCCGGGCCGGCGTGTTTGTGACCCACTGCGGCATGAACAGCGCCAGCGAGGGCCTCTATTTTGGAGTGCCCCTGGTCTTGTACCCCCAGCAGGCGGAGCAGGGGCTTGTGGCCCGGCGGGTGGAGGAGCTGGGGGCGGGGCTCCGGCTGAAGAGGACCTCGCCGGAGGCCGTTCGGGCGGCGGTGCGCCAGATCCGGGAACAGCAGTCCTACCGCAGCCGGGCCCGGGAGATCGCCGCCGGATTCCGGGAGGCCGGGGGATACCGGCGGGGGGCGGACAAGATTTTGGAGGCGGCGGCCCGGGGAGGAGGGACTTGTGCGGAACATACCCCTATGCTATAATCCAGGCATCTAACAAAAGACAAAGGAGGCATACCGTGAAGCTTCAATACTGTGTGAACCGGACGGGGGCCATCCCCCCGGAGAAGCTGGCCCTCACCGGCCTGGAGGTGCAGAAGGCGGCCCAGACCTTCCACAGCACCATTCCGGGCTATGAGGCCACCCCGCTCACCGCTCTGGACCATCTGGCCCATCGGCTGGGGGTGTCCCAGGTGCTGGTGAAGGACGAGTCCAGGCGCTTCGGCCTGAACGCCTTCAAGGCCCTGGGGGGCAGCTATGCCATGGCCCGGCATCTGGGGGAACAGCTGGGGCTGTCCCAGGACCAGCTCACCTTTGAGGCGCTGGGGACGCTGGAGGCCCGGGAGAAGCTGGGGGAGCGGACCTTCGTCACTGCCACCGACGGCAACCACGGCCGGGGAGTGGCCTGGGCCGCCCGGCAGCTGGGCCACCGGGCGGTGGTGTACATGCCCAAGGGGAGCGCCCGGGAGCGGCTGGAGAACATCCGGGCCCAGGGGGCCCAGGCGGAGATCACCGACCTGAACTATGACGATGCGGTGCGCCTGGCCGACCGGATGGGCCGGGAGCACGGCTGGACCCTGATCCAGGACACCGCCTGGCCGGGGTATGAGGAGATCCCCGCCTGGATCATCCAGGGCTACACCACCATCGCCCAGGAGATCGCGGACCAGCTGGAGGAAAAGGGCTGGGAGAAGCCCACCCACCTGTTTCTCCAGGCGGGGGTGGGCAGCTTCGCGGGGGCCATGCTGGGCAGCTTTGCCGCCCGGTGGGGCAAGGACTGTCCCGTCACCTGCGTCGTGGAGCCGGACCGGGCGGACTGCCTCTACCGCAGCGCCAAGGCGGGGACCATCACACCGGTGACCGGTGACCTGGACAGCATGATGGCCGGCCTGTGCTGCGGCGAGCCCTGCACCGTCAGCTGGCCCATCCTCCAGAGGGGGGCAGCCGCCTTTGTGTCCTGCGGGGACGAGTACGCCGCCCGGGGCATGCGCCTGCTGGGCCGGCCCGAGCCGGGGGACCCGGCCATCATCTCCGGGGAGTCCGGGGCGGTGGGCGTGGGGGTGCTGGCCGCCATCCTGTGCGAGGAGGGGCTGGAGGACCTGCGCTGGACCCTGGGGCTCAATGAGAACTCCCGGGTGCTGTGCATCAGCACCGAGGGGGACACCGACCGGGAGAACTACCGCCGGGTCTTGGATGGCGCGCGGTTCTGAAAACGCCGCTGCTCTCCCGGCCTGTGCTATTATTTGCAATTTTTAGCAGCCTTGGGCGGACACGTTTGTGTCCGCCCTTTCCTTGTCCCTGCCCAAAATGGCGGGGGTTCCGCGGCAAGAAATATTTGAGCCCCATAGAATCATCTGCTATAATATTTCTAACATAAAGGCAGAAAACAGATGGGAGATTCCGGCCTGGAGCCGGATCTGCGCCGAGGCGGTTTCCGCAGGGCGCACTCCCATGTGGGAAAGGACGGGTACGCCATGGCTGGAAAAACGCCGTACACGGTGATTGTGGCGGATGACGAGGACGAACTGCGGGAGGCGGTCTGCATGATGACGCCCTGGCAGGACTTTGGCTTCTGCCTGGTGGGGAGCGCCAGCAACGGACTGGACGCCCTTCAGCTGGTGGAGAAGCACGAGCCGGACCTGCTGATCACGGATATCCGGATGCCCTTCATCTCTGGAATCGAACTGGCCCGGCAGGTGCGGGAGATCCGCCCCGCCACCAACATCGCCTTTCTAAGCGGCTACGACGACTTTGAGTACGCCCAGCAGGCGATCCAGTACAACATCATCAGCTATATGCTCAAGCCGCTGACCATGGAGGGGATAGCGGCGGAGCTGCGGAGAATCCGGGAGAAAATCGACGCCCAGTTTGCCCGGTTCCGGCAGGCGCCCTCCAAGATGCATGGGGTGGATCTGCAGGCCGCCATGCTGATGCCCCTGGTGCTGGACGACTACGCCGATCCGGAGGGAGCGGTGCAGGCGGAGGAGTACGCGCGGCAGTGCGGCCTGCTCCGGGATCTGGACGACCGGCCGTGCTGTACGGTGATGGTGTCCGTCCTGCTGAATGAGGGCGGGGCCAACTGCACCACCCCTGCCTTTGTGGCGTCGGTGGACCAGCTGGCCGCCAAATACCTGCGCTGCGTCAGCTTCTACACCTCCGGGAAGGTGGTTTCGGTTCTGATGGGCAGCCCCTCGGATTTCAGCGAATACCTGCATATTCTGGCCGACGAGATTCCGCAGATGGCGGAGCGGGTTTTGGGCAGTCAGTGCCGCATCGGCGTCAGCCGCATGGTGCACACCCTGACCGCCCTCCACGACGCCTACCGGGAGGCGATGGACGCCCTGCGCCAGGGGGACGGCGCGGAGGGAGGGACGCATTTCAGCCGGGACCTGGCCCCCGCCGCCAAGGGGGGCTCACTGTTGTGCCAGCGGGCCCTGGACGCCTTGGATCAGCTCTATATGGATGCGGACCTGTCCCTGGTCTCCCTGAGCGAGCGGCTGGACGTAAGCCCCAACTATCTCAGCGCCTGCATCAAAAAGTACGCCGGCGAGACCTTTATGAACATCCTGATCCGCAAGCGGATGGAGGCGGCCCGGGAGCTGCTGTCCACCACCCCACTCAAGGTGCAGGAGGTTGCTGGCCGGTGCGGTTATACCGATCAGCACTATTTCAGCTACTGTTTCAAAAAATACTGCGGCGAATCGCCCAACGCCCTGCGCCGCAGGACGGAGCAGGAAAGGGAAGGGTGAGGCGGCGTGAAGAGGGATATTTCCCGGCCGGGGCCCCGGACGACCACCATTCTGGTCGCTATGGTGGTAGGGGTAGTGGCCATTATTCTGTGCTGCTGCATTGTGCTGTTCCTGGACCGCTACCGCAGCGCTATGGTGCAGAGCGCCCGGACCGGCAGCGCCCAGACGGTCTCCCAGGTGTCCAGCACGGTGGGAAACTACCTGCGGGACATGGACCAGGCTATGGAACTTGTGGTGCGTTCCATGTCGGAGCCGCAGCAGAGCCGGGATGAGCTGCTGTCCGCCTTTTTACAGTTCCGGCCCGACGTGGTGGCCGTTACCAGCTACTCGGAGGCGGGGGAGCTGGTGGAGTGCTGGTCCCTGGGCCGGGAACCCCGGAAGGAGATCTTCCAAAATCTCTCCTTTGACTTGGATACGGCCCGAGCCTCCGACGGCCCCTATATGAGCACCCCCCATGTGGAGACCATCTTTGAGAGCTACTACCCCTGGGTGGTCACCATGACCGCATCGCTGGAACAGGGGGGCGAGGCCGCCTGGGTGTCCCTGGATCTGAGCTTCTCCAATATCTCCAACCACATCAACAATGTTGGCATCGGCCAGCGGGGCTACTGCTTTTTAATGGACCGCATGGGGAACATTATGTACCACCCCCAGCAGCAGCTGCTGTATGCGGGGCTGAAGTCGGAGGACACCGCGGCCCTGGCCGCCCTGGAGGACGGCACCTATGTGGAGGATACCGTGATCTATGCCGTCACCAGCGTGGAGGACAGCAGTTGGCGGGTGGTGGGCGTCAGCTTTGTGGACGAACTGGTCAACCGCAGCGTGCGGGAGATGATCGGGATCTCCGCCGGCCTGGCGGGTCTGGTGCTGGCGGCTGCCCTGCTGACCAGCTGGATTCTGTCCCGGATGCTGAGCCGTCCCCTGTGGGGGCTGGCCTCCGCCATGGAGCGCTTTGAGCGGGACGCCGACCACTTTTCCTACCGCCCGGTGGGGGGCACCCGGGAGGTGCGGGAGCTCTCCCAGTCCTTTGGACACATGGTGCTGCGGATTCAGCAGCTTATGTCCACTGTGCGGCAGGAGGAGATCAATCTGCGCAAGACTGAGCTGAAGGCCCTCCAAGCCCAGATCAACCCCCATTTTCTGTATAATACCCTGGACTCCATCGCCTGGATGTGCGAGCGGGGGCGGAACGCCGACGCGGTGAATATGGTGCACGCCCTGGCACGGCTGTTCCGCATCAGCATCAGCCGCGGCCACGAGCTCATCCCCATCGCCAAGGAGATCGAGCACGCCGAGAGCTATCTCCAGATCCAGAAGTACCGCTACAAAAACCAGTTCACCTATGAATTTGACGTGGACCCGGGGTGCCTGGATTACTACTGCAACAAAATCACCCTGCAGCCCATCATTGAAAATTCCATCAACCACGGCCTGGATCTTCTGGTGGAGGAGGGGCGCATCCAGGTGGAGGTGCTCCAGGACGGGGAAGACATCCTGTTCCGGGTACGGGACAACGGCGTGGGTATGAGCCAGGAGCAGGTGGACGCCATTTTGGAGCAGGACCCGGAGGACCGCACCGGCATCGGCATTCGGAATGTAAACGACCGGCTTCGGATCTATTTCGGAGCGCCCTATGGTCTGAACATCACCAGCGAACTGGATGTGGGCACCTGTGTGGAGATCCGGATGCCCAAGGTGAGGGAGGGAGAATATGAGGCGAAATAGGCGTGCCGTTCTGTGGGGGGCGCTGGCCCTCGCCCTTCTGTGCGGCTGCGGCGGGGAGCAGGACGCGTCCCAGCGGCACTCGGTGGCCCTGGTGGTCAAATCCACCCAGTCGGAATTTTTCCGCTCCGTCTTTGCCGGGGCGGAGGCCGCGGCCGCGGAGTACAATTTAGAGCTGAGCATCGCCGGTCCGGAGACGGAGGAGGACTACGAGACCCAGAACCGGCTGATCGCGGAGGCGGTGCGGGCCGGGGCGGAGGCCATTGTGTTTTCCGCCATTGACCAGGAAGAAAATGCTGCTGCCATTGACGCCGCCGCCCAGGCCGGGCTCCAGATCGTAACCATCGACAGCAGCGTGGACTCCGACCAGGTGAGCACCTACATCGGCACCGACAACTACGCCGCCGGACAGATGGCGGCCGACGCCGTTCTGGATCGGGTATCCGGCCCCCTGTATGTGGGGGTGGTCAATTACGACGTGAGCACCGCCAACGGGCAGGAGCGGGAGCGGGGAGCGTCCGACGCCTTCGCTGCCAGCGGCCGGGCGGAGATCACCGCGGTGGTCAACACCCTGACGGAGGCCGGCCGGGCCCAGGCGGATACCGCCGCCCTCCTGACCGAACACCCGGAGATCAACGTGCTGCTGGCCCTGAATGAGCCCACCAGCGTGGGCGCGGCCCAGGCCGTGAAAGCGCTGGGCCGCTCAGAGGATGTGTTTTTTGTGGGGTTTGACTCCAATGTGGTCACCGTGGACGGGCTGCAGGACGGGTGTGTGGACGCCCTTGTGGTGCAGAACCCCTACGCCATGGGCTATCTGGGGGTGGAGAGCGCCTATCAGCTGCTTGCTGGGCAGGGCGGGGCTCTGGATGAGACGGTAGATACCTCCACCCGGGTCGTGGATCGGGACAACTTGTTCACATTGGACAGCCAGAAGGCCCTGTTTTCCTTTGAAGAGCACCTGGATTAGACGTTTTCCACAAAAATGAAGTGAAAATTTTTTGCATATTATTTGCCCTGGATAAAATTTTAACTTTTTTTCAGTGGTTTTTTCCCTTGCTTTTTTGTGCATTTTCCTCTACTATAAACTTATCTTAAATAGAGTTTTTGTGCTCTATTTAAAACATGAGAAAAGGAGAATTGCTATGAAAAAAGCTCTTGCACTGACCCTGGCCGCCGCTATGGCCCTGGGCCTGGCTGCCTGCGGCAATGGCGGAGGAACCTCCAGTGCCGGTTCCACTTCCGGCTCTAACTCCGGTTCCACCTCTACCACCGAGGTCGCCAACAAGGACAAGCCCCTGGTCTGGTTCAACCGCCAGCCCTCCAACAGCTCCACCGGCGAGCTGGACATGAACGCCCTGTCCTTCAACGACAACACCTACTACGTGGGCTTCGACGCCAACCAGGGCGCCGAGCTGCAGGGCGAGATGGTCCTGAAGTACATCACCGACAACATTGACACCATCGACCGCAACGGCGACGGCATCATCGGCTACGTCCTGGCCATCGGCGACATCGGCCACAACGACTCCATCGCCCGTACCCGCGGCGTCCGCTCCGCTCTGGGCACCGGCGTTGACGCCAACGGCGCCATCGATTCCAACCCCGTGGGCACCAACACCGACGGCTCCTCCACCATCGTGCAGGACGGCACCATTGATGTGGGCGGCACCACCTACACTGTCCGTGAGCTGGCCTCTCAGGAGATGAAGAACTCCGCCGGCGCCACTTGGGACGCCGCCACCGCCGGCAACGCCATCACCACTTGGTCCGCCTCCTTCGGCGATCAGATCGACGTTGTGGTCTCCAACAACGACGGCATGGGCATGGCCATGTTCAACGGCTGGTCCCAGGCTCAGGGCGTGCCCACCTTCGGCTATGACGCCAACTCCGACGCCGTGGCCGCCATCGCCAACGGCTACGGCGGTACCATCAGCCAGCACGCCGACGTGCAGGCCTACCTGACCCTGCGCGTGCTGCGCAACGCTCTGGACGGCGTGGACATCGACACCGGTATCGGCACCGCCGATGACGCGGGCAACGTGCTCAGCGAGGACGTGTACCGCTACGATGAGGCCTCCCGCTCCTACTACGCTCTGAACGTGGCCGTCACCGCGGAGAACTATGAGGACTTCCTGGACTCCACCGTGACCTACGCCCCCGTGTCCAACCAGCTGGACGCCGAGGCTCACCCCACCAAGAACGTGTGGCTGAACATCTACAATTCCGCCGACAACTTCCTGGGCTCCACCTATCAGCCCCTGCTGCAGAAGTATGACGATCTGCTGAACCTGAACGTGGAGTACATCGCCGGCGACGGCCAGACCGAGGCCAACATCACCAACCGCCTGAGCAACCCCAGCGCCTATGACGCCTTCGCTATCAACATGGTGAAGACCGACAACGCGGCCTCCTACACCGCTCTGCTGAGCCAGTAATCGGACCCGCGGCCGGTTTTACCGGCGGCTGAATCAGGTAATATGACACGCTATTAGGGAGAAGGAATTCTTCGTTCGGGAGAAATAGATCTCCCTTCGGCAGAAGGAATTCTCCCTAATAGCGCTTTTTTGAGGGAAAGATCCGGCAGAATCGGACTTTTTACGGAAACTACTACTACATAAACGGGAGTAACGAGAATGGCAGATACGAAAGACGATATCGTCCTGTCGATTCGCGGTATGTGCAAGTCTTTCGGCCGCAACCGGGTGCTTGACCATATCAACCTGGACGTAAAGCGTGGAACGGTCATGGGACTGATGGGCGAAAACGGCGCCGGTAAGTCTACCATGATGAAGTGCCTGTTCGGCACCTACCAGAAGGACGAGGGAAAGATCTATTTGAACGGAAAGGAAATCAGCTTTTCCGGTCCGAAAGACGCCCTGGAAAACGGGATCGCCATGGTCCACCAGGAGCTGAACCAGTGCCTGGAGCGGAACGTCATCGACAACCTGTTCCTTGGACGTTACCCCACCAATTCCATGGGGGTCGTGGATGAAGGTGGCATGAAAAAGAAGGCCTCCGAGCTGTTCCGTAAGCTCGGTATGACCGTGAACCTGACCCAGCCGATGCGGAACATGTCCGTTTCCCAGCGGCAGATGTGCGAGATCGCCAAGGCAATCTCCTACAATTCCCAAGTAATCGTCCTGGACGAGCCCACCTCCTCTCTGACAGTCCAGGAGGTGGACAAGCTCTTTGAAATGATGCGGATGCTGAAGGAGCAGGGCATCGCTCTGATCTACATCTCCCACAAGATGGATGAGATCTTTGAGATCTGCGACGAGATCTCGGTCCTGCGGGACGGCAATCTGGTCATGACAAAGGCCGCCAAGGACACCAACATGAACGAGCTGATTACCGCCATGGTGGGCCGCTCCCTGGAGAGCCGCTTCCCTCCGGTGGACAACACACCTGGCGACACCATTTTCTCTGTCCAGCACCTCTCCACCAAATACGCCCCCCATCTTCAGGACATCTCCTTCGACGTGAGAGAGGGCGAGATCTTCGGCCTGTACGGCCTGGTGGGCGCTGGACGGACCGAGCTGCTGGAGACCATCTTCGGCGTGCGCACCCGAGCCGCGGGCCGCGTCTACTTTAAAAACCGGCTGATGAACTTCAACAACGCCAAGGAGGCCATCGAGCATGGCTTCGCCCTGATCACTGAGGAGCGCAAGGCCAACGGCCTGTTCCTCAAATGTGACCTGACCTTCAACACCACCATCGCCAGTCTGGAGCAGTACAAGACGGGCCTGGCCCTGTCCGACTCCAAGATGGTGAAGGCCACCAACAAGGAGATCAAGATCATGCACACCAAGTGCATGGGGCCGGACGACATGATCACCAGCCTGTCCGGCGGCAACCAGCAGAAGGTCATCTTCGGCAAATGGCTGGAGCGGGAGCCCCAGGTCTTTATGATGGACGAGCCCACCCGCGGCATCGACGTGGGCGCCAAGTATGAGATCTATGAGCTGATCATTCAGATGGCAAAGCAGGGCAAGACGATCATCGTCGTCTCCTCTGAGATGCCCGAGATCCTGGGTATCACCAACCGCATCGGCGTCATGTCCAACGGACGCCTCTCCGGGATTGTGAACACCAAGGAGACCGATCAGGAAGAACTTTTGCGACTGAGTGCAAAATACCTATAATGGGAGAAATTGCATATGGCAACGGAAAACACAAAGATTCTCACGGCGGAACAGGAACAGCAGCTCCGCCAGCCGATCGACGAGTATGTCGGCGGCATCCAAGCAAAGATTGACGCCCTGCGCAAGGACGGTACCGACCAGGTGGTCGAGATCCAGAGCAGCATGGACAGTCTGAAGCGCGACCGCATCTACACCCAGCAGGAGAAAGAGGCCAAGCTGGCCCAGCTGAAGGCCGAGCTGGAGAAGGCCAAGGCCGTGGAGAGCCAGAACAAGGGCGAGGTGGACAAGCTTATCGCCGAGGCGGAGAGCTATCTGAACAGCCACTTCGGCGAGTACTACCAGGCCGTGGTGGAGAGCGGAAAGGCGGAAAAGGTCCAGGCTCAGGAGAAGTACCAGGCCGCCGTGGCCCAGCTCAACAAGGAGCACCAGGAGACCATGGCCAAGCTCAGCGACCAGCAGGAGATCAAGGACGAGAAGTACGTCTATAAGAACCGCCTGTTTGACGCGAAGATGGACCTGAACAAGGACCTCCAGGAGATCAAGGACCGCCAGCATGCCGCCTTTGATCACAAGTACCACCTGATCGACATGCTGCGCATGTCCAAGTTCACCTTTGCTGAGACTGTGGCCCAGCGCTGGGAGAACTACAAGTACACCTTCAACCGCCGGGACTTCCTGCTGAAGAACGGCCTGTATATCGCCATCATTATCATCTTCATCGGCCTTTGTATTGCCACCCCCATCCTCAAGGGCGGCACTCAGCTGCTGACGATGAACAACGTCCTGAACATTCTCCAGCAGGCGTCCCCCAGAATGTTCCTGGCTCTGGGCGTGGCCGGCCTGATCCTGCTGGCCGGTACCGACCTGTCCATCGGCCGTATGGTGGGCATGGGCATGACCGCCGCCACCATCGTGATGCACCAGGGACCCAACACCGGCGGCGTCTTTGGACACATCTTCGACTTCAGCACCATGCCGGTGCTGGTGCGGGTCCTTCTGGCCCTGGTGGTGTGTATCGTTCTGTGCACCGTGTTTACCACCATCGCCGGATTCTTTACGGCCAAGTTTAAAATGCACCCCTTTATCTCCACCATGGCCAATATGCTGGTCATCTTCGGCCTGGTGACCTACTCCACCAAGGGCGTGTCCTTCGGCGCCATTGATCCCAGCATCCCCGGCATGATCATTCCCCGGTTCAACGGCTTCCCCACCATCATTCTGTGGGCTGTGGCCGCGGTGGTCGTGGTTTGGTTCATCTGGAACAAGACCACCTTCGGCAAGAACCTGTTCGCCGTGGGCGGCAACCCTGAGGCCGCGTCGGTCTCCGGTATCTCCGTGTTCTGGGTCACCGTGGGCGCCTTCGTGCTGGCCGGCATCCTGTACGGCTTTGGCTCCTGGCTGGAGTGTATCCGCATGGTGGGTTCCGGCTCCGCCGCTTACGGTCAGGGCTGGGAGATGGACGCCATCGCCGCCTGCGTGGTGGGCGGTATCTCCTTCACCGGCGGCATCGGTAAGATTTCGGGCGTGGTCGTGGGCGTGTTTATCTTTACCGCTCTGACCTACTCCCTGACCGTGCTGGGCATTGACACCAACCTGCAGTTCGTGTTCTCCGGCATCATCATCCTTGTGGCTGTCACGCTGGACTGCCTCAAGTACGTCCAGAAGAAGTAATTCTTCTCATTTGTGCAGAAAGCCGCTGCAAGGCAGACATAGGAATCCGTCTGCTTTGCGGCGGCTTTTCCCCGGCTCTCCGGCCGGGGCGGCGCCGCGTCAGAAGGCCCCATAGAATGCTTGGAAAAGCAGGCGGGCTGTGCTATGATAAAAAGACAGAAGACCGGGCCGGACGGAATCAACAGACCGGCCGCC
This sequence comes from Pseudoflavonifractor capillosus, assembly GCF_016899775.1. Classification (GTDB taxonomy): domain Bacteria; phylum Bacillota; class Clostridia; order Oscillospirales; family Oscillospiraceae; genus Lawsonibacter. Next base: position 36,401 of record NZ_JACJJE010000003.1, read on the forward strand.
CGGAGAGAAAAAGGAGTTCGGATGACCATGCATAATTTGGGCGAAGTACGCACTGCGCTGGCGGCCGGCGAGCTGGACGAGGCTCTGGCCCGCCTGATGTGCGGGGACCCCGCGCCCGGCCGGCAGCGGGTATCCCAGCTGCTGGACGGTTTTCAGCGGACCTTCGGCGGGGGGGAAGACACCCCTGTGACGCTGTGTTCCGCACCGGGCCGCACGGAGATCTGCGGCAACCACACCGACCACCAGCACGGCAGGGTGCTGGCCGCGGCGGTGAACCTGGATTTTTCGGCCTGCGCCGCCCCCAACGGCACCAACACCATCCGCTTCCAGTCGGAGGGCTGGCCCCTGGTGGAGGTGGAGCTGGACACCCTGGACCCCAGGGAGGAGGAGAAGGAGTCCACCGCCGCCCTGGTGCGGGGGATGGCTGCCCAGGCCGCCCGGCGGGGCTACCCTGTGGCGGGCTTTGACGCCTACGCCCTCTCCGACGTGCTGCCTGGCTCCGGCCTGTCCTCCTCGGCGGCCTGCGAGGTGCTGCTGGGCGTCATCGAAAACCACCTGTTCTGCCGGGATGAGCTGACTGCGGTGGAGATCGCCCAGATGGGCCAGAAGGCGGAGAACCTCTACTTCGGCAAACAGAGCGGCCTCATGGACCAGACCGCCTCCTCCGTGGGAGGGGCCGTGGCCATCAACTTCGCCGACCCGGCCGACCCGGTGGTGCGGTCGGTGGCGGTGGACCTGAACGCCCTGGGCTACGCACTGTGCATCGTGGACTCGGGGGCCAGCCACGCCGCCCTCACCGGCGAGTACGACTCCATCCCCAAGGAGATGCGGTCGGTGGCCGCCTTCTTCGGCAAAAACGTGCTGCGGGAGGTGGACGAGGCCCAGGTGCTGAGCCATCTGCCCCAGCTGCGGGAGGCGGCGGGAGACCGGGCGGTCCTCCGGGCCCTCCACTTCTTTGCCGATGACCGGCGCGCGGAGCAGGAGGCCGACGCCCTGGAACAGGGAAACATGGAGGCCTTCCTGACCCTGGTGGAGCAGTCGGGCCGCTCCTCCTGGGAGCTGCTCCAGGACATCACCCCCACCGGGGCGGTCCGGGAGCAAGCCATGGCCGTGGCCCTGACGGTGGCCGAGCGGGCCCTGAACGGCCGGGGCGCCTGCCGGGTGCACGGCGGCGGCTTCGCCGGCACCATCCAGGCCTTTGTCCCCCTGGACCTGCTGGAGTCCTTCAAATCCCAGGTGGAGAGCGCGCTGGGCGCGGGCAGCTGCCACGTGCTGAGTATCCGCCCCGTGGGCGGCACCGTCCTCTGGGGCTGATTTTCGATCGGAATCGAAGAAAGGAGCGCATAGAACTATGGCGATCTTAGTATTGGGCGGAGCCGGCTACATCGGCTCCCACACGGTATATGAACTCATCGACGCGGGCCGCGAGGTGGTGGTGGCCGACAACCTTCAGACCGGATTCCGGGCCGCCGTCCACCCCAAGGCGAAATTCTATCAGCTGGACATCCGGGACAAGGGCGCCCTGGACACCCTGTTCCAGGCGGAGCACATCGAGGGCGTGATCCACTTCGCCGCCTCCTCCCAGGTGGGGGAGTCCATGTCCGACCCTTTGAAGTATTACGACAACAACCTCCACGGCACCATGGTGCTCCTGAGGTCCATGGTGGAGCACGGGGTGGATAAGATTGTCTTCTCCTCCACCGCCGCCACCTACGGCGAGCCCGAACGGGTGCCCATCCTGGAGGACGACAAGACCGTCCCCACCAACTGCTACGGCCAGACCAAGCTGGCCATGGAGCACATGATGGGCTGGGTGTCCAAGGCCCACGGTCTTCGGTATGTGGCTCTGCGGTACTTCAACGCCTGCGGCGCCCACCCCTCCGGGGCCATCGGCGAGGCCCACAACCCGGAGACCCACCTCATCCCCATCATCCTCCAGGTGCCCCTGGGACAGCGGGAGGCGGTGTCCATCTTCGGCGACGACTACCCCACCAAGGACGGCACCTGCATCCGGGACTATATCCACGTCACCGACCTGGCCCAGGCCCACATCCTGGCCCTGGACTACCTGCTCAATGGCGGGGACAACAACGTGTTCAACCTGGGCAACGGCGTGGGCTTCACGGTGAAGGAAGTGGTGGACGTAGCTCGGGCGGTCACCGGCCACCCCATCCCGGCCAAGATCGCCCCCCGCCGGGCGGGCGACCCGGCCCAGCTCATCGCCTCCTCCGAGAAGGCCATCCAGGTGCTGGGCTGGAAGCCCAAGTACAACGACCTGAACACCATCGTGGCCTCCGCCTGGGCCTGGCACAAGAGCCACCCCCACGGCTTTGAGGAGGGATGAACATGGAACGGGATCAGGCCATTGCCAAGCTGATCTCCTACGCCCTGGACAAGGAGCTGATCCAGCCGGAGGAGAAGATCTGGGCGGTGAATGCCCTGCTGGAGGCCCTGGAGCTGGACGGCTGCACCCTGCCGGAGGGAGTCTCCTGTGGCGCGGAGGAGCTGCCCCAGGTGCTGGATGCCCTGCTGGACGACGCCTATGCCCGCGGGGTGCTCAAGGAGAACTCCATCGTCTACCGGGACCTGTTTGACACCAAGCTGATGGGGGCGCTCACCCCCCGGCCCGCCCAGGTCATCGGGAAGTTCCAGTCCCTGCGGGAGCAGGACCCGAAGAAGGCCACCGACTGGTACTATCAGTTCAGCCAGGACACCAACTATATCCGCCGGGACCGCATTGCCAAGGACGTGCAGTGGAAGACGGACACCCAGTACGGGGAGCTGGACATCACCATCAACCTGTCCAAGCCGGAGAAGGACCCCAAGGCCATCGCCGCCGCCCGGAACCTGCCCGCCTCCAACTACCCCCGGTGCCAGCTGTGCGCCGAGAACGAGGGCTACGCCGGTCGGGTGAACCACCCTGCCCGTCAGAACCACCGCATCGTGCCCATCACCATCAACGGATCCCCCTGGTTTTTGCAGTACTCCCCCTATGTGTACTACAACGAGCACTGCATCTGCCTGAACCGGGAGCACGTGCCCATGAAGATCGACCGGGCCTGCTTTGCCAAGCTACTGGACTTTGTGGGGCAGTTCCCCCACTACTTTGTGGGCTCCAACGCGGACCTGCCCATCGTGGGCGGTTCCATCCTGGCCCACGACCACTTCCAGGGCGGGCGGTACACCTTCGCCATGGAGAAGGCCCCGGTGGAGACGGCTATCTCCTTCCCGGGGTATGAGGACGTCCGGGCGGGCATCGTCAAGTGGCCCATGTCGGTCATCCGCCTCACCGCCCCCCAGCCGGACCGGCTGGTGGACCTGGCCGACCGCATCCTCACCTCCTGGCGGGGCTATACCGACGAGAGTGCCATGATTTTGGCTGAGACCGACGGAGAGCCCCACAACACCATCACCCCCATCGCCCGCCGGCGGGGGGAGGACTATGAGCTGGACCTGGTGCTGCGCAACAACCTGACCACGCCGGAGCACCCTCTGGGCCTCTACCACCCCCACGCGGAGCTCCACCACATCAAAAAGGAGAACATCGGCCTCATCGAGGTGATGGGTCTGGCCGTCCTCCCCGCCCGCCTGAAGGCGGAGCTGGCCGCAGTGGCGGACAAGCTGGTCTCCGGCGGCGATCTGCGGGAGGACCCCCTGATGGCGGCTCACGCCGACTGGGCGGAGGGCTTTGCACCCAACTACACCTTCACGGCGGACAACGCCATGGACATCGTGCGCAAGGAGACCGGCCTGGTCTTTGCCCAGGTGCTGGAGTGTGCCGGCGTCTATAAGCGTACCCCAGAGGGACAGGCGGCTTTCCTGCGCTTTATCCAGCAGGTGTAAACGGCTGAGCTCCAAGAGAAAAGAGAACATCCCGGCTTCGGCGGTCCGCCGAAGCCGGGGTGTTTTTTGCATGTTATTTCGTCAGTAGTCAAATTTGCAGTAGTCGTAGGCATTGATGATGTTGGTTGTCCCCCGCACCGTCCACTGGGGGATGTTGACCCCGTAATTTCGGTGGATGTGGCCGTGGACGAAGTACTTGGGCTGGTACCGGTCCAGAAGCCCCACGAAGCACTGAAATCCCTGGTGGGAGAGGGTGTCAAAGTCGTTGATGTGCCGGGCGGGGGCGTGGGTGAGCAGGATATCGAACCCCTTGTTTTTCCACAGCTGGAACTGCATTTTTCGGATGCGGCGGCTCATCTGCCCCTCGGTGTACATATTGCGGCCGTTCTGATAGCGGTGGGAGCCGCCCAGCCCCAGAATCCGCACGCCCCCGCAGACCACAATGCGGTCCTCCGCACAGATGCAGCCCTCGGGCGGCGAATCCAGAAAGCTGTCGTTGTGGTTGCCCCGGACGTATACCACCGGGCAGCGGGCCAGGGTGGCGAGAAATTCCAGATACTCCCGCCGCAGATCCCCGCAGGCCAGAATCAGGTCGAACTCGCTCAGCTTGCCCGGGGTGTAGTAGTCGTAGTAATAGGCGGACTCCTTGTCCGCGACAGCCAATACTCTCATGTATCCGCCCTCCTGTCCAGACAGCGGGCGGCGTTCCCCCATCCGGTGTTAAGTGTCAGTCTGTTTTTCCTTGGTGGAGGGGACCCCCACAATGCCCACCGTGGCCTTGGCGGCCTCGCTCAGCTCATCATAGGTGGGGATGGAGCCCACGATGTTGTCCACCAGCCAGTCCATGTTGATAATGTCCTCTGTGCTCAAGGTGTCGGACGCTCCAATGATCTGCCGGCCGCCCTGTGCGTACAGGGGGCCGCGGAAGGGGTGGCAGTTCCCGCTGCAGATGCCGTCCCGGAGGATGGCGGCCAGCTTCTGGGCGCTGTCCGGCAGCTTATCCGAGCAGCACAGCTCCACCACGCCGGCGGACATGCCCCAGTAGTAGTTCAGGGCCTTCCGGCTCTCCTGGTACTCCGACTGGAAGGATTTGTTTCGGATGCGCCGCAGCAGCTCCTCGTAGTACACACCCCACCGCCAGACCGGCATGGCCAGGTTTACCTGGCCGTCCTCCCCCACCAGAGAGAGACCGAAGCTGCTGTCCTTCCAGCCTCCCAGCTTGGTGAGGTCCTGGGCGGAGATGAGGCGGATGCCCCGGTCGGTCAGACGCTGGACCGCCGACTCCCCGCTGGACACGGAGGACCACTCCAGATAGACCCGGGTGCGGGGATTGGTCAGCTGGACCCCCAGAGCGAAGGCGTTGATGGAGGCCACCTGGCCGAAAATGGGGTAGTCCCCCACATAGCCGATGCTGTCTCCGCCGGCCAGCGCCCCCGCGATGGCGCCGCTGATGAACTTTACCTCGTACATCCGGGCGTAGTAGGTGCGGATGTAGCGGTGGGAGGTGTTCAGCGAGCAGTTCAGGATGAGCGCCTCCGGGTGGTCCACTGCCGCCCGCAGGCTGGAGGGGAGGAGACGGGGGGAGGTGGTGAAGAGCACCTGACACCCCTCCCGGATGGCCTGTTCCATTACTACCAGGGGATCGCCGTCCAGAGCATTGCAGTAGGCGCAGGTCTCCACCTGTCCGGGAAACACCGCCTCCAGGTGCCGGCGGCCCAGCTCATGCCCATAGGTCCATCCGGAGGTCTCCGGCGCCTTGTCGTGGAGAAAGGCCACCTTTAGGGGCTTTGGGGCCGCTTTTGGGAGCATCTTGGAGAGCAGGTCCCGCTTTCGGGGCTCCTCCTCGGGGGTCAGCTTCACGTCGATGGGCTCTTCCTCCTGCTGGAGGGTGATCTCTTCCCAGGCCCGGGCCACTGCCCGCCGGATCTCCTCACCGCTGACGCCCCGGAGGCTGGGGTAGCCGTAGATCTCCATGTAGGCCAGCATGGCGTCCCCCACCGTGGAGGTGAGCCGCCGGCCGCCGTTGTCCTCATAGGCCCGGCGGAAGTAGTAGTAGGCGGTGGAGAAGCCGCTGCGCTCCTCGTCGGTCCAGGAGTCGCCCACCCGCTTGCCCACCAGCTCCTGGAGGCGGATGTAGCTGCCCGGCTTGGAGAACTCAATGAAGTTGATCCGGCTGCACCGGCAGAAGTCAATCAGCTCATAGTACAGCTCGGACTCCCGGGTATCCGTCCGCTTGGGCAGGATGCGGGTCACATGGGCATAGATGCTGTCCGCCTCAAAATACTTGAGGACGCTGACCCGCTTGTTCCCCTCCGTCACATAGTAGCGGTTCAGGTACTCATAGGCGGAGATGGGGTCCCGGATGCCCTCCTCCAGTTGGGACTGGCACAGTTTTTTCCACTTGAAGGCAAATTCCGACTCCTCTTCCATCAGCGGCATGAAGTTCCGGGCGAAGGCCTGGGTCCGCCCGTCCGTCTGGGTGCCCACCACAAACTCCAGCGGCACCTGGATGGTGCCCAGATCCACCGTCCGCAGCAGATCCTCTTGTGAGACAAATTCGTCCAGAACCGGGAGATAGGGGTACTCCCCCTTGGCGGTGCAGGAGCGAAATTCCTTCTGCGCCCGCTTCAGAGCGTCACGGTAATACTCAGAGGGCATAGCGTCATTCCTTTCCAGCGATAGAAGTGATCGGCAGATTGAAAGGGACAGTTAGTGGGGGGAACGCGGGACCTCAGGCTGTGCTGCGAGGGATATGTAGGTTTTAGAGTAGTCGAGAAAGGCGGCTGCGGCGGCGGAGAAAGGCTGTGCCTTTTTCCACACCAGAACTGTGTTGGACTCCATGCTGGGGGACAGAGGAATAAAGCGGAGCCCCTCGTAGGTGCAGTCCAAGTTCAGGGTAAGAACTCCGCTTCCGCTGTCACGGGCCAGGGAGGCCAGGTTGTAGAGCAGGTTTCCGCTGGCTGTGATGCGCAGTCCCTCGGCGTATGGGCCGAACCAGTTGAGCAGTTCGTTCTGGACGATTTCCCGCCCCGGCATGATCAGCGGAACGGCGGCCAGATCCGCCGGATAGACCCGATCCTTAGCGGCCAGCTTCGAGTCCTCCCGGATCAGGACGCCCCACTGCTCCCGGACCGGCGTGCGGACGAAGCTGTATTTGGTGATGTCCACCGGCTCCTGCAGAAGACCCACGTCCAAAAGACCACGCTCAATGCGCTCTTTGATGTTGTCCGCGTTTCCGCTGTAGATGGTGAAATAGACCAGGGGATGCTCCCGCTGAAAGGCGGTGATCAGCTGAGTCAGGAACCGGGAGCTGCGCAGCTCCCCGCTGCCGACGGCGATAGTACCCGAGAGCTGTTTCTGCCTGTGGTGCAGATCCTCCTTTGTCTTGTTGGCCAGGGATATGATCTCCTCCGCCCGGCGGCGCAGGAGCATGCCCTCCTGAGTAAGGACGATGCGGTGCTTGCTCCGATGGAACAGTTTGACGCCCAGTTCCTCCTCCAGCTGAATCATCTGCCGGGACAGAGTGGGCTGAGTCAGGTGCAAAAGGGTGGCTGCCTTAGTAATATTTTCCTCTCGAGCGACCATGAGAAAATAGTTCAGCACGCGGATCTCCACACGGAACACCCCCTTTTCTCTATGAGGATACCACAGGAGTTCATGAAATTCAACCGAAACAGAATGCGGTCCGCACCCTCAGCCGCCTGCGGCCCGGCAGGCCCTCCGGGTCAGCTGGGCGTAGTGGTGGTAGAGCACACCGAAGCGGTAGACGTAGCCGGGTTTCCACGGCTTGGCCTTTCCGCAGAAGTGGAGGATGGCGGTGTGCTGCATCACCCAGGGCAGGTCGTGGGTCCCGGCGCTGCGCAGCCGGTAGTTGTTGTAGTTGCGGGCGTCGTAGTTCCAAAGGGCGTCGTCCAGGGGCAGGATGCGCCGGCCGTACAGGGCGTTGAGCAGATCCTGGTCGGGGAGCAGCAGCTCCTTTTTGTGTTCGGCCACATAGCGGAAGATCTCCTCCGGGTCGATCTCCCTGCGGGCGGCGGCCAGGTCCATCAGCAGCACGCCGGAGTTGTAGTAGTCACTTCCGCTGTTGAGGCGCATCCGGTTGACGCTGTTGGCCAGCTCTGTCTTTCCCGTATGGGCGGCGGCCGCGAACAGATTGCCCGCCAGGTCGGTCTCCCACAGGGGGCGCAGGGGGTTGAGCACCAGAATGTCCGGGTCCAGATAGAGCACCCGGTCCAGCGTGTCCGGCAGCAGGCGGGAGGCCAGCAGCCGGTAGTACATCTCCTTGGGGTACTGGCGGCTGACTGGGGCGCCCTGGAACAGGGCGTCATCCACCAGCACCGGGAAAAATCCATAGCCGAAGGCGGCGCACTGCCGTTCCACTCCGGCCAGACCCTCCGGAGAGACGGCGCTCTGAAGCAGATACAGGTCCATGTGCTCTCCGGGGTTGTTCAGGCGCAGGGAGGTGAGCAGCACGTGGAGCTGAGGCAGGTAGTGCTCGTCCAATGCGGCTAAAATGGAAATGGTGTCCATGAAAAGATTCTCCTTTCAGATCCCACCGCACGGGAGGCGCTGGGGATGGGGTACAGGCTGTATTGGGCGGCAGACAAAGCGCTGGGAGAAATGGCACAGAGGCTGTTTCCGGAGCATAAACGTCAACCTCCAGGCAATTTGGAGTTCAGGCCCTCCCCCGTCAGCCGGAGGGCGGCGCCCCGGACATGGTCCTTCAGCAGCTGATCCACAAATTGAATCAGGGCCTCCGGGCTCTCCTGGATCTCCCCCAGCAGCCAGTCCTCCATCATGCCGGCCAGCGCCCCCACATAGACCTTGGTCAGCAGTGTGACCTCCCGCTCGTCGGCGGGGTACCGCAGCTCCGCGGCAATCTCCCGGATGGTGTTCTGGATGATGGCCTGGAGATCAGTCCGGAAAAAGTCCTTCAGGTGCTCGCGGCTCATGGAGTGGAGGGCACACAGACAGACCGCCCGGTTTTTCTGGAGATATTGGAACAGCTGGAGCAGGCCGTCCTGCCACAGGGTGACGCCTTCGTGTTCCCGCAGCAGGGCCACGGCCTCCTCCTCGAACATCCACCGCACCGCGTCGTAGATGTCTTCAAAATGGTAGTAGAAGTGCTGCCTGGCCATGCCGCAGGCGCGCATAATCTCGGTTACGCTGATCTTGGTCAGCGGCTTTTGCGCCATCAGTCCCTTGAGGGCGGCGCAGATCTCCCGCTTGGCGGTATCGCTCGCCAAATAGGTCCGTTTTTTCATGCCTGCCTCCCGTACCTGTCCCTTGGGCTCTCTCTTTCCATTCAAATTTAGCACAGATTCAAAAACAGGTCAAGTGTCAGATTTCTGACACTTGACCATATTCTGCATCTTGTATTTGCCGCGTCCATCTCATATACTGAAAGAAAATGGGGACAGCTCGGCTGAAAGACGGAGAGAGCCCCGCCCAGCCGAAACCACAGCGGGACGGGCGTCCCTGACCCGCCGCAAACCGCTTGCGGCGGGCTCTTTCAGCTTGGCCAGCGCTCCCCAGCGGCCATCCGCAATGTCCAGGAGGAATCAGCACTGTGAGCAAAAACACCGGAACGACATCCTTTTTTGAAAAGCTGGCCACATTCATTGTGGATAAGCGCAATCTCATCTTTTTTCTCTACGTCTGCGCCCTGATCTTCTGTCTGTTTTCCCGGAGCTGGGTTCGCGTCTGCAACGACATCACAGAGTATCTGCCGGATACCACAGAGACCCGCCAAGGGCTGACCCTCATGGAGGAGGAGTTTACTACCTTTGCCACCGCCCGGGTCATGGTTTCCCATGTAACCTATGAGATGGCGGAGGACTTGGCGGAGCAGATGGGACAGATCGAAGGAGTTTCCTCGGCCGCCTTTGGGAGCGGTGATGCCGGCGCGGACGCGGAGGAGGACAGCGAACCGGAGACACCGGAGGACATCGCAGAATACTTTAAGGGCGCGGACGCCCTGATCTCCGTGACCTTTGAGGGGGAGGAAGAGGACGAAGTCAGTCTGGCTGCCCTGTCGTCTATCCGGGATCTGCTGGAGCCCTACGACTACTACATCGACAGCACCGTTGGAAACTCCCAGGCCGCATCCCTGGCCAATGAGATGGGGATTATTCTGGCGGTTGCGGCGGTGATCATCGTGCTGGTGCTGCTACTCACCTCCCGCTCCTACGCGGAGATCCCGGTGCTGCTGCTCACCTTTGTGGCGGCGGCGGTGCTGAACCTGGGGACGAATTTCATCTTCGGAGAGATCTCCTTTGTGTCCAACTCGGTGACCGTGGTGCTGCAGCTGGCCCTGGCCATCGACTACGCCATCATCATGCTCCACCGCTTCCTGGAGGAGCGGGAATATGCCGGGGACCGGGAGGCCTGCATTGCGGCGGTCAGCGCCTCCATCCCCTCCATCTCCGCCAGCAGCCTGACCACCATCTCCGGTCTGGCCGCCATGATGTTTATGCAGTTCCAAATCGGCTTTGACATGGGAATCGTTCTCATCAAAGCAATTTTGTTCAGCATGCTGTCCGTTTTTACTCTGATGCCGGGCCTGCTGATGCTCTTTTCCAAGGCCATGGAAAAGACTCGGCACCGCAGCTTTATCCCCAAAATTGACCGCTGGGGCAAACTCACCCTGAAACTGCGCTATGTGGGGGCGCCCCTGTTCGTGGTGGCCGTTGTGGCGGGTTTTCTTCTGTCCAACCAGTGTCCCTATGTGTACGGATACAGCCAGATCGAGACCGCCAGGCAGAACGAGACCCAGATCGCGGAGCGGCGGGTAAACGAGACCTTCGGCACCCAGAACATCATGGCCCTGCTGGTGCCGAAGGGCGACTACGCCAGTGAAAAGGCTCTGCTGGACCGGCTGGAGAGCTATGACCAGGTGGACTACGCCATGGGGCTCTCCAACGTAGAGGTCACAGACGGCTATACCCTCACCGACTCCCTGACGCCCCGGCAGTTTTCTGAGATGACGGATCTGGACTATGATCTGGTGTGCCTGCTGTACACCGCCTATGCGGCGGAGGGGGAGGAGTACGGCCGGATTGTGGGCGGGCTGAATGACTACGCGGTCCCTCTGATGGATATGTTTTTCTTTGCCTATGACAAGGCAGAGGAGGGCTATGTAAATCTGGACGAGGAGCAGCAGGCGGATCTGGATGACTTGTACCAGCAGCTCTCTGACGCCCGGAAGCAGCTTTTGGGGGATACCTACACCCGCATGCTGATCAGCCTGGATCTGCCCGAGGAGGGGGAGGAGACCTTCGCCTTTCTCCAGACCATCCACCGGGAGGCGGAGCGGTACTATGACGCAGACCATGTCTATCTTGTGGGGGACTCCACCAGCGATTACGACCTGTCCGTCTCCTTCGCCCGAGACAATGTGATGATCAGCGTGCTGTCGGTGGTGTTCGTTATCATTGTCCTGCTGTTCACCTTCCAGTCGGTGGGGCTGCCCCTCCTGCTGATCCTGGTGATCCAGGGCAGCATCTGGATCAATTTCTCTTTCCCCGGCATCACCCGGCAGCCCATTTTCTTTATGAGCTATCTGGTGGTGACCTCCATTCAGATGGGCGCCAACATCGACTACGCCATTGTGATCTCCTCCTGGTACAACGAACTGAAAGGGAACATGTCCCGGCGGGAGGCCATCATCCAGGCGCTGGATCTGTCCTTCCCCACGGTGCTCACCTCGGGGAGCATCCTGTCCGCCGCGGGCTTTCTGATTGGCCGGATTACCACGGAGCCCGCCATCGTGGGCATCGGAGTGTGCCTGTGCCGGGGAACGCTGATCTCCATGTTTCTGGTCATGTTCATCCTGCCCCAGATCCTGTTTTTGGGGGACCAGGTCGTGGAGCGGACCCGCTTCAATCTCAAGGTGCCGGAGGTCAGCCGGACGGTCCACGGCACCGTCTATGTGAACGGCCGGGTCCGGGGCCGGATCTCCGGCGTGGTGGACGCCCATATTCAGGGCGTGATCTACGGCGACGTCTCCGGCATGCTGGAGACCGGAAACTATCAGAACAAGGAGGCTTCAAACGACAATGAAACGGAACATCAGTAAAATTCTGAGCCTCCTTCTGGCGGCGGTTCTGATTCTCTCTCTCATTGCTCCCGCCGCTCTGGCGGCTGAGAGGTCCGATACCGTCTACCTCCGCACGGCGGAGGATCTGGCGGAGCTGTCTCGGAACTGCACCCTGGACAGCTGGTCCCAGGGGAAGACGGTCTATCTGGAGGCGGACATCGACCTGACCGGCGCGGACTTCGTCCCCATTCCCACTTTCGGCGGCACTTTGGAGGGGCAGGGCCACACCATCTCCGGGCTGTCTATCACCGGCAGCGGCAATGTGCGGGGCCTGTTCCGGTACATACAGCCCAGCGGCGCCGTGCGGGATCTCAACGTCACAGGCAGCATCTCTCCCACCGACCGCAAAAACACCCTGGGCGGTCTGGCAGGGGAGAACCAGGGGAGCATCACCAACTGCTCGTTTTCCGGGGCGGTGAGCGGAGCGGACAGCATCGGCGGGATCGCGGGCATCAACGAGGCTCAGGGACAGATCATCAACTGTTCCTTCTCCGGCTCTGTCACTGGGGAGCACTATGTGGGCGGCATCGCCGGGCAGAACTACGGCTCCATCGTCCAGTGTGAGAACAGCGGCAGCATCAACACCACAGAGGTGGACGCGGAGCTGAACCTGGACAATCTGAATCAGGACCAGCTCAACGCCGCGGAGAATGTGCCGGTGTGCACCGATATCGGCGGTATCACCGGATTTTCCTCCGGCATCCTGCAAAGCTGCGTCAACACCGGGGCGGTGGGGTACGCACACGTGGGATACAACATCGGCGGCATCGTGGGGCGGCAGTCCGGCTATCTGAACGGCTGCACCAATTCCGGGACGATTTTGGGCCGGAAGGATGTGGGCGGCATCGCCGGACAGCTGGTACCGGAGGTGCGTCTGCTCTACAACGAGGGACAGGTGGGCGACCTGCTGGACGAATTGGATGTGCTGCGGGGCCTCATTGACCAGACAGGGGACGATGTCCGCGGGGCCTCCAATGAGATCTCGGAGCGGATGAAGGCCATCTCTGACCGGGCGGGGGAGGCCCAGGAGGCCATAAGCAATTTGATGGACTCCACCGCGGACTGGGCCAATGAAAATATTGACGAGATCAATGACCTGTCCGCCCGGCTCTCCTGGCTCACGGATGAACTGGCCCCCATCCTGGACGACGCCACAGACGCGATGGATCTGATGGAGGAATTGGCCAGCCAGATGAACGATGTGATGGACGAGGCGCAGGAGGCCGGCGGCCTGGCCCCCGATGCGGCGGGCCGGTTTGAGGATGCCATGGGGGATTTGGGCTCCGCCGCCCAGCGCGGCCGGGATTCCGTGGAGCACCTCAGAACAGCCCTGACCCACCTGCGGAACGTACTGGGCAAACCGGACGTGGAAACGGCCCTGTCGGAGATTCAGACGGCGGTCTTTGAACTGTCCACGGCACTATCGGACATTTCAAACTGCTTTGCGCGGATGCGGCAGATCCTGCAGGAGACGGAGAGCGAGCTCCAGGGGACGCCGGAGTGGGATGCATTTCTGGAAAAGCTGGAGGCATTTCAGGCGGCCTGCGGCGCGCTGCCGGGCTGCCTGCGGGAGGTCGGCGACGCGCTTGCCCAAGTGATTCGGACCGGTGCGGACAATTCGTACACACTGGCACGTCTGCAAACCGCTGCCGGGAACCTTCTGGCCGCCGGTCAGACATTTGGGGAGGCCGGCGCAGAGCTGGCCAAGGCGCTGGCAGATACCGCCCCCGGGCAGGAGCCCGATCTGACCGCCGCCTATGAGAGATTGCAGACGGCGTCCCAGCAGCTTACGGCCGCGCAGGCGGAGGTGGACAACATCCTGAGAGATTTAAGCGCCTCCGAAGCTGGACAAAATTTGCAGGCGGAGCTGGATGAGCTGAATGACGCCATCGCCGCCGCAGAGCAGGCCGCCACAGAGGTGGTGGACGCCCTTGCGGCACTGGCCGGCACGGAGGCGGCTCAGACCGCCGCTGAGGCACTTCGGACCGAATTGACCGCCATCTATGCCAGCCTGGGAGACGCCAAGACAGCCGTGCAGGAGATCGGAGCGGCCGCGGCGAAGCTGGTGCTGCCCTCTGTGGATACCGAGGAGCTGGAGGCCGCCCGCCAGGAGGCCCGGGCTGCCGGGGATAGCCTGTCCTCCGCCCTGCGGTCTCTGAAGCGCGGCTTGGACAGTGGGGAAAAGGCCGCCCGGCAGCTGCGGGAACTGCTGAAGCAGGCCGGAGACGTTATGGATGAGCTGCAGAAGGCCGGCGATACCATGGAGGAACTAGCCTCTCTGGCCGCAAATCTCAGCGGGGACCTCTACGATGTGCTGCACGAGCTGTCCGAGATGCCCACCATCACCATCCACCCCATCAGCAGCGGCTTGCGGGAGCAGGGGGACGCCCTGGGAGACATCTTCTCCAGCCTGCTGGACGACGGGGACGCCCTGCGGGAGTCTATGTCCAGCAGCACGGACATTCTGCTGGACGATTTGGACGCCATCAACCGGCAGTTCGGCGTCATTACCGACCTGCTGCGGGACATTCTGGCGGGTTCAGATGAGGAGCTTGAGGACCGGTTTGAGGATGTGTCGGATGAAGCGCCTGAAACCACAGATACGGGGTATCTGTCCGACGCCTGGAACGACGGAACTGTGAAGGGCGATATCAACGTGGCCGGGATCGTGGGCTCCATGGCCATTGAGTACGACTTTGATCCGGAGGACGACCTGATCCAGGAGGGAGACCGCTCTCTGGACTTCCGGTATCAGACCAAAGCTGTGGTCGCCTCCTGCATCAATACGGGGGAGATCACTGGAAAACAGGACTATACCGGAGGCGTAGTGGGCTTGATGGACCTGGGCCGGGTGAGCGGCTGTGAAAATTATGGCGGAATCTCCAGTTCCGACGGCGACTATGTGGGCGGGATCGCTGGGGCCTCCTGGGGCAGTATCCGGGAGTGCTGGAGCAAGTGCCGCCTGTCCGGCGGGGACTATGTGGGCGGCGTGGCCGGACTGGGGGCCACCCTGGTAAACTGCCATACTCTGGTGACCATCGACGAGGGCTCCGCCTATCTGGGCGCTGTGGCGGGAGATGTGGACGGAGAAGGTACCATATCCGGCAACACCTTTACCAGCGAGAGCATGGGCGCTCTGGACGGCATCAGTTATGCCGGGCAGGCGGAGCCGGTGGATTTTGACGCCCTGTGCAGCGCGAAGGGGGTGCCGGCACTGTTTTCCCGGCTGGAACTGACCTTTGTAGCCGACGGGGTCACCGTGGCTGTGGTCCCCTTCCAGTACGGGGAGGGGGTGGAATCTCTGCCGGAGATCCCGGCGAAAAAGGGGTACTCCGCCGCCTGGCCGGATTTGGATTATACCCATTTGACTGCCAGCCAGACCCTGGAGGCGGTGTATACCCCCTATACCTCCGCTTTGACCGATGGAGGGGAGCTGCCGCAGATCCTGGTGGACGGCAGCTTCAGCAGCCGGGCAGAAGTCTCCCACACAACGGAGGACGTGACCTGGACTGATGCCCGGGGGCGGACGCACACCGGAACCGCCTATACGGTCGCGGTGGAGGACCCTGACCTGGAGCAGGTGTCCTACACAGTACACTACCGGCTTCCGGACTCCGGAAAACGGTATGCCCTCTGGGTGCTGGGGGAGGACGGCTGGAACCAGGCGGAGCATGAGATCGACGGCCAGTATCTTCTCCTGACCAGCCGGCAGGAGGAAATTACATTCTGTGTCCTGGAACGCCCGGTCAACCTTCTGGCCTGGGGCGCGGCGGCAGGCGCTCTGCTGCTGGCAGCGGGAGTCTGTGCGGCTGTTCGGTTCCGAAAGAGGCGGCATTGAGCGGGGCGGAGAAAAGAAAGGCGCAGTATGGGAACGGAGTAAATAAAGATTCAGGCTGAGTGCCGTCCATCTCGACCGGCGACGATCCTTACTTGGAAGTGCCGCCTAGAGCGAGTAAAAATTAAGACTTTGCTGGCGGAGAATCTGCAAAAGATGGCATATTCTGAGTGTCAGCAATCACTTGAACAAAAACACAGGATCCCGATAAAAGGGACCCTGTGGCACTTATTTTTCAGTTATATCCATAAAAATCGGATGGAGAATACATTTTGGGGGTCAAAGATAAAATATTCGCAATTATATCGATGCTTTGTCCGCTGATTTGGAACGGTCTGTTTTATCGTAAAAATACCATGATCAAATCGAGAGATTGCACGGAGTTTAGGCCATAAATGGCTGCCACCAAAGATTCCCTCAATTTGAGACCGATTAAGACCACTGCCTCAAAATAAGTTTTATCGCTTATTCTTCTTCCGTATATTCGTAAAAGGCGTTAAAAATATAACCTTGATCCAAATCCTGGTCGCCCAAATGTTTTCCAAAATACTGGCAGAAAACTCTGGGCGGTTCCTGAGAGAAAATATCAATCCATGTGTCCTCGGCGGCAATGACATAGTGAAAAAAATCAGTTTCTCCCTCAAAAAAGCCCTGCTGCATACACCAATTATAGTAATTGGAGTATTTACACCGGTAGAAGTGAAAAATAGGCTGCGGCAAGTTTGCTGCGGCAGACCGATGCTGCAGGTCAAAAAGTTTATTTTCCTGATGTACTGTCATCGCAAACATCCGCATACTTTTGATGGTACAGGGAAAGACCACCTTCAGCGTGAAGGAGCGCGGATTGAAATTGTCCCCATCATTATATTGAAAAACAATGCCGCATTCATTCCAGAAAAATCCATCAAAATTGACAGCAGTATTTGGCGACAGGTTGGGGCAAGGCGTTAGGAATTCTACGCAGTAGCGGGGGTCCATTTCTTCAAAGTCATAAATAAGATTGCCTTCGTAAGCCGGCAGCTGTTGTTCCATGACACGGTCCTCCTGTTTATTGATTTAACGGTATTTTATTGATGGTGTGCACAGTATAACATAACAAATTGTGCAAAGCTTTTAATTATTTCTTAATTCCAGCTTCTTACCGCCCGCCAGAGTCAAAGAAGCGTCGGGCCGCTTACGGCCCTTTCCCACCTGTTGCCGCTGTTCAGAGATAGCTAGCAAATCTGGCTCGTACAGTCGATGGAACGCAAAAAACCCGCAGAGCCCGATCTGATGGGCTCTGCGGGTTTGAAATTCTAATTATTCCCACTCGCCGAGTTAAATCCATTTCTAAACTTTTTTGTATAGAGGATTTAATTCGTCGTGGTTTTCTTTGATGCAGATTATCCTTATCCTAAGGTCTATTCGGACTTTTGCTATCAAAAATCTATCCGAGCCATCCTATCAGGGGTTTTGCTTGAGATGGATGATTGGGTGGCTTAGGAGTATTATAGCATGGTTTTATCGAATTTTCTATAGAAATTTCATTTTGCCTAATCAGACATTACTCGCTCATATAATCCAGCATTTGCTGATTCAGTGTTTCCTTTACTACTCGCCACTCCGGGAAAAAGGCGTCCATATACTTCTGGAATAGCTCATTGTGATTTCGCTCCAGCAAGTGCACCAATTCATGGGTCACGACATAAGCGAGACACTCTGGAGTTTTCTTTGCAAGCTGGAGGTTAATCCAAATCCTTTTTCGGTCTATATTGCAGGTTCCCCATTTGGTACGCATGTTTTTGACCTTCCACTCAGATGCATGGACACCTACAACCTGTTCACATTTTTGAATCACTTCCGGCAGCTTGCTTTTTAGCTGCTCCCGATACCAATCATTCAAAACACGCTCGCGCTGCTCCGGGGTGCTTTCAGGCCTCACTTGCAAAATCAGATGCCCGCCTGTAAGGGACACCTCATTCCTAACATTTGAGTATTGCACATCCAGACGATAACGACGCCCCCAGACATAGTAGCTCTCTCCGGTCACATACTGTCGCTTCGTTTGTCGTGCCTGTGCTGCGAAGTTTGCACGCTGCTTTTTAATCCAGGAAATTCTGGATACCGCAAACATTCGGATTGCGTCATCCCCAGCAGAGTGCGGTGCAGTAATTTGGACTTTCCCATCGGGCGGCAGAACGCGGATGTACATATTCTTGATGTTCTTTTTTGTAACGGCAATACTCATGTTGCCGATTTGCAGTTCATCCACTAGAATTCACTCTGCTCCTTTACCAATGCAAGCAACTGATCGGCTTCCTGGTCATCTTTTACGACAGCACGAATAGCCCGCCAGATTTTACGCTCTTTGATTTTGCTTCCCCGGAAATTGTCCTGTTTGCTTGACATGACTGCGTCATATATCTGATTGGCAACAGCCGTATCCCCATTAAGATGGTCATAAAAGGCTCGCTTGGCAGCACTCTCCCGGATTTCCGGAGGATATTCTGCGCCACTTTCCGGCTTATGTACCTTCCTTGCCAGTTCCACAATCTGACGCAGATACTCCTCATAGTTGATCACGTCATTTTTGCGTTTTTCAATCAATTCACGAAGAAGCGCAGACATCTTCTCGTAGTATTTGGGGTTACTTTGGGTTCTTTCAACAATTTCCTTGCCAATATTGTTTTCAATAGTCTCTGCAACTGCTTCCTGCTCTTTGGGTGTGGAGGCAGGCATATCCTTCAGCGCGGAAATCCCGTTGTCTACCAGCAGCTCGACCAGTGTTGCTCCTCCAAAAGAAGTCAACACACGACTGGGATCGGCCGACAAATAGGTATCGATTAAATGGCGCATGTCCGGATCATATTTCTTCAAATCCACATAGTCACCGCTGGCCAGACGCACATCGTCACGCACTTTGATGTAGTAGGTAACTTCTCTCTCCAGCGCCTTGATCTGTTCCACAGTATAGTGGTACTTTTCCTGTAATTCGCCCGATACTTCACCAAAAGCGCGAAGAGCGGTTGCCGACAGATTATAAAGCTGTTCCCGCTTGGGCATATTCTCTTTCAATTCATCCAAGTCAAAGGCTTCGGTGTTGGCACCGCAGAAATAATGGTAGTAGTCCACCATATCTTTAGGCGGAGCCACAGGTTCGCACAGTGCACGAAGAGCTTCCAGCGAATCCTCCAGCTGTTCCTTAGCCTTGTCTAAACGATCTGTCAGCAGGCCGGAGACATCTTCCTTATCGTAGCAGTCAAATGCTTCGGAGGTATAGTCTGCAACCGCATTTTCCAAGGATCGAAACAGGTCTTTGTAGTCAATAATATACCCAAATTCCTTATCTTCACCATCCAGACGATTGACGCGGCAGATTGCTTGGAACAAGCCATGGTCTCGCATAGACTTATCAATATACAGATAAGTGGCAGGCGGAGCATCAAAGCCTGTCAGGAGCTTGTCAACCACAATCAGAAGTTTCATCTGTTCCGGCTGCTTGATAAACTTTTCCTTGACCTCTTTTTCAAATGCCTTCGGGTCTTTCCCACCCAGCATCTTCATGTAGATCTCGTATTGCTCCACAGCCTCAGTCTCGCCATCATCGCCCAAAGTTTCGGTACGAATATCGCCCACCGCTGGTTCGTAAGAGGTCACGATAGCGCACTTCCCCTTCAGCTCGGTCTCCTGGAACAATTCATAAAATTTGCACGCCTGATAGATACTGCCAGCCACCAGCATAGCATTACCCCGCCCATCGTGCAGGCGTGGTTTTGTCTCCATATCGAAAACAATATCCGCTACAATCTGTCCCAACCGGGCCTTGGAACTGAACATCTTTTGCAGATTACCCCAGCGCTGTTTTAGCTTGGCTTTTGCCACACCGGTCAGACCGCGCGTTTTTGCCTCAAACCAAGCGTCGATCCGATCCTGCTGGACAACATTCTGCTCCACTTCACGAGCCTCATAACGCAGATCCAAAACCACTTTATCCCGCACTGCTTCATCAAACTTGTAGCGATGGATGTAAGAGCCAAATACCTCCAGACTGGTCTCCTTATCCTTTTTCATCAATGGAGTTCCGGTGAAACCAATAAAGGTTGCATTCGGCAAAATGGTTTCCATCGCTTTGTGGAGTTTGCCGGATTGGGTACGGTGGCATTCATCCACAAAGACATAGAAATCGCCTTTGGGAGAAAAGTTTTCCGGCAGTGAGCGTTTCAGCTCCTCAATAAATCCAGCATAGTCAGTCTCGCCGCTCTTGCTTCTGTTTTTCTTGCCGAACTTATGGATCAGGGAACACATCATGACAGGCGAAGTGTCGTTGATCTTCTGAATCAATTCACTTCCCCGTCGAATGCGGACAATGCTCTCATTGACCCCGGCAAACACCTGCTCGATCTGCACATCCAGCTCGTCCCGGTCGGTGATAATCAGAATACGGCTGTCAGAAATATTTTCCTTAATCCACTTGCTGAGCCACACCATGGTCAAGGATTTTCCGGAGCCTTGGGTGTGCCAGATGATGCCTCCCTCACGCCGCCGCACAAAATCCCGTGCAGCCATATTGCCGAAGAACTGATTAGGCCGACAGGTCTTTTTCACTCCGCTGTCAAATACGATAAAATTGTGCAGCAGCTCTACAAGCCGCTCTTTCCGGCACAGAGAAATCAGGTTTTTGTCCAGACGCAGGGGATATTTTTCGATTTGAGTGCGTACCGCTACGGAAACCTCATCTTTGGCATTGGGATCTTCTTTCCAGGAAAGATAATACTTTTCTGGTGTGCCGGTGGTACCGTAACGCGCCCCCTCCGAATCATTGCCAGCCAGGACAAGCCCAATGGTGGCAAAGAACTGCATGATCATATCCGGGCGCTGGTTGGTCAGGTTCTGGCGGATGCCCTCCGACATGGAAACTGTGCTGCGCTTCAGCTCGATGACAGCAAAAGCGATGCCGTTGATGTACAGCACCAAATCAGGGCGCTTGTGTTTGATGGTTACTTCTTCGGCAATGTAAAAATCATTTTCCAGCGGATGCTCCCAATCCACAAACTGGACTGTGATCTTATGCTGGCCGACAGACTCGCTGACCTTGACGCCGTAGCGCAGCTTTTTATATGTCTGCTCATTCAGGTCGTAAAGGTTCACCGACTGATCGCCGGCAGCATCCTGCAGCTCCTTCAAGGCCCGGCTGATAAGTACCGGCGAATAGCCCTTGCGGGTCAGAAATTTCGTCAGCAGTTCGGTTTCAATATTGAAGTTTTTCCGTTCGGTGAAATCGCCCAGATAGGTATAACCAAGTTCCTGGGCAAATAGCTTTATGACACGCTTCTGCGTAGCTTTTTCTCGTTGGCCGACCCCCATCTTTATCCCTCCTAAGCACCACTTGTATTCCTGATGGAGTAAATCCACTCAAACACTACCGGAATAATAATTGAGCTTGCAAGAAATTCAAAAACCGTCGTACTTGCCTCGTATTCTTTAAAAAAGGGCTGATACCGGTTCAAAATCACTATACTGACAAGTGAAAAAATAAGTGCCAATCTAAAAGATACAGCAACAATGTGTTTATCTGATAATTTCAAAAACCACAAAAACATCTCCTTTGCAGCTTTTTTTATTATCCGAAAAAAAACGACTATAAAGCCTATCGTTGACTGAATCATAGAAAGCAATGTTTTGATACACATCTTTATGATATCAATCAAATAAACAAGAGGAAGCAAAAGATACAGCAAAATTTTAGCGCGACATTCAATTCCATGAATACATCTGATTGCACAAATTAAATATAATTCATTTTGAATTTTAGCATCTATACACTTTACAAAATAATCCCCATATCGTTTAATTTGTTCTTTAAACGGAAAATGCTTTCTAATAATTTTCAGTAAGTAAACACCGCAAGAAATCGGCGTAGATATCAGTGCGATTGTTAAAAAAGTATATAGGAATGAAAAAAC
Source organism: Pseudoflavonifractor capillosus (assembly GCF_016899775.1). Classification (GTDB taxonomy): domain Bacteria; phylum Bacillota; class Clostridia; order Oscillospirales; family Oscillospiraceae; genus Lawsonibacter. The sequence continues at coordinate 58,119 of NZ_JACJJE010000003.1, forward strand.
CAGAAGAATCAACACAGTTAATACGTCTGAAACTACACTACTTGTAATTTCACCTGCATATTTCAACAAACGCTCATAAGGATTTACTATACCTAAAAAGAATATGACGTATGCGATTAATTGTATTGACGTACGCTCTTGATTAGATAAACGGCCCGGTTCATTATATTTAACCACATTACTTAGTGTGCCAATCGCAATACAAGTGCCTGTTAAATACTCTATATACACCGGTATGGAGAGCAAAATAAATATCCACTTATATTTATTCAAAGATTTCAAAAGCCAAAAAAAGCCTGCCACAAATAAAAGAACCATCGAAAGCAGTAGTATGACATTAACCCCAGCTTCCAACTTTGTGCTTTTCTTTTCAGGCGACTCGATAGTACTTTTATTATCTTTCTTATTCTTCTGCTCCTGGCCCTCTAACTTATTCCATATTGGTGTCGTAATTGCCGCAAGAACAAAAACAACTATAAAGATTAGATTCAAATAATTCAGTACTGGCAAAGTTACTCTACCTTACTTCCTTTGTAATAAAATCAATTATATTGATCCACCAGACGAATCCGTCCGGTGAGTAGCTCCTGCATCATGCCCTGCTTGATCTGCTGGTACTTTGCTAGTTTCTTTTCTAGCTGCTCAATTTCACTGTCCATATCAGAAAGCGTTTGAGCTATCATCGTACGCTCTTTGAGATTGGGATATGGTATTGTAAACTCACGAATATCTTCAATCGTCACAGTAGCTTGTGCCCCACCTTTTGTAACATTGCGTATTTGCTGCTGCCCAGATTCAGATAAAAAATAATAAAAAGCATAAACGGCATCTATTTCATGATAGAATTTTGCAATTCCAATCGCTCCACCACAAAATGCGACTTTGTCTCCGGGGAACAATCCAATATTCCCCACACTTGCACCTACGATAGAAAAAAGCAAACAAACCGTATTTAAAACTATTTTGTCAAATACTTTGGCAATATCAGTGGGAAGATAGTAATCTGTAGCAAAGTCAAACTTTCTCCCTTCAAAATTCTTGGTTTGAATCATTGGCATTGCATTAGACTGTGGATGTTCAAGCAAATTCGGTTTAATTATAGATGTATAATCAAAGCCTGTTTGCTTTGTAACTATACTGCAAAGCTCACCTACTTTTCTAGTTTCCCACTTCCCAGAAAACCCCGGCAGGCGTTTTTTGCCGGTAAGCAGTTCCTGCATGGCTCCCTGCTTGATAGCTTTCTTTTTCTCAATCAGCTTTTGCAGGGAGGAAATCAGGCTATCTACATCGGAAAGGGCTTCGGCAATAGCAGTCTGTTCTTCCTTATTTTGGGGAATAGGGTATTCTAATTCCAAAAGTTTCTTTACTGATAAACCAGGCTGTGCCGAGGATTCCGAATATTGATTCAAGTTCATATCGTATAACACATAGGATATGAACTTAATATCTGTTTCCTTTTTAGGCGTTACTACAATAGCATGTTCAGACGCATAAAAGCGACCACTTACAAATGTTACATTTCCGCAGAGAGCTCCTTGCCGTCCTACTAGTGTATAACTTCCATCATGCGTAAAGGTAGTTGTATATCCTCGGAGCCCATTTCCACCAAAACAAGGAAACTTTCCTTCAGAAGTTATTCTTTCGGCTGTGATTGACTCGCCACTTTTCATAGAAACCACATCAGAAAGTTTTGTTAGCGGAAATATAGATTTCTTTTTCACCATGCAAATCCCATCCTTTCCAGATGAGATTTGACCTTTGCCTCGTACCGGTCTACTTCATTCTCACATTCCTTCAGGGTATACTCATACCGCTCCACCAGCTGGGTCACACGGGCAGAAAGATGATGAGACACTGCCTCGTGAATGGCATCAATTTCACTGTAAATAGCAGCAAACCACTTTTCCTCCACCAGTAGATGACGAATTTCCTCCAGCGTAAGCTGGGGGTACTTTTTCTCCAGTTTGGTGTCCAGGTCTGCCTCGGCCTGCTTAATTGCCTTCTTGTAATTGCTTTCGGCATCCAACAGGGATATATACTCCTTCAATGCAGCCAATTCTTCCTTGGCAGTAGGATCTTTTTTGATTGCCTTGATCCGGGCACTGACAGTGGCTTTTTTCAGATCATCCAGCTGAGCAAACAGTCCGTCCTCACCGCCATTTTCTTCGGCCAGTTCTTCCAACTTGGTGGACACCTCATCCAGTTGGCCCTGAAGGGTATCCAGCGCCTTGACATCCTCCTCAAAAAAGTGTACAGCAATCAAAGCCTTGGGGAGCAGCTTACCCTCAAAGCCCTTGATCTTATCGGTCTTGACCTCGATGGTCTGGCCATTTTCTTTTTTCTTCTTGGTCACATACTCATAGGCAATTTCTCGCCCAGCCTCATAGCCGTCATAGCAGACCGCATACACATCGTCCTGCATGGTCTCCGCCCAGTACTCCATCAGCACTTCATAGACATCATATTTATCGAGAAGCGACACCTGAGCAAAATCATCCAGAAGCTGCTCGGAAATTTTGGCAATCAGCTCTTTGGGGTGAATATCCCGACCGAGTTGCATCAAATCGTGGGTAACGGTCTCCTTCCATCGGGTATAGGCATCGTCCACCTGGTCGGCATGGCGGATAAACTCCGGGTGGGAGGTAATCGTGGAAACCGCTTCGTCCTTGCCCACCGCCGGACGCAGATACCCCGGACGCAGCGGCTGGAACAGAATCTCTTTTAAAGAGGGGTACACCGCCCAATACTCCGCCATGCTGTCCACATCGGTTTCCGGAATGCCGCCGTTCAGGTGAGCATTGATGTCCTGTAAATCTTCCGGCTCACTGCTGTCAATATAGCGCGGGATATTCAGGTTGTACTCGTTGGTGACTTTGATCTCCTCGTTCGGAACAAACCGGGCATACTTGGGGTCCGATTCATCCATTGTAAGGAAGGTGGTCACGATCTTGTGAATATCCTGTTCCCGCAGGCGGTTCTTGTTGCCATCCTTTACATAGCCTTTGCTGGCGTCAATCATGAAAATGCCGGTACGATCAGCAGCATCCTCTTTGTCCAGCACCAGAATACAGGCAGGAATTCCTGTGCCAAAGAACAAGTTAGCAGGCAGACCAATAATGCCTTTGATATAACCCCGGTCAATGATCTTTTTGCGGATGTCAGCCTCGGCATTGCCACGGAACAGCACACCATGAGGCAGAATGACTGCTGCCTTGCCGGTAGATTTCAAAGATTTCAGGACATGCAGCAGCCAAGCGTAGTCGCCGTTTTTCTCCGGCGGCACGCCCAACACAGTCTCGCTGTATCTCCCATAAGAATCAGGGATCGTAATGCCATCCATCCAGGATTTATCCGAGAAGGGCGGATTAACTACGATGTAGTTGAAGGTTTTCAGCAGTTCAGGGTTGTTCTCATCTTTATACTGGGGTGCAGACAAGGTGCTTTTATTGCCGACAATGACGCCAGCGCCCTTGTTGTGTAGGACCAGATTCATGCGGGCAAGACCGGCGGTGGAGTTGTCCTTTTCCTGTCCATAGATGGAGATCTCGCAGGGGGCCTCATCCGCCGCACGAATCAGCAGCGAACCGGAACCGCAAGCAGGATCGTAGACTGTCATGCTGGGATCGGTGGCTTTATCAATACCAATCACCTTTGCCATAATCCGAGAGACTTCGCCCGGTGTATAGAACTGGCCCTTGCTCTTGCCGGAATCCTGGGCAAATTTCCGCATCAAAAATTCGTAGGCGTCGCCCAAAATGTCATCACCGCCAGCGCGGTTGTTGGTGAAGTCCAACTCCGGTTTCTGGAAAATTTCCACGAGACCAGAGAGCTTATCTACCGCTTCCTTGTCGGTGCCCAGTTCCTCGCTGTTGAAGTCGGCAATGTCGATAATGCCTTTCAAGTCGTTGGCTTCTGCCAGCTTGCCAATGATGATATTGATGCCTTCACCAATGTTTTTCTTATATTTCAAGGCAATAACATCGTCAAAGCTGCCGCCTTCTGGCACTTCAATGTCCCAGTTATCACTGCTCTTGAAGCGGTCGGACACATACTTCACAAACAGCAGTGTCAGAATATAATCCTTATAACGGGCCGGTTCCACACCGCCCCGCAGTTTATCACACGCAGCCCATATCTGGCTGTAAATTTCGCTCTTTTTGATTGCCATCGGTACCTCTCCGTTCTCTTTTTAATTTCCTGTCAGGTTCCCATTTACTCCTCTGGCGGAACGGGGATGTACACCATTTTCAGGGGGATCATTTTGCGGTATTTGACACTGAGCTGATCGTAATATTTCAAGACCAGATCCACAAGTTCTGTGCCGTTAATGCCGCGAATAATAGGGGTGTTATCCAGGTATTTCTGCGCATTTTTGGTATAGTTGGACAGTGTCACAAACAGGCCATAATCTCCTTCACGCATAGCACCTTTCAGAGACTGGATGGTAGTCTCTTTAATATCTCCATCTTGGCTTTTGACCTGGACAACAATGCGGGGCGGCAGTTCATCTTTATAGGCGGTAATGTCGATACCGCTGTCTCCACCATGCGGAGACAGGATCGTGCGATAGCCCATGGCCTGCAAAAGATTTGCGACAAACGGCTCTAGATCGTATCCTTTCAGATTTTTGCTCAGCTCTTTTAAGATAAAATCTCGGGTAGCCTCGATAATTTCATCCGCCGTTTGTGCCACTGTCTCATCGGTATCCGGCTCCAAAATATTGCCTTTGAAATCTTTATCCAGAGCCTTAAAATACTCATCCGCATAATTTTTCACCTGGAAAAAGCTCAGTGCCGAACCGACTTCATGCAGAGCCCCTTGCGAAAAAGCCGTACGAGGCAGATGTTTGAGCCACTTTACTTTCCGACGATTGTGATACTGTGCAGCTGTACTATCATAAAAATAGGCGCTCTCAACGATTCCAATATTGATTTTACGGTCGATCTTAGATGGGAACACGACATAATCGCCTTCTCGCACTTCATGAACAAACCGGTACAGCATTCCAGCACTTGTGGCAATCGAACCTTTTTTAGCGTCCGGATAGGTCGCAATATATTTTTCTTTGTAGGCATCACGAGATGCACTTATGACCGACAAGTCGCCCATCTCTTCCCAGCCAATTGCAATTAGATTCTGATGCAAAAAAAGGGGATCGTCCATCGTATGAATTCCCCAAACTGTTTTGTTTGCTGCTGCCATCACAGCCACACTCCTATCCAATCTTTCGCAGCTTTTCAGCTGCAAAGGTCTTGTGTCCCGAAAGTTACCTTCAAATATCAAACCACTTTGTCAAAATTCATGCTTATTTTTCTTCCGGAACAAACTCCAGAATATCGTCCACGCCACACTCCATCACGCGACAAATCTTCTCGATGCTTTCGATGGAAACATACTCGTTGCGCTTTAGGCGGGTGATAATATTGGCACTAAAACCGGCCTTCTCTTTTAGCTGTGCATTGCTTATCTTTTTATCAATCATCAGGTGGAATAAGCGGTCATAACAAATCGCCATTTTAGTCCCTCCAAAGCAAGAAATGCTTGGATTTATTTTATCACACTTTCGTGAAAAACTCAACTTTATGTCGAATCATTATGCTTTATCACTGTTATGAAAAGAGAGCCTTTCTTTACTCGCCTTTTTGCATACTCCACCAGCTCCCGTGCATTACTGGCAGGGTGCCACGCATAGGCAATGAGGTAGTCTACATGATCCACAACATAGCGGTTTGCTCTCACGATTGCGATCTTGCGCGGAACGCTTTCCATCCCCGGTGGATAGAATGTTCCGTCAAATCCATCGGGTGTTGGGATGGGCCGCTCTGCCGGATGATATGACAATAGCAAAGTGAGCTTCACTTCTGGGTAGAAACGCTTTGCTTCTTTGACTGCTGACGCTGCAAGACGGTCAAATCCGCCGTAGTGGCCAACGATAAATTCTGTAACGCCATATTCCAAAATGTGCTGCTCCACAACCGCATACAATGCCGGGTAAATTGCCTCCGATGTTTCCCTGTGCCCGATGAAAAAACAGCTTTTTCCTCCCAAATTTCTCCCTCCTTTTAGTTGTGTTTATCGTTAAAATTATACGATATAAATGATTAAATCACAACGATTTATCAAAGTATAATTTACGAAGAACACAAGCAAAGGAGTGATGCAGGTGAAGGATATTCTCTCGGTTATAACCGCGTATCGAGAGGAGCGGGGCTGGACAGAGTATCAGCTTGCAGAACGCTCCGGTTTGCCGCAATCCACGATCTCCTCATGGTATCGCAAGAATATGGTTCCGACCATTCCATCCCTGGAGAAAATCTGCACAGCCTTTGGCATTACGCTATCTCAACTGTTTGCCGAAGAAGATGCACCGGTTTCCTTAACTGAGGCGCAGAAAAAGCTTCTGGAACGCTGGTCAAGACTAAGTGAAGAACAGCAGGCTGTTGTATTTGCTTTGATTGATAAGATGTAAAAAATCCGTCAGAGGCGCACCCTTTAGAGTGCTGCTTCTGGCGGATTTTCTTTGCCATCAATCTAACGGAGTTTTCTTTGTTACTGCTTTTAGATACAATTCAGGGTCCCCATTCACAATCAGTTCGGCATAGGACAGCGGATCATTATAGATCAGCCAGTCCAGTTCTGACCGCTGGTACATACTGTTCGCTACCTCGTTCTCCACGGCGGTGCAGTCGATGGACAACAGGGTTCCATCTTCCATGCACAGCTCCACGCAGGCAGTGTCCGGGTTGAACTCACAGGACAAAATCTTTCTCATACTCGTTACCTCCCAATACTTGAATTTCAGTTGATTTTCCGCAGCGGCACAAGGGCCGTTTCGGTTGTTTTAGATACAGGCAAGCAATGCGTGTGGATAGCCACACACAAATCCGGCAAGCAATGCGAGTGTTAATACACACTCACATTCCCTGCCGTCTGCTTGTTGAGGGCAGCGCCCCCAAGCCCCTTCTGAACACAGAATTTCATTCTGTGGCTGCGCGTTCTCCGAACGCTTTTTGCCCCTGTACCCGGTGCCCTGTTTCGGGGCATAGGGTGTCGTGAATCGCGACATCCTCTGATACTTTTAGGGTGTCCTAAAATGGGGCATCCTCCTTGAAGATGGGGTGGCAAAATACCACCCCATCTTTTTCTTTCCGCGACCGTTGCGAGCGTCGCGCTTTACTCGATTACTTCAAACGCAGGTGCTTCCACCACCATGTAGGTCAGCCGGATACGCCGCCCGGCGTGCTTGGTTTTGTTCTCATACTTTACCTGATGTTCTTCCAACAGGCGGCTGGCATTCACATTCAGATGCTTGGTGAGCCGATTTACCGCCATATCTGTTTGAATTGCCTGGGCCAGCTCGGTGGGACTGCCTTCCCATTCGCGGTTGTCAGCAGATACGATCTTTGCTACGGCTTCCAGTACCGGGTCTGGAGGCTGCTTCCAAAGCTCATTCTCTGCATGGTCAAGCCCCCAAACTAGGCTCTCTTGGTCTTTGCTCAGATACAACCGCTGATCCGGCTGGTCTCTGCCTACCACTTCCAAGGTGGCCCTGCTATCCGTCCGCTTTTCCTTCTGCATCAGGAGCGCACCATCCGCACAGCCCAGCAAGCCCGTGGTGCCGGAAATCATTTCAAAGCTATCTCCCGCAGGTTGCTTTCTGGTGTGGTGGACAATCAGGACGCAAACGCCATATCGGTCAGCAAATTGCTTCAGCTTGCCGATTACCTCATAGTCGCTGGAGTAGCTGTAACTATCGCTCACTGCCTCCCGGACTTTTTGCAGGGTATCCACGATAATCAGCTTGGTATCACTGTGTTCCCGAACAAACTTTTCCAGCTGTTCATCTAGGCCACCACCGATCATTTTAGCGCTGGTAGCGAAGTGGAGGGAGCTTGTCCCCTCCACACCGAACATACGGAACATCCGGCGCTGCAGGCGGCTCTCGTCATCTTCCAGCGCCAGATAGAGAACCGTTCCCTGATGTACTTTGTAGCCCCACAGGTCTTGCCCGGTACTGACATGGTGGGCGATCTGTGCAACCAAGAAGGACTTGCCGATTTTGGGCGCTCCGGCAAGGATGTACGCTCCTGTATAGAGCAGATTTTCAATCACCGCAGACTTGCCCTCGAACACATTGTCCATCAGCTCGTCCAGGGTCACAGTATGCAGGTAAGCTGGGTCGCTCATGCGGCGCATCTTTCGGTAAAGTTCCTCCAAATCTCTTCTTGGGGAATTGCTTTTTTCGTCCGGGTCTGGTATAGTGGTCTTGGAATTTTGAGAGATTGACTGCCCATCATCTGCGCCAACAGATGAGCCCTGGGCGGTCATTTTCTTTTTTTCATTGATCATAGGCGAAATCCTCCTGCATCCCGTTCATAATGGTGGCGATCATCTGGATGGTGTCCAGCAGCTCGCCGTTTACGCCCTGCCCAGCTTCGATCCGGCGGAGTTCGTCCAGCACGGCGGCCAGCTGGTCCCGCAGGGCCTTGTAGACCCTGGGGTTGCCCTGGACCACCACATCCCGTTCCAGCAGCCGCCGGATGATGTAGTCCTGCTTGGTCAGGCCTGTGAGCTTCACCAGGGCTTCCAGATGGAGGTCTTCCTCCGCCGACACCCGGAAAGCCACCGTCTTGTTCCTCCAGCGGTTGTGGTTATCGTAGTTCTTCTTGGACATTTTCTTACACTCCCTTCTCATTTTTCAGTGAATCCAGCTTATCGGCCATTTCCACCTGACGGGTGGGGAACAAATGAGCGTAGCGGTAGGTGATGTCGATGCTCTCGTGTCCTACGCGCTCCGCAATAGCCAGGGCAGTAAAGCCCATGTCGATCAACAAACTGATGTGGCTATGTCTCAAATCGTGTATGCGAATCCTTTTCACCCCAGTTTGCTTGCAGCCACGGTCCATTTCCCGGTGAAGATAGCTTTTGCTGATGGGGAACATCCGGCTGTCCGGCTCCACGCCATAGAGCTGCTTAAGGTAGTCCTGAAGCTCGTCACAGAGAAACTGGGGCATCTGAATCACCCGGTTGCTCTTTGGTTTCTTGGGGGTGGTAATGACATCCTGCTTGTTGAGCCGCTGATAGGACTTATTGATGGTGAGGGTGCGCTTCTCAAAATCGAAGTCCGCCGGGGTCAAGGCCAGCAGCTCACCCTCCCGGATGCCGCACCAGTAAAGCACCTCAAAGGCGTAGAAGGACAGCGGCTTATCCATCATGGCCTCGGAAAACTTAGTGTACTCCTCCCGGGTCCAGAACAGCATTTCCTTCCGCTCCTCCGCCCCCATGTTGCCCGCCTGCCGGGCCGGGTTGAGGTTCAGGCCGTAAAACCGGGCAGCATGGTTGAAAATTGCACTAAGTTGATTGTGAACGGTTTTAAGGTAAGTTTTTGACAGGGGCTTGCCGTGACAGTCCCGCATCTCCCGGATCTCGTTCTGCCAGCGCATAATGTCCTTGGCTGTGATCTCCGAAAGCTTCCGCTTGGCAAAATAGGGCAGGATTTTCTTTTTGATAATGCTCTCCTTGGTGAGCCAGGTGTTGAGCTTCAACTTGGGCTTAATGTCCCTCTCATAGAGGGCGACGAAGCTCTCGAAGGTCATGTTCACATCGGCCTGCTTTTCCATCAGGAACTCCCGTTCCCATTCCAGCGCCTCTCGCTTGGTGGCAAAGCCCCTTTTGAGCTTCTGCTGGCGCTCACCTTTCCAGTCGGTGTAGCGGAACTGCACATACCAGGTGCCGTTGTCCTTGTTTTTAAACGCTGCCATGATTACTCCCCCTTTCTCGCTGTTTCGGTTCTCGTGCCATAAAACTTCTCGTGGAAGAACTTGCGGTCGATCCGGCCGGAAATCGTGATGCAGCCGGTTTTCGCCAGTTCCTCGTTCATCTGCCGGATGAGCTTATAGGCGTAGGGTACGGACACCCCCAGCTCCTCGGCCACTTCATTGACGCGCATAAAAATCTGGTTTTCCATGATAAATACCTTCCTTTCTTAGTCGTTGGTGACTGTGGACTGCAAGCGTTGTGTTTCATAAATGCCTCCTTACTTATGTCCGCCACTTTTTCTCCGTTTCGCAACCAAAAATCTGGCGGCTCATTTGATGCGCTATATTGTCTAAGCTTATTCGCTCAGTATCCTCATAATACTATACATATAAGCTTAGTTCAAGCCTTTTAGAAGAAATATTATTAAATAAATTTGCTTAGATTATCTTGACAAAACTAAACAACTATGCTATGTTGCTTATAAGAACAACCATAGATGGGAGCTGGATGTATGGCGATTGGCGAACGGATTCACTTTTTCCGTCTCCTGCGGGGGATGACACAGAAATATCTTGGTATGGCGCTGGGCTTCCCGGAGAAGTCTGCCGATGTGCGCCTAGCACAGTACGAAACAGGATCAAGAACCCCTAAGGCGGACCTGACTGCTGCCCTGGCACAGGTACTGGATGTCTCGCCCCATGCTCTTTCCGTCCCGGATATAGACTCCTATGTGGGGCTGATGCACACCCTGTTCACCCTGGAGGACAACTACGGGCTGAAGGTCACGGAGCAGGACGGTGAGCTTGCCTTGCAGGTGGATTTCCGCAAAAACAAGGATGCTGCCCGGCTGCATGAGATGCTTTGGGCCTGGCGGGAACAGGCGGCCAAATTGGAAGCTGGTAAGATCTCTCAGGAGGACTATGACCGCTGGCGTTACCACTACCCGGAGTACGACAGCAACCAGATCCGCGCTAAGGTACTGCCAGAGGGTCTGATCTAACCCTCTCACTTGTAGGCCACGGGAAAGGCCATTTGTTGCACAAAATCAGAAAATTTAGATAAATGAGAGCAAAATAAAAAAGGTCTAACTGATTAGCAAAAATCAGTTAGACCTTTTACTTATGAATAAAAAGATGAGGATTTTTAGGCTACTCGCAAGCCACCCGATTTTTCTTTTCAAACTCAATAAATTGGGATTTGACGAGTGCTATCAATCTGCTATCAAATGGGAATTTGAAAAATCAAAAAGTCAGTATTTTCAAGGGTTTGCGGGCCCTCATATCCACTTTTTGCTTATTCCCACTCGATGGTGGCGGGGGGTTTGCTCGTGATGTCGTAGCAGATCCGGTTGATGCCCTGGACCTCGTTGACGATGCGCACGCTGATGCGGTCCAGCACGTCGTAGGGGATTCTGGCCCAGTCGGCGGTCATGAAGTCGCTGGTGGTGACGGCGCGGAGGGCCAGGGTGTAGTCATAGGTGCGTCCGTCGCCCATGACGCCCACGGAACGGGTGTTGGTGAGGACAGCAAAATACTGGTTCAGGTTCTTGTCCTCGCCGGCCTTGGCGATCTCGTCCCGGAAGATGAAGTCGGCGTCCCGGAGCAGATCGGCCTTCTCTTTGGTGATCTCGCCGATGATACGGATGGCCAGGCCGGGGCCGGGGAAGGGCTGGCGGGATACCAGGTACTCGGGCAGACCCAGCTCCCGGCCCAGCTGTCGGACCTCGTCCTTGAATAGCAGGCGCAGGGGCTCGATGATCTCCTTGAAGTCCACGTAGTCGGGCAGGCCGCCCACGTTGTGGTGGCTCTTGATGACGGCGGCGTCGCCGGTACCCGACTCGATCACGTCGGGGTAGATGGTGCCCTGGGCCAGGAAGTCCACGGTGCCGATCTTCTTGGCCTCCTCCTCAAAGACCCGGATGAACTCCTCGCCGATGATCTTCCGCTTGCGCTCGGGCTCGGAGACCCCGGCCAGCTTGCCCAGGAAGCGCTGCTCCGCGTCCACCCGGACGAAGTTGATGTCCCACTTGGCGAAGGCAGCCTCCACCTCGTCCCCCTCGTTTTTCCGCATGAGTCCGTGGTCCACAAAGACGCAGGTGAGCTGCTTGCCCACCGCCTCGGCCAGCAAGGCGGCCACCACGGAGGAGTCCACGCCGCCGGACAGAGCCAGAAGCACCTTGCCGGAGCCCACCTTCTCCCGGACCTGCTGGATGGCGGTCTTACAGTAGTCCTCCATGGTCCAGTCGCCCTTGGCGAGGCACACCTCATAGAGGAAGTTGCGGATCATGGCGATGCCGTTCTCCGTGTGGTTGACCTCAGGGTGGTACTGCACCCCGTAGAAGCCACGGGTATCGTCGGCGATGGCCACATTGGGGCATGCGTCGGAGTGGGCGGTGAGGGCGAAGCCCTCGGGCACCTTGGCCATGTAGTCCCCGTGGCTCATCCAGGAGATGCCCTGCTGGGGCAGGCCATGGAACAGCTTGCAGGTGGTGTCATAGTAGGTCTGGGTCTTGCCGTACTCCCGGGCGGAGTCGTCCTGGGCCTCGGTGACCTGGCCCCCCAGCAGGTGGGCCATCAGCTGGCAGCCGTAGCAGATGCCCAGAATGGGCACGCCCCAGGTGAAGATCTCCGGGTCCACCTTGGGGGAGGAGTCCAGATACACGCTGTTGGGGCCGCCGGTGAAGATGATGCCGATGGGATTCATGGCCTTCAACTCAGAGAGGGGAGTGGTGTAGGGCTTGACTTCGCAGTACACGCTGCACTCCCGCACCCGGCGGGCAATGAGCTGGTTGTACTGTCCGCCGAAGTCCAGCACGATAACAGTCTGATGAGACATAAAAGCACCCTTTCTAAAAAATTTTACCTGCGTTTTACTCCAGGCTTCTTGTTGGGTGAAACGGAAGCGATTATACTAAAGAAAAACAAAGGAGGTGAACAATATGGAGCTTCACTGGGATGCCGCCGCCGATCTGGAGGACCTGATCTACGAGTGCAAGGAAGTATCCGCCAGCGAGCGGTGAGCATACATTTTCTGGAGAACCACACCGGAGGGTGTGGTTTTTTCGTATCCGGAAAAAACAGCCGGGGAGGGGAAGTATCCCCTCCCCGAAGTGTTTGGGGTTAAATCTTGGTGATGTCGATGGGGGTCAGGTCCTCGCTGCGGCTCTGCTCCCGGACGGTGAGGACGGCCCGGGCGGTGTCGATGGCGGTGACACAGGCCACAGAGTGCTCCACGGCGGAGCGGCGGATCTTGAAGCCGTCGCTGTCGTGCTTGCGGCCCTTGGTGGGGGTGTTGATGATCAGGTCCACGGTGCCGCTCTGGATCATATCCAGGATATTGGGGTGGGACTGAGACACCCGGTTCACCCGCTTGCAGGCGATGCCAGCAGCGGTGAGGGCGTCGCAGGTGCCGGAGGTGGCGTAGATCTCAATGCCCATCTCCTCAAAGCCCCGGGCGATGCCAATCATCTCGGGCTTGTCCTCGTCCTTCACAGTGACGATGATCCGGCTGCCCCGCTTGGGCACCCGCAGGCCGCAGCCCTTGAAGGCCTTCAGAAGGGCCTGGGGATAGGTCTCGGCCAGACCCAGCACCTCGCCGGTGGATTTCATCTCCGGGCCAAGGCCGGTGTCCACGTCGGTGAGCTTCTCGAAGGAGAACACGGGGGCCTTGACGGCGTAGTAGTCGGCCTCCTTGTAGATGCCGGTGCCGTAGCCCAGGTCCTTCAGCTTCTGCCCCAGCATCACCTTGGTGGCCAGGTCGATGATGGGAACGCCGGTCACCTTGGAGATATAGGGGATGGTGCGGGAGGAGCGGGGGTTGACCTCGATGACGTAGATGTCGTCGTTGTAGAGGATATACTGGGCGTTGATGAGGCCGATGACGTTCAGGTGCTTGGCCATGTTCTTGGTGTGCTTCAGGATGAGCTCACGGTGCTTGTCCTCCAGGTTGATGGGGGGATACACTGCGATGGAGTCGCCGGAGTGGACGCCGGCCCGCTCCACGTGCTCCATGATGCCGGGGATGAGGATGTCCTCCCCGTCGAACACGCCGTCCACCTCCAGCTCCCGGCCCATCAGATACTTGTCGATAAGGATGGGGTGCTCCTGGACAGTCATGTTGATGATCTTCATGAAGTCCTCAATGTTGCGGTCGTTGTAGGCGATCTCCATGCCCTGGCCGCCCAGCACGTAGGAGGGACGGACCAGCACGGGGTAGCCCAGCTCGTTGGCCGCCTGGAGGGCCTCCTGGGTGGTGAAGACGGTGCGGCCCTTGGCGCGGGGGATGCCGCACTTCTCCAGAATCTCGTCGAAGCGTTCCCGATCCTCGGCGGCGTCCACGCCGTCGGCGGAGGTGCCCAGGATCTGGACGCCCATCTCGGTGAGGGCCTTGGCCAGCTTGATGGCGGTCTGTCCGCCGAACTGGACCACGGCGCCCCAGGGCTTCTCCTGCTCCACGATGTTCTGCACGTCCTCGGCGGTGAGGGGCTCGAAGTACAGCTTGTCAGCCACGTCGAAGTCGGTGGAGACGGTCTCGGGGTTGTTGTTGATGATGATGGTCTCAAAGCCCATGCGCTTGAAGGCCCACACGGAGTGGACGGAACAGTAGTCGAACTCGATGCCCTGGCCGATGCGGATGGGACCGGAGCCCAGTACCAGCACTTTCTTGCGATCGCTGGTCTCCACAGCCTCGTTCTCCCCGTCGTAGGAGGAGTAGTAATAGGGGGTCTCCGCATCGAACTCAGCGGCGCAGGTGTCCACCATTTTGAAGGAGGGGACAATACCGTACTTCTCCCGCAGGGCCTTGACCTCGGCCTGCTTCATGCCGCACAGGGTGCCGATATAGCTGTCGGCGAAGCACATCTCCTTGGCCCGCTTCAGGGTGTCGGCGGAGGGCACGCCCTTGCAGCGCTCCAGCTCGTTTTCCATGTCGATGATCCGCTGGAAGCCCTCCAGGAACCAGATGTCCATCTTGGTGATGTGGTTGATCTTCTGGGGGGAGAACCCGCGGCGCAGAGCCTCAGCCACCACAAACAAACGCTCGTCGGTGACCTGGACCAGCAGGTCCTCGATCTCGTCGGTGTACAGGCCCTCCAGCTTGTCCAGCTTCAGGGCGCGCACGTTCAGCTCCAGGGAGCGGATGGCCTTCATCAGGGCCCCCTCGAAGGAGTTGGCGATGGCCATGACCTCGCCGGTGGCCTTCATCTGGGTGCCCAGGGTGCGGCTGGCGGTGGTGAACTTGTCGAAGGGCAGACGGGGGATTTTCAGCACGCAGTAGTCCAGAGTGGGCTCGAAGCAGGCGGTGGTCTTGCCGGTCACCGCGTTGGGAATCTCGTCCAGGTGATAGCCCAGGGCGATCTTGGCGGCCACCTTGGCGATGGGGTAGCCGGTGGCCTTGGAAGCCAGGGCGGAGGAGCGGGACACACGGGGGTTGACCTCGATGACCGCGTACTCATAGCTGTCGGGATTCAGGGCGAACTGCACGTTGCACCCGCCCTCGATCTCCAGGGCGGTGATGATGTCCAGAGCGGCGGTGCGGAGCATCTGGTACTCCTTGTTGGCCAGGGTCTGGGTGGGGGCCACCACGATGGAGTCGCCGGTGTGCACGCCCACGGGGTCGATGTTCTCCATGGAGCACACGGTAATCACGTTGCCCGCGCCGTCCCGCATGACCTCGAACTCGATCTCCTTCCAGCCGGCGATGCACCGCTCGATGAGCACCTGGCCCACGCGGGAGAGGTGGATGCCCCGGTCGGAGATCTCCTCCAGGGAGGCCCGGTCATAGGCGATGCCGCCGCCGGTGCCGCCCAGGGTGTAGGCGGGGCGGACGATGACCGGGTAGCCGATCTTTTCGGCGAAAGCCACGGCGTCCTCCACGCTCTCCACCACCTCGGAGGTGACGCAGGGCTGGCCGATGGACTCCATGCAGTCCTTGAAGCCCTGGCGGTCCTCCGCCTTGCGGATGGAGTCGGGGCTGGTGCCCAGCAGCTTCACCCCGTACTTCTCCAGGGTGCCGTCCTCGTACAGAGCCATAGCCAGGTTCAGGCCGGTCTGGCCGCCCAGGGTGGGCAGGATGGAGTCGGGCTTCTCCTTCTCAATAACCTGGGTGACGGAGGGGATGTTCAGGGGCTCGATATACACATGGTCGGCGATGTCCTTGTCCGTCATAATGGTGGCGGGGTTGGAGTTCACCAGCACCACCTCGATGCCCTCTTCCTTCAGGGCGCGGCAGGCCTGGGTGCCGGCGTAGTCAAACTCGGCGGCCTGGCCGATGACGATGGGGCCGGAGCCCAGCACCAGAACTTTTTTGATATTCGGATTCTTCGGCATTACCGGTCACCTCCCATAGAAGCCACAAAGCGGTCGAACAGGTACTCCGTATCCTTGGGGCCGGGGCTGGCCTCGGGATGGAACTGTGTGGTGAAGCAGTTGGGGCGCTTGTAGCGCAGGCCCTCGCAGGTGCCGTCGTTCACGTTCACGTGGGACACCTCGGCCACGGCGGGGTCCACTGTCTCGGACAGCACCACATAGCCGTGGTTCTGGCTGGTGATGAACACCCGGTCCTCGGCCAGGTCCTTCACCGGGTGGTTGCCGCCCCGGTGGCCGTAGGCCAGCCGGCCGGTCTTGGCGCCGGTGGCCAGGGCCATCAGCTGGTGGCCCAGGCAGACGGCGTACAGGGGGAGGGTGCTCTCATAGAGCTTCTTGACCTCCCCGATGATGGCCACATTGTCGGCGGGGTCGCCGGGGCCGTTGGAGAGCATCACCCCGTCAAAGCCGCCGGCGAGAATGGTCTCGGCGGGGGTGGCGGCGGGGAACACGGTGACATGGCAGCCCCGGCGGCGCAGGCACTCGATCATGTTCTGCTTCACGCCGTAGTCCATCATGGCCACCTTGTACTTCTCCTCGCCGTAGGCGGGGCAGTCCTCGGGTTCCTTCCGGGAGACACGCTCCACGGTGCCCTCCACCCGGTAGGCCTTCAGCTTCTCCAGGATCTCCGCTACATTAAAATGCTCCGCACAGGTGACCATGCCGTTCATGCTCCCCTGGCTGCGGAGTATTTTCGTCAGGGCACGGGTGTCTACCCCCTCGATGCCCGTGATGTCGTGTTTTTTCAGGTAGTGGTCCAGCGTCTCCTCACAGCGGAAATTGCTTCCAATGGGGGAGAGGTGACGGACCACAAAGGCCTCCGCCCAGGGACGGCTGGACTCGTTGTCCTCATGGTTGACGCCGTAGTTCCCGATGAGGGGATAGGACATCACGATCCCCTGTCCCGCGTAGGAGGGGTCGGTCAGGATCTCCTGATACCCGGTCATAGAGGTGTTGAACACCATCTCGCACACCCGGTCGGAGGTACTGCCGATGCTGGTCCCGGAAAATACGCTTCCGTTGGCCAGGATCAAAGTCGCTTTCATCAATTCTCTCACACGCCCTTCCGTTCCAGTTCACAATTCAGATACGATCCACGCGCAAAGTGTTTCAAGATATTGTATCGGAAATCGACGCGCTTTGCAAGGGGTGGGGGAATCTTTTTTCATAAAACTTTTTCCGCGGTATGGGGGATCTCTCGGATACTTTCTCCAAGAGGAGGAAAGACTGAACCAAAAGCGCACTCGCGCTCTGCAGTGAGGTGACCGACATGTTTACCGGACTGATCCGGACCATCATCCTATACCTGCTCATCATTGCCGGCATCCGGCTTATGGGCAAGCGACAGGTGGGGGAGCTGGAGCCCTCGGAGCTGGTGCTCTCTCTGATCATCGCCGATCTGGCCGCCGTCCCTATGCAGGATTTCGGCATCCCCCTGCTCACGGGGATCGTGCCCATTCTGACCCTGCTGTCCCTGACCATGATCCTGTCGGTACTCACCATGAAGAGTACCCGGTTCCGTACTCTCCTGTGCGGCCGGCCCAGCGTCATCATCCGCAAGGGGAAGATCGACCAGGGGGAGATGCGCCGCAACCGGCTGACGGTGGACGAGCTGCTGGAGGAGCTGCGGGCCCAGGGGTATGCGGGTCCCGCCGGGATCGAGTACGCCATCCTGGAGACCAACGGCCAGCTGTCCATCCTGCCCTGGGAGCGGGAGAAGCCCCCCACCCAGAGCCAGCTGGGGCTGGAGGCGAAGGAGACCGGACTGCCCCTGGTGCTCATCAGCGACGGAAAGCTCCTGGCCCAAAACCTGACCGCCCGGGGCTACGACGGGGTGTGGCTGCAAAAGCAGCTCTCAAAGCACGGGCTGAAGGAGCCGGACCAGGTGTTTTTGATGACGGTGGATGAGGTGGGTGGCGTCTATCTGGCGCCCCGGTCAGAGCAGGAAGAGGGGAGAAGAGCATGAAACGTCTGTGGGCGGCGGCAGCCATTCTGGCGGTTTTGCTGGGAGGCACTCTGTGGAACGCCTGGTACGCCGAACGGCTGACCGGCGGAATGATCCAGCAGCTGAAGCAGGCCCAGGAGCGGACCACACAGGGGGACTGGGAGGGGGCCGCCGAACTGAGCGGGCAGGCGTTCCAAAGCTGGCAGGACCATGAGGCGTATCTCCACATCCTTATGCGGCACAGCGATACCGATGAGATTTTGAGCTCCTTCCGAGCACTGGAGCAGTACCTGGCCCTGGAGGAGACCGACCAGTACACCGCCGCCAACGCGGAGCTGATGACCCAGCTGGAGCTTTTGGCCGAGATGGAGCAGCCGTCGCTGGTAAACATTTTTTAAGGAGGGAAGGGTTTCGCCGCCGGGGCGGCGAAACCCTCTCGAAAAAAATGAAAGACAGCCGCCCGGGAAGTCCCGGGCGGCTGTTTTGTACCTATTGATAGGAACCAATATGACAAAATCGAGCGGTTACTCCTCCAGAAGCCCGGCACTGACCAGGAACTCGTGGGCCACTTCGTCCACATCCCGGCCCTCCACGTCCACGTAGTAGGTGAGTTCACTCATCATCTCGTCGGTGAACTGGTTGTTGAGGAGCTTCAGGGTGTCCTCCAGCTCGGGGGCCTGGTCGGCAAAGCGCTCAAACACGTCGTTGCGCACCAGAATGGTGCCGTAGTAGTCGGGGAAGAAGTGCTGGTCGTCCTCCAGCAGGGTCAGGTTGGCCCGCTTGTTCAGACCGTCGGTGGCGTAGACCACCATTACGTCGTAGGCCCCCTGCTCCACCAGAGTATACTTCATCATAATATCCACCGGCTTGACCTCGGCAAACTCCAGGCCATAGGCTTCCGCCATGGGGCCGAACTTCATATTGCCCGCGTCGGTGAAGAAGTCCTGCTCGGCGCCGAAGCGCAGCTCCCCGGCGATGGGGACCAGGTCGCTGATGGTCTTGGGATTGTAGGTGTCCACCACCTCCTGGGTGACGCCCAGGATATAGGTATTGTTGACGCCGATTTTGCCCAGCATGTGCATATCGTACTCGTCGTTCATCTTCTCATTGACAAAGTCGTAAAGGGTCTGCCCATCAGGGATGTCGGTGGTGTCCAGCCCCATAATTGTCGTCAAGAGAGTTCCGTCCCAGGTATACATCAGGTCACAGGTGTGGTTGTCTCCCGTCATGGCGTTAAAGTTGTTCACCGCGGTCATCTCATCCTGAATGGTGACGGTGAGGTCGTGGCGGTCCTCCACCAGCTGCTTGATCATACTGTTGACCAGCTTTATTTCGGAGTACTGCCCCTCATAGAGAAGCAGGCCCTCAGTGCTCTTGGGCAGGAAGGCGTAGACGCACAGGACCACCACAGCGGCGGCGGAGAGGACGGCCGCGCCCCGGGCGGCATACCGGCTGCCTTTGGAGCGCTGGCTGCTCCGGCTGTTCAGGTACCGCTCGGCCAGCCCCATGAGCAGGTCCAGGATCAGGGCGGCAGCCATCAGCACCCCGGTGCCGCCCAGGATGGCTGTCATGTCCTCCTGGCGGATGCCGGTGGTGATGACGCTGCCCAGCCCGCCGCCGCCCACGAAGGAGGCGAACACTGCGGTGCCGATGGCGGTGACGGTGGCGATGCGGATGCCGGTGAAGATGATGGGGGCGGCAATGGGAATCTCCACATGGATCAGGCGGTACATCCGGGTCATGCCCATCCCTTTGCCCGCCTCAATCAGGTGCTCCGGCACCTGATCCAGTCCCAGACAGGTGTTGCGCACAATGGGCAGTAGGGAGTAGAGGGCCAGACCCACGATGACCGTGGGCTTGCCCGGGTTCATGATGACCATGATGATGCCCAGCAGTGCCAGGGCGGGGGTAGTCTGAATCAGGTCCACCACCCGGAGAATCACCTTGCGGGTGGAGGGGTAGAAATAGCAGATGATGCCCAAGGGAATGCCTGCCAGAATCGCGAAGAGGAGAGCGGCCACCACCAGGGACATGTGCTCCAGAATCATGGTGAAAGTCATGCGGCGCTCCCTCCCCTCCGGATTCCCTTGGGAACCACTTTTCGCTGAAGGGCGTCCACCAGGGAGCCCAGCACAAAGGCCAGCAGCGCAGCCGGAATCGCTCCCATGAGGATGAGCTCGCTGTTATCCGAGCTTAGACCGGCATAGATGAAATCACCCAGGCCGCCGCCGCCGATCATGGAGGCCAGCACGGCCCAGCTGACGGTGTAGACGGTGGACATGCGCAGCCCGCCGATGATGGTGGGCATGGCCAGGGGGAGCTCCACCTGGGTCAGGCTCTGCATGGCGCTCATGCCGCAGCCCTTGGCGGCCTCAATATACTGCGGGTCCACCGATACCAGTCCCGCGTAGGTGTTTTTCAGCACCGGGAAGGTGGCGTACACCCCCAGAGCCACCAGCACTGTCGCCGACTGGGCCCCCCACACCAGTACCAGCAGTCCGATAAAGACGATGCCGGGGATGGTGTTGAACACCGAGAGGATGGGCAGGACGATGCCGGAGAGCTTGGGCTTCCGGGACAGCAGGATGCCGATGAGCACCCCTAGCAGGAAACCAATGGCCACGGGGACCAGGGTGAAAAAGAGATGCTGCACTAATTTGGCGGGAAGATCTTGAATCGTCAACGCATCTCACCCCCAGAGCTGTTCCGCCATGGCGGAGGTCATACTGGTCTTGGTGATGAGGCCGTCCACTTTCTCCTCCTCGTCCAGAACAATGAGATAGGGGGCGCCGCTGGAGATGAGCAGGTCAAAGCAGTCCTTGGCGCTGTCCCCCGTGTGGACGGTGGGAGTGTTGCAGCGGATGAGGGGCTCGATGGTCTTGACCACATGGCCGGTGAGGCGGATGTCCGCGATGGACACCGTCCCCTGGTACCGGTCCTGGTCGTCCACCACGATGAGGGTGTCCACGTTGCGCCGCTGCATCTTGCTGACACACTCGTTGACCCCTCGGGTGGCCGAGACGGTGGACACGCCGGGGCGCATGAAGTCGGCGGCGGTGAGCTCCTTCTGGGCATGGGTGTCGATGAATTTGCCGAGGAAATCCTGGATCTGGCCGCTGGCGGGGTGGGCCAGCATCTCCTCCGGGGGAGCCATCTGGACAATTTTTCCGTGGTCCATAAAGATGATGACGTCGGCCAGATCCAGAGCCTCCTCCATGTCGTGGGTGACAAAGACGAAGGTTTTGTTCAGCTTCTGCTGGAGAGAGCGCACCTCCTGCTGGAGGGACCGGCGGGTCATGGGGTCCAGGGCGGAGAAGGGCTCGTCCATGAGTACGATGGGGGGCGAGGCCGCCAGGGCCCGCAGGATGCCGATGCGCTGCTGCTGTCCGCCGGACATCTCAGAGGGGTATTTATGGGCGTACTGCTCATAGGGCATGTTGACCAGCTCCAGCAGAGAGTGGACAATCTTGTCACATTCCTCCTTGCTGTATTTCAGCAGGGTGGGCACCACGCAGATATTCTGGGCCACCGTCATATTGGGAAACAGGCCGATCTGCTGGATCACATAGCCGATGTGGCGGCGCAGCTCCACCTTGTCCTTGGCGGTGATGTCCTCCTCGTTGAGGTAGATCTTGCCCGCCGAGGGCTCGATGAGGCGGTTGATCATCTTCAGCGTGGTGGTCTTGCCGCAGCCGGACGGCCCGATCAGGACAGCCATCTGGCCCTCCTGGATCTCGAAGGACAGGTCGTCCAGAATCTTCTGGCTGCCGTAGGACAGCGATACGTGTTCAAAACGAAGCAATAGGGCACCTCCTTAAAACGTCGCGTTGACAGGCCCGGACGCCGGTATTCCGGCCCGCGCGGGCGGGTCAACCTGTGGTTCGGTCGAAAGTGTACAAATACAGTATAGCAAAATGTTGTAATTTAGTCAAATAAACAAGCTGTAAATTCAAAGCAGGGATGCTCTTTTGGAAACCTTAAAAAATTTTCAAAAAAACTTAATAAAGTTTGTGGCAGAACCTTAACATTTCTCTGGTACACTGAGAACACAAAGAGAGAAGGAGGGAGCCCATATGGCGTGGATGGCATATTTGTGGATGGGAGCGGCGGCTCTGGTAGGAGCGGGCATGACCCTGTGGGGCGGCTATTATCTGGTGACCGCCCTCATGTCCTGGCGCAAGCCTATGGACTATGGCCGGCACCCGGCCAGCACCCGCTTTGCAATTCTGGTGGCCGCCCGGAATGAGGAACTGGTGATCGGAAATCTGATCAACAGCCTGCTGGCCCAGGATTATCCTCGGGAGCTGTACGACATCTGGGTCATCCCCAACAACTGTACCGACCACACCGCCCAGGCCGCCCGGGATTTCGGGGCCAATGTCATGGAGTGCACCGTCCCTGTGAAGTGCAAGGGAGATGTGATGCGCTTTGCCTACAGGCAGCTGCGGGACAAGGGGTACGACGCCTTCTGCGTCTTTGACGCGGATAATGTGGCCGATCCCCAGTTCCTGCGGGAGATGAACAACGCCTACCGGGCGGGAGCCCGAGCGGCCCAGGGCTACCGGGACAGCAAGAACCCCTTTGACAGCGCCATCTCCGGCTGCTACTCCATCTACTATTGGATGATGGACCGGTTCCACAACCAGGGCAAGGCGGGGCTGGGCATGTCGGCTATGCTGGGAGGCACCGGATTCATGGTGTCCGCCGCCGCCTTTGACAAGATGGGCGGCTGGTGCACCCAGAGTATCAGCGAGGACCTGGAGATGTCCGCCCAGTGTGCCCTGGCCGGGGTGCCCATCGCCTGGGTACCCAAGGCGGTGACCTATGACGAGCAGCCCCTCACCTTCCGGGAGTCCATCAAGCAGCGCCGTCGCTGGACCAGCGGTACCCTCCAGATCGCGGGGGAGTGGCTGCCGGTGCTGGGCCGGAGCTTGGCGGAGCGCCCCGCCGTCCAGCCTCTGGACATGGGGGCCACCATGCTGATCCCCGCCTATCAGGCGGCCGCTCTGGTGAGTATGACGGTGACCGCCCTGGCGGCCGGTTTCGTCCATCCGGGGCACTTCTCCCTGCTGCTGTGTCTGGGGTACATCGCGGGTAATCTGCTGATTACCGTACTGGGAGCCACTTTGTCGGCGGTGCTGGTGATTACGGTGGAGAACAAGTGGGACCGGCGGCTGCTGCCCGCTCTGGCGGTGTACTGGTTCTTCCTGCTCAGCTGGGTGGTCCTCACGGTGGGCTGTATCTTTAAAAAGACCACTGTATGGGAAGAGATCCGCCACACCAGAAATGTGTCCATGCCCAAGGGCGGAAAGATGAAGCGCAGCAATCAGGTCCTGGCTCCCTAAAGCAAATCGACTGGGTACCAAGGGAAACAGAGCTTGTATATATAAAATCAGGAGCCCGGGACAGTTGTCCCGGGCTCCTGATTTCATTACTGCTCAGAAAACTGGCTCTTGTCCGCGCCGCACAGGGGGCACACCCAATCCTCGGGCACGTCCTCCCATTTGGTGCCGGGGGCCACGCCGTTATCGGGGTCGCCGGCGGCCTCGTCGTAGATATAGCCGCACAGATCACAGACGTATTTCTTCATGTTACGATACCTGCTTTCATTCAAATTATATCGGGGGCGGTCCGCAGGGCGGCCGCGCCCGCCAAACAGCCATGGGCCGGTTTGGGCAGATCAATCAGGTCAGCGGATCGAAGTCGCTGGCGGGACGGCGGCAGATGGGGCAGACGAAGTCCTCGGGCAGAGTGTCGGACTCGTACACAAAGCCGCAGATTTTGCACACAAAGCCGCGGGGCTTGGCCGGGGCGGGTTCCTCCGCCTCGGGCTCCACCGCCTCACCCTTGACCGAGGCGGCCAGCACCTTGGCCAGGGCCTCCAGTTCCTGGTCCTGGCCGGGTGCCAGGGTGGACTTGAGGGTGACGGGGGCCTCCAGAATCTCCATATCCTTCATGCCGCCCAGAATCTCGCTCATGAGCTTGCCGCTGGCGGGGGCCCAGGAGCCGTTCTGGATCAGGGCCACCTTCCGGTTTTTCAGGGCGTGATGGGCGATGTCGTGGAGCAGGTTCTCCATGGAGACGAAAATCCCGTTGTTGTAGGTGGTGGAGGCGAAGACGATGTGGCTGTACTTGAAGGCGTCGGACAGCACATAGGAGTAGTGGGTGACCGACACGTCGTACATCTCCACGGGGACCCCCAGCTCTGCCAGGCGGCAGGCCAGGATGTTGGCCGCCGTCTCGGTGCCGCCGTAGACGGAGGCGAAGGCGATGAGCACGCCCTGCACCTCGGGCTCATAGGCGGCCCACTTGGCATACTTGTCCAGAATATAGCCCAGATCCTTGCGCCACACGGGGCCGTGGAGGGGGCAAATCATCTGGATGTCCAGGCCGGCGGCCTTCTTCAGCAGGGCCTGGACCTGGGGGCCGTACTTGCCCACGATGTTGGTGTAGTACCGGCGGGCCTCGTCCAGCCAGTCCCGGTCAAAGTTCACCTCATCGGCGAACAGCACTCCGTTCAGAGCACCGAAGGTGCCGAAGGCGTCGGCGGAGAACAGGATCTTGTCGGTGGAGTCGTAGCTCACCATCACCTCGGGCCAGTGGACCATGGGGGCGTTCACAAAGGTGAAGGTGTGCCTGCCGGTGGTGATGGTGTCCCCCTCGTTCACCAGCTTGGCCCCCTTGGGGTCGGTGGCGTGGAACTGGCGGATCATGTTCAGGGACTTGCCGTTGCAGACAATGGTGGCCTCCGGGTGGCGGATCATCAGATCCCCCAGGGTGGCGGCGTGGTCGGGCTCCATGTGGTGGACGAACACATAGTCCAGCTTCCGCCCACTCAGGGCGTACTCCAGATTCTCAAAGAACTGGGTCTGCACCGCCCGGTCCACCGTGTCAAAGAGAACCGTCTTCTCGTCCAGCAGCAGGTAGGAGTTGAAGGACATGCCCCGGGGGACGGGGTGGGTGCTCTCAAACAGGGGGTGCTGGCGGTCGTTGCCGCCGATCCAGAGCAGGTCGTCGGTGACCTTTCGGACACAGTACATATCAAAAACCTCTTTTCTAAGTAGGTTAGGGTTACCACACACATCATAGCATAGTCTGCACGAAATTGGTAGTAAAAAAACCGAATTCGGATGAATGCCCAAAAAAGAAAAAGCGTTTCCGGCGTTTTGGGACAAAACAGAAGGATAGAAGAAACTGCTGAAAATACGGTGGACGGGGGAAAACGGGCAATTGAACCGGAGAACGTTCCATGTTAACCTTTTGTTGCGGGGGTTGTAACGGCGGTGCGGTGGAGAAATGGAAGGGATTATGCTACAATAGGGCCATCAAGCGAAAGGGAGAAGACGTATGGAATTATCGGAAAAGATCCTGACGCTCCGCCGGGCACGGGGACTGTCTCAGGAGGCTTTGGCGGAGCAGCTCCAGGTATCCCGGCAGGCCGTCTCCCGTTGGGAGAATGGGACAGCCCTGCCCGACGCCTCCAACATCTTACAACTCAGCAAACTCTTCGGGGTGAGCGCGGACTACCTGCTCAACAATGACTGGGAGGAAAACGCGCCGATGCCCGAGACGGAGCCGCCAGCCCCGAAAAAGTCTCCGATCCCGGAAAAGACAAAGCCCTGCCGCTGGAGCGGGACCCGCATTGCCGGAATCTGTATGGCGGCGATCGGTTTCTGTACAAACCTGGTCATCTACATTGCCTCCCGGATGGTAGAGGTGGTTGTTCCCTACACCACAGTGGATGCGGACGGAACCAAATGGTATCACTGGGATGGGGCCGTGAGGGGGCACAGCTACCAGTATTTTATCCAGGAGTATGACCTGGAACTGCTGGCAGGTGTTGGATGGTGCCTGCTGGTTGTGGGCCTGGGCGCTGTGATCTGGGGCCAAGGTGGGGTACGGGCAATGTTTTGCCGGTGGCAAAGGTGGATAGAAGAGGAATAACGTAAGGACGGAGGTCCGATTGGGCCTCCGTCCTTGTGTTTTTATGAAGTTTAGAAGTTACCGGAAATATACCAGGGGGTCCTCCGGCGCCTCCGCCTTCTCCACCTGGTCGGCGTAGAGGACCACGCCCTCGCCCTCGTAGACGTTGGCGTGCTCCCACTGGATGGCGGCGTGGACGGTGACCCACTCTCCCTTGCGCAGGGAGCGGGCGCGGTCGTACTTGCACAGAAATCCGAAGAACCGGATGTCCTCCACGCAGCAGGTCATGGCGTTGCGGCCGGGGATGAAGGTCCCCTTGGGCAGTTTTAGGCTGGTCATGGCCTGGGCCTTAAAGGTGATGGTCTTGCCCACATACCGGTCTGGGTGGTCTTGAATGTCCAGGTACCAGATGCCGTAGTCGTCGTCCTCCAGGTCAATGTGATCGGCATCCAGAGAGTAGGGAAGGATGTCCTCCACCTCCAGCTCCTCGCCCCGCTCGTCCTCAAAGACCACCTCGCACATGCGGTTGGCCGCCCGAATGGAGCGCTTCCAGCCCGCCAGAGGCATGTCGGGGGTGCAGCGGTTAAAGAGGACCATGTCCGCCTCGGTGACCATGTCGATGATCATGGACTGCATGTTGTTCCGGTACATCTCAAAGGTGGTGCCGTCGATCACGTCGATGGCCTGATAGAGCCCCCAGGTCTTGGGAAGCTTCAAATCCCGGAGGATCTGGATGGGCCACATGCCGTTATACTCCATCAGCACCCGCTCGGGCTGATAGCGGCGGTCCACCTCTTCCAGAAAGGCGGTGGTGATCTGGTCCTGGGACTCGATGGGCACGACCCGGCAGTTCTGCTTGGACAGCTTCTCCTGGTCGTACTCCTCCTCGCCGTCCTCGCACATCAGAAGCACGGTGCGCTCTCCGTCGTTGAAGTAGTCCATGCCCAGGGTGTCGGTGAGCAGGGTGGTCTTGCCGCTGTCCAGAAAGCCGGTGATGAGATAGAGGGGAATGCGGGAATCAGGCATACTCGTCTCCTCCCATTACGCCAGCAGGAACAGCTTCTCCAGCTGGTCCTCTTTCAGATCGGAGCCGATGACGCACAGCCGGCCGGTGTAGTCGGCCGCGCCCTCCCGGATCTGGAACTCCTCGGGCACCAGGTCGAAGTGGAGCCAGGTCTGGCCGTCCTCGCAGGGCACCATGCCCTTGGCCCGGAGGATGTAGCCGTAGTCCTGGCCCATGGCCAGGGAGGACAGGATGTCCTGGAGCTCCTCCCGGCTGTACTTGCGGGGGGTCTCCCGGCCCCAGGAGGTGAAAATCTCGTCGGCGTCGTGGCCGTCGTGGTGGTGATGGTGGTCATGGCCGCAGGCACAGCAGGCGTCGCACTCATCCCCGTGGTCATGGTGATGTTCGTGCTCGTGCTCGTGATGGTGCTCATGCTCCTCGTGGCCGTGATGATGCTCGTGCTCGTGGTCATGGTCGTGGTGATGATGGTGGTGCTCGTGCTCGTCCTCATCGCTGTGGGTGCGGCCGATCTCCTCCATGAGCTCCTCGGCCAGGGAGTGGCCGCCCTCCATGGCGGAGACGATCTGGGCCCCGGTGAGCTGGTCCCAGGGGGTGGTGAGGATGGCGGCCTTGGCATTCTTGGCGCGCAGCAGGTTGACCGCGGCGTTCAGCTTGCCCTCGTCCATGCTCTGGGTACGGGAGAGGAGGATGGCGGAGGCGTGCTCCACCTGGTTGTTGAAGAACTCGCCGAAGTTCTTCATGTAGATGCGGGCCTTGGTGGCGTCCACCACGGTGACGAAGCTGTGGAGCTGAAGCTCCGAGGACTCCTTTTGCACCCGCTCCACAGCGGCGATCACGTCGGACAGTTTTCCTACGCCGGAGGGCTCGATGATGATGCGGTCGGGGGAGTAGTCCTCCAGCACCTTCTTCAGGGCGGCGCCGAAGTCGCCCACCAGGGAGCAGCAGATGCAGCCGGAGTTCATCTCGGTGATCTCCACCCCGGCGTCCTTCAAAAAGCCGCCGTCAATGCCGATCTCGCCGAACTCGTTCTCGATGAGCACGTTTTTCTGTCCCTGGAAGGCCTCGCTGAGGAGCTTCTTGATGAGGGTGGTCTTGCCGGCTCCCAGGAAGCCGGAGATGATGTCAATTTGGGTCATGGTATTGTCATATCCTTTCCAAAGATAAAAATTAAACCAGATTCGGGCCTTCCCCCCGCTGGGGGGAAGGTGCCCCCGCAGGGGGTGGATGAGGGGGAGGGGGTGCGTGGGACCGGCTCACCATCATCCGTCACGACCTTCGTCCGTGTCACCTTCCCCCTGGTAGGGGGAAGGCTTTATTCTATGTTCAACTCCAAATCAGGTGGGTGGCCTCCATGAGGGCGCACAGCAGGCCCGCGGCGGTCTCCCGGGTGCCGGCGTCGCCGGGCTGCTGATCCCCCACCAGGGCCCCCAGCTCGTCCAGATTCCGGGCGGAGGTCTGGGCCCAGTCGGAGAACTGGTAGTAGTTTCCCCAGTCTCCGGCGGACAGATTCTCCTGGGCGAGTTCATAGCCGTCCAGACTGGCCCATGCGGCCACCGAGGAGAGGACGGTGACCATCTCCTCGTATGTAATGGTGTCCTCCGGGCGGAAGGCGGAGCCGTCGCCGGCGAAAAAGCCCTTGGCGGCCATGGCGTTCACCCCGTCGGCATACCAGGCATCCTCCGCCACATCGGAGAAGTAGTTCTGCTCCGGAACCCGCAGGTCCAGGGCCGAGGCCACCATGGAGGCAAACTCTGCCCGGGTGATGGTCTCCTCCGGGTGGAAGGTGCCGTCCTCATAGCCGCTCACCAGCCCGTACACCGCCAGGGTGTTGATGGCGTCGGCGAAAGGGGAGTTTGATACGTCGGAGAACATGCGGCTCTCAAAATCCAGCCCCAGCTCCTCCGCCAGGGCGACAGGGGTTACCTCGGTCCAGGTGGAACCGCCGCTGCCCCGGTACAGCTTGGCCGAGGGGGGCAGGGCCTCCAGCAGCTCGGTGAAGGCGTCCCGGTTGTCCGCGTGGCGGGCGGTGCTCTCGTCGATATAGAAGGTGAAGCCAGCCAGCTCCAACTTCAGGGAGCCGTTGGCGATGGAGGGCTCGTTGGAGCGCAGAAGCAGGGCGGCGGCCTCGGTGTTCCCCTGGGAGATGAGCAGGGTGGGGAGGACCCCAACCGTGTCGTTGGTGGCTCCGTCGGGGGCATAGAAGCGGTAAGTGGTGATTTTCAGGCAGTCCCCGTCAAAGAGCTCGGCGATGGTGCCGTTGGAGGAGTCCTCATCCAGCACCGTCTGAGCCACACCCTTGCCGTAGGTGCGCTGGCCGATGGAGATGCCGATGTGGTGGGCACGGACAGCGGCGGCGAACATCTCCGCTCCGCTGGCGCTCCATGGGCTGGTGAGGACCACCACGGGCACATCGGTGAGGTCGGGGGCGTCAGGCCGGATGGCCCGGTAGTAGGCCAGACCGTCCCGGCCCATCATATAGACCATGACCCCGCTTTCAAACCAGCCCAGAGAGAGGGTCACTGCCGTGTCGGTGCCTCCGGGGTTGGAGCGCAAGTCCACCACCCAGAGGTTGGCATCGTCCCCCATCTCCTCCAGGGCCTCCCGCACCGTGTCGGAGGTGGAGGCGCCGAAGCTGTCGCAGGCGATGTAGCCCACATCCCCGTCCACCAGATCATAGGTGACAATGGGGATGGTGACTGCCTTGCGCTCCAGGGTGAAGTCCTTCTCCTCCCCGGTGCTGTGGAGGCGGATGGTGAGAGTGACGGAGGTACCCACCTCCCCGCGGATCAGGGTGGAGGGGTCCATGCCGGAGGTGAGGGGAACGCCGTCCACTGCCAGGATGCGGTCCCCGGCGGATAGTCCGGCCTCCTGGGCGGGGGAGTTGTCCAGGATGGAGAGGATCTGGACTCCGTCGTCCACGGCGTTCTGGATGGACACGCCGATGCCCACCACCGTCTCACCGTCCACCTGGTTCAGGAATGCCTGGTACTCCTCCGCAGACATGTATACAGTGTAGGGATCGTTCAGAGCCTCCAGAATGGCCTCGGTGGAGTCCAGATTCAAAATCTCCTGGGGAATCTCATCCACATAGTAGGTTTCCAGCAGCATGCGGGTATCCTCCGTCTCCAGGGCGGAGGCGGGGAGAGCGCACAGGCTGAGGATCAAAGCGGTGGACAGCAGGCCGGGAAGAATGCGATGTTTCATGGAAGTCTCCTTTTTTGGATAAGCCGCGCGCCGGATGCCACAGGCATCCGGCGCAGAACGTATGATTACAGCTTCGAGGTGCGGTAGGTCATCTCCTCACGCTTGGGGCCGGAGGAGACCATGGTGATGGGACATTGGATGTGCTGCTCCAGGAAGTCCACGTAGTCCTTGGCCTGCTGAGGCAGGGCGTCGTAGTCCTTGCAGCCGCGGATGTCGCACTTCCACCCGGGGAGGGTGGTAAAGACAGGCTTGGCCCGCATCAGGCGGGGAGTGACGGGGAACTGATCGGTGACCTCCCCGTCGATCTCATAGCCGGTGCACACCTTGATCTCGTCCAGATAGCCCAGCACGTCCAGACAGGTGAGGGCCACCTGGGTGGCGCCCTGAACCATGCAGCCGTACTTGGTGGCCACGGCGTCGAACCAGCCCACCCGGCGGGGACGTCCGGTGGTGGCGCCGAACTCGCCCTTGTCGCCGCCCCGGCGGCGCAGTTCGTCGCCCTCCGCGCCCAGCAGCTCGCTGACGAAGGGCTCGGTGTTGGAGCCCACGGAGGAGGAGTAGGCCTTGGTGACGCAGATCACGTCTTCAATGGCAGTGGGGGGCACCGCCGCGCCCACGCAGCCGAAGCCGGCCAGGGTGTGGGAGGAGGTGGTCATGGGGAAGATGCCCAGGTCCGGGTCCTTCATGGAGCCCAGCTGGCCCTCCAGCAGGACGGTCTTGCCCTCCTTCAGGGCCTTGTGGACAAAGCCCACCGCGTCCCCCACATAGGGGCGGATCTCTTCCCGCAGGGCGAGGAGCTGCTCCATGAGCTCGTCCACGCTCAGGGCGGGCTTGTGGTACAGATGCTCAAAGAGCACGTTCTTGATGGACAGGGCGGCCTCCAGACGCTCCCGCAGCCGGTCCTCATAGAAGAGGTCGCACACCTGAATACCGATCTTGGCGTACTTGTCTGAATAGAAGGGGGCGATGCCGCTCTTGGTGGAGCCGAAGGCCTTGCCTCCCAGGCGCTCCTCCTCATAGGTGTCCTGGAGCACGTGGTAGGGCATGAGAATCTGGGCCCGCTCGGAGATGATCAGGTTGGGGGCGGGCACTCCCTGATCGGTGAGGGAGTGGAGCTCGTCCACCAGCTTGCGGATGTCCAGCGCCAGGCCGTTGCCGATGATGTTGGTGACATGGGGGTAAAACACGCCGGAAGGGAGCGTATGCAGGGCGAAGCGGCCCTGATCGTTGATGATGGTGTGGCCGGCGTTGGCGCCGCCCTGATAGCGGATGACCACGTCGGAGGTCTCCGCCAGCATATCGGTGATCTTGCCCTTGCCCTCGTCGCCCCAGTTGGCGCCTACGATCGCTTTTACCATAATGTGTTACCTCCGGAGACCGGGATTCGCAACCGCCTGGGCGGATTTGCCTTATCCGGTTTCCAACACAGCTCCTTTATTATACTTCCTTTTTTCGTCCCGCGCAACTGTTTTTCTGGAAAGAAACGCGGGGAAAAGAACTTTTTGCGGCGCTTTGCCCCGCCGTCTCTTTCCGTTTTCTTTCTATGGATGCGGAGCGGCGAAATCCCCCGCAAAAAATGCTTGACTTGGAGCGCACTCCAGGGAGTAGCATAGTACCAGAAAGCAAGAGAAACCGGAGGGGGAGTATGCCGCCGCCTCCGGGAGGGCGGCGCGTGATGCGCCGTGAGATAGAAAGGGGTAATACCAATGATCTACAAAAAGTTTCAGGATTTGGAGCTGTCCGCCCTGGGTATGGGCTGCATGCGCCTGCCCGTTATTGACGGGGACGACGCCAAGGTGGACGAGGCGGCTACCTTCCAGATGGTGGACGAGGCTATGTCCGGCGGGGTGAACTACTACGACACCGCCTGGGGCTATCACAACGGCAACTCTGAGCTGGCGCTGGGCAAGGCCCTGGCCCGGTATCCCCGGGAGAAATTCTACATTGCCGACAAGTTCCCCGGCTATGACCTGGCCAACATGCCCAAGGTGAAGGAGATCTTCGAGGAGCAGCTCAAGAAGTGCCAGGTGGACCACTTCGACTTCTATCTGTTCCACAATGTGTGTGAGATGAACATTGACGCCTACCTGGACCCCAAGTACGGCATCTATGACTATCTGATGGAGCAGAAGAAAAACGGCCGCATCCGCCACTTGGGCTTCTCCTGCCACGGGGCGATGCCGGTGCTCAAGCGGTTCCTGGAGGCCTACGGCAAGGACATGGAGTTCTGCCAGCTGCAGCTCAACTACATCGACTGGACCTTCCAGGGCGGCAAGGAGAAGGTGGATCTGCTGAACGAGTACCACATCCCCGTTTGGGTGATGGAGCCCCTGCGGGGCGGCCGCCTGGCCCGGCTCAGCGAGGAGGAGGCCGCACCCCTGAAGGCCATGCGCCCCGATGAGACCATCCCTGCCTGGGCCTTCCGCTTCCTCCAGTCCATCCCCAGCGTGACTGTGGTCCTCTCCGGCATGTCCGACCTGGAGCAGATGAAGGCCAACATCGCCACCTTCCAGACCGAGGCCCCTCTCAATGAGAAAGAGATGGACGGCCTGATGGAAGTGGCCGGCGGCATGGTGAGCCAGACCGCTCTGCCCTGCACCGCCTGCCACTACTGTGTCAGCCACTGCCCCAAGGGGCTGAACATCCCCGAGCTGCTGGCGCTCTATAATGAGCACTCCTTCACCGGCGGCGGCTTCCTGGCCCCCATGGCCCTGTCCGCCATCCCCCAGGACAAGTGGCCCAGCGCCTGCATCGGCTGCCGCAGCTGCGAGAAGGTCTGCCCCCAGCAGCTGAAAATCTCCGAGGCCATGGCCGACTTTACCGCCAAGCTCAAGGGATAACAAGGCGGAGTGCTTCCGCTTTTATATTGCAAACAAATTGTAAGGTAAGCGTTCATGCTTCAAATGCCGGTTTTGTATGGGAAGATGACATTTGGGTGATTGACCAAGGTCCTGCTGCACAATTGAGCAGCAGGACTTTTTTATCTCCAAGGCAGATGAAAGGGAGTGTAAGTTTTCATTGGCCCAGGTTGGGAAGTGGTCCAAACCACATGCATTCGAAAATAGAATGATAATTATTCATAATTAGAAAGCGAATGCAGACATAAAGTTCAGCGTATCTGATGAACTTTATCATCGACGGTGAAAAGTGTATTGACGTGAGATTTGTTTCTGAGTATACTCACAAACAAGCAACGGGGCGGGTCCAATGGGACACGCCCTTTTTCTGTATTTTTGCGATCAATTGTTCATTGAGCACACAATGGCGTGTGTTTCGCTCAACCAGCGAAACATGCGCCTTTTCTTTTCGCGCGGCGGGTTGGAACGTGTTTGAGCATTTGGCGCCAACCAGGAGAAGGTAGACTGCGATTCGCCTGATTCAATATATTTTTACCAACCTTTTTATATTGTTTTGGGCGATCGCTTTCTACATATATGCTTTTGTGCCTCGGTTAATCGGGGTGCAGAGAACATTTTTGCAGGGAGGAGACCGCAAATCGAAAATCACAGTGTTCCGTCTGAAAGAATTAGGCCCTGTTTGAAAATTGAAAACGTGCCCGGCGGCGAGGGATTTTTTCGCTAGGCAAGACAATTTGACGCAGCAATCCTTGTGGATTGCAAGGAAAATGAACGCAGCATAGCGGAAAAAGACCCGCCGTTTGGGCATATTGACATGTTTCAAACATGGCCTAAGCGGAAGCCAACGCCATCAAGCATGAAAAAAGGGAGGCATTTTATACCATGGAAGTAAAGAAAAAGTATTTGAGCTTCTACTATGAAAGTCAGCCTGAAGTTGCAGACCCGGTTATTGATCCGAAAAAAACGGCTCTGCTCTTGGTGGATCTGCAGAAGGAATTTGTGTCCAGAGAGATCGGTGACGCAAAAAAATTGAAGGACGCGGGTGATTGGGAACGATGGATCCCCTTTTATGACCGGGTGGAACAGGTGGTGGTTCCCAACAGCAAGAAGCTTCTTGATTTCTTTCGGGCTAACGGTCTCACAGTGACCTATGGAAGAATCGCCTGCTTGAGAGAAGATGGGGAGGACCGCTCCCCGGTCCAGAAGTCTGAGGGCTGGAACGGCATGCTTGTTTATGTAAACAGCGAAGGCGCCGAGATGGTTGATGAACTCAAGCCCATGAAAAATGAGATCGTCGTCAATAAGACGACGGACAGCGTTACAACGGGGACGAACTATTTACAACTGCTGCAGTATATGGGGATAGAAACGGTTGTGGTCATCGGGCTTGTGACGGACCAGTGTGTGGCCAGCACGGTAAGAGGCCTGGCCGATGCTGGGTATAAGGTGATCTGTGTTGAGGACGCCTGTGCCGCTGGAAGCATGGAGCTGCATGATGCGGAACTGAAAATCATGAGCGTGATCTATTGTGATGTGTTGACCACAGATGAGACGATTCAGTTATTGAAAGACAGTATGGACAAATAAGAGGAGGCGTTGAAAATGAGTGGGCTGAGACAGGAGATACGGCTTCCCGGTATGATTGCCATGGCCGCTGGCGGCATGATTGCCGCATGGCAGGTGGAAATTAAGTACTGGTTTGAGGTAGCCGGCGCAGGCGCTGCTTTTTCTCTGCTTTTCTGTGCGATTCTTGTGTTACCTCTCTGCTTCATCTATTCTGAAATGACGAGCATGATGCCCTATGCGGGGGGACAAAATATCTGGATCTCCAACGCCTTCGGATGGAATATCGGATTTGTCGCCTGCTGGCTGATCATGCTGCTGTACGTTATGGCGATGCCGACAGTGGCGTTTGGCATTTCATCGATGTTGGGATATATCTTCCCGATCACCAGCATGCAGACAAAAATTGTAGCCGCAATCATTCTGGTGCTGTGGTATTTCCTGACAAATTTTGAGCTAAAAATATTGACAAAGCTGCAGAACCTATTTTTTTGGAGCACATTGGTAATTGCGGTAGCGGCAGATATTATTTTTATCTGCAGCGGACACTGGAGTTTTGACAACCTCGACTGGTTTCCCAACGGCATGAGCGGCTGTGCCGCGGCAGTGGGACTTCTGATCATGAAGTTTGTGGGATTCGATCTGATTCCGCAGTTGTCTGAAGAGGCAAACTTTCCGAAAAAAGATCTATGGAAAGCCTTCGTGCTCTCTCTGGCCTGCACGGTGCTGGTTTATGGCTTGGCGGTGGTGGCTGTAGGCGGAATCGTCTCCCTTGAATGGATCGCTGAGACAGATATTGTAGATCCAAGAGTTGCAGATATTATTGGCCTGCACGGGTTGGGTTATGTGATTGTTATTATGGGGATTTTGACGTGTATTACGACCATCTCCTCTTTCTGGCTGAGTGCCTCCCGGATTCTGTACGGCGCGGCTAAACAGCACCAGATGACAGGACGTCTTGCGGTGCTGAATAAAAATGGACAGCCTAAGCTCGCGAATTTGATCGTTGGCATCTTTGCCATGTATTTTACGATCTTTGCCCCGGAAGCGTGGGTCAATTATATGTATACCATCTACGGCCTGGCGGCCGGAGGCGTTTATCTGTTGGTAGCGCTTTCATTTTTAAAAATACGGAAAGAGCATCCGGAGTGGGAACGCCCTTACCGTGTGAGGGCAGGAACCCTGATGGGGGTGATTGCCATTCTGTTCTGTGTTTGGGTTTTGTATACCAATGCGCTGGGTATGACTCCCGGAGCGTGGGTGGTATTTGTGGTGTACGCAGCGGTAGGAGTGCTCTTGTGGGCATTTGCAAAGAGCCAGCAAAAGAGACACCCCAAAGAGTGGGCTCCTGTTGTGATTAACCCGGATACGGTGAAGCGTGAAGAGGCAAGCAAGCTGGATTTGTAAGAATATAGCTGATCTATGTATAAACAGGCGCCGGATCGCATCAATGTGATCCGGCGCTTGTTTTCATAAAAAGCGGTTGTATTTCACGCAATCAGCCTATGAATGCGGAAGCGTCCTCCGATACACCCAAAACGCCGCCCCGGCGGTAATGACCTCGGTGATCCAGAAGGCGTGCCATACCCCGTTTGGTCCCATCGCCCGGCACAGGAGGAAGGCGGCGGGTAGGATGACCACCGCGTACCGGCACAGGGAGATGACCAGGGACTGACTTCCCCTGCCCAGTCCCTCCAGGGCTCCGGAGGAGGTGACGGACACGGCGGAGATGAGAAAGCCCCCGCAGATGATCCGCAGGGCGGCGCCGCCGGCCTGAACGGTGGCGGACTGGTCGGTGAACAGGGACATGAGGGGCTCCGCCCACAGCAGGCACACCGCCGTGCCGAGGGCCATGATGATCCCGCTGGCGCACAGGGTGGCGTTGTACAGCTGCCGGACCCGACCGTGCTCCCCCGCCCCGTAGTTGTAGCCGATGAGCGGGCGCAGCCCCTGGACGACGCCGCTGGCCGGGAGGTAGAGGAAGGTCTGAAGCTTGTAATAGATGCCCAAAATGGTTACATAGCTCTGGGAGTAGACCGAGAGCAGACCGTTGAGCACCGAGATCAGCAGAGAGGGGAGGGCCAGATTCAAAATGGCGGGCACCCCCACCGCGTAGAGTTTTCGAATCAGCGGTCCGTCCGGCTTCAGACAGCTCCGGCGCAGGCGCACCGGAATGGGAAAGAGCCGGTAGGCGGCCAGATAGACTGCCAGGGTGAGCACCTGGCCGATGCCGGTGGCCAGTGCGGCCCCCGAGATGCCCAGTTCCGGGAAGGGGCCGGGGCCGAAGATGAGCAGGGGGTCCAGGATGATGTTGGCGATGCATCCGGCCAGAAGGGCGGCCATGGTGATTTTCATACGGCCCACCGCCTGGAAGAGTTTCTCAAACGAGAGCCCCAGCATGATGATCACCGAGAAAGAGAAGGCGATGCCGGAGTATTGAAGACCCATCTGGATGACTGCCGGGTCAGAGGTGAACCGGGCCAGAAAGGAGGGCATAATAGCGATGCAGGCCGCGGTGAGGATCAGCCCGTGAAGGGCGGACAGCGCAATTCCCTGGGCGGCCGCGGCGTCCGCCCGGCGGCGGTCTCCGGCCCCCAGTCCGATGGCGATGACCGCGTTGATGCCCACGCCGAAGCCGATGGCCACGGCATTGATGAAGTTTTGAACCGGGTACACCAGAGAGAGGGCAGTCATGGCCTCCTCGCTGATTTTGGCTACAAAGAAGCTGTCCACGATGTTATACAGGGAGTTGACCAGCATGGACAGCACCATGGGCAGGGCCATAGAGGCCAGGAGGGGGAGGATGGGCCGCTCCTTCATAAATGTCTCGCTCATTGCAGTTCTCCGTTCCGTGCAGAGGGGTTCCAGCCGCAAAAAAGCCGCACAGCTGTCCAATGGGACCGCTGTGCGGCGAAAAAGAGCAGGGGGCAGGGATGCCGAAACTGCTGGAAAAATCCACACAAAGTTTTTATAGCGGCATCATAGCACAGGTGAAATCCCCGTGTCAAGGGGCGAAAACTGCCTCCATCCCGGGGCGGACATAAATTTCAGAAAGAAAAAGGAAATTTCTCTTGCTTTTTGCGTCGGGTTGTGCTATGATGCTAGATGCGTTTACAGACGATCCTCCATGGAGAAAGAGGTGAAGATACAATGAAGGCAGGAATTCATCCCGATTATCAGCAGACCACCATCCGGTGCGCCTGCGGCAACGTGATTGAGACTGGTTCTACCAAGAAGGACATCCGCGTGGAGGTGTGCTCCAAGTGCCACCCCTTCTACACCGGTAAGCAGAAGATGGTGGATACCGGCGGACGTGTCAGCCGCTTCAATAAGAAGTTCGGTCTGGACAAGAAGTAAGATCGCACCAGAAAAAGCCGTACCGAGGTCTCGGTGCGGCTTTTTGTCTTGTTGGGCCCAATGGGGGTCCAACGGCGGCCTCCCGCATATAATAGTGTCTGATGAATAAACCGCAGAGCGGCTTATTCCCGCGGAACAGCCGCGCAATTCTTCTTGAAATTGTGAATAGTTGAACAGGAGGTATCTGTCATGCTCAAGCCCATCGATCCCAAGACCATTGATCAGAACGTGTTTTCCCTCATCGGGGAGAAGTGGATGCTCATTACCGCCGGCACGGTGGAGCGGTGCAACACCATGACCGCCTCCTGGGGCGGCCTGGGGGTGATCTGGGGGGCTCCGGCGGCCACCTGCTACATCCGTCCCCAGCGGTACACCAAGGAATTTGTGGACCGGGAGGAGTATTTTACCCTGGCCTTCTTCGGGGAGGAGTACCGGGACGCCCTCGCCCTGTGCGGCAGCAAGAGCGGCCGGGAGGTGGACAAGGTGAAGGAGTGCGGCTTCACGGTGAAGACGGCCCGGTGCGGCGCCCCCTACTTTGAGGAGGCGGAGCTGGTGCTGGTGTGCCGCAAGCGCTTTGTCCAGCCCATGGACCCCGCCCGGCTCCCGGAGGATGTGAAGGAGCGCTGGTATCCCCAGAAGGACTACCACACCTTATATATTGGGGAGATTGTGGAGGCCTATCAGAAGTAAGAGCAACGTGCGGATGCACAGCGCGCCGCCCCGGCGGACGGCGCGCCTGCGCACTGCGCAGGGAGAAAGGAGCGAGACGCCATGAACCATCTCAGCCAGATTGCGGACAAGCTGTCTCAGTACGATCTGGACGCCATGCTGATCGTCAGCGAGCCCGGTGAGCGATACGCCGTGGGCTTCCAGGGGGAGGGCTATGTCCTGGTGACCCAGAAGGGGAGCCAGTATTCCACCGACGGGCGGTACATTGAGGCGGCCCAAAAGCAGGTAACCGGGGCGGAGGTGGTCCTCACCTCCCGGGAGCGGAGCCACCTGGCGCTGGCCAGGGATTTCCTAGCGGCCCGCGGCCTGAAGCGGGTGGGCTTTGAGGGCGCCGCTGTCAGCGTGGCCCAGCACCGGCGCTGGCAGGAGAGCTTCCCCAAGGGGTGCGAACTGATTCCAGCCCAGGAGCTGCTGGACGGCCTGCGGGCCTCCAAAGATGAGGAGGAGATCGCCGCCATGCTCCAGGCCCAGAAGATCACCGACGCGGCCTTTGGGGAGATTTTAAACTATATCCGCCCCGGCATGACGGAGCAGAAGGTGGCCGCCCGGCTGGTGTACGAGCTGCTGCGCCGGGGAGCCCGGAAGGTGTCCTTCGACCCCATCGTGGCCGCCGGGGCCAACGGCTCCATGCCCCACGCGGTGCCGGGGGAGACGGTGATCCAGAAAGGGATGTTCGTCACCATGGACTTCGGGTGTGTGTATGACGGCTACTGCTCCGACATGACCCGCACGGTGGCGGTGGGGCAGCCCACCCAGGAGATGGAGCGGGTCTATGAGACGGTGCTGGCGGCCCAGAAGGCGGGGATTGCCGCTGCCCGGGCGGGGATGCCGGGCCGGGAGCTGGACGCCGCCGCCCGGAAGGTGATTGAGGAGGCGGGCTACGGGGACTATTTCACCCACAGCTTCGGCCACTCCCTGGGGCTGGAGATCCACGAGTCCCCCAACGCCTCCCCCAGCGAGACCAGGCCGCTCCCCGCGGGGACGGTGATCTCCGCCGAGCCGGGGATTTACCTGCCCGGCCGCTTCGGCGTGCGCATCGAGGACGTGCTGGTGCTGGAGGAGGGCGGCTGCCGGGACATCGCCCAGTCCCCCAAAAATCTCATCGTGCTTTGATTTTCCGCATATTTTCCCAAACCCCCTTGTCAAACAGGGGAAAAAAGGGTAAAATGAATTAGTTCATTAAAACACAATGGAGGATGATTCCTATGGCAATGATTTCCGCCAGTGATTTCCGCAACGGCGTGACCTTCGAGATGGACGGCAAGGTCATGCAGGTCGTCGAGTTCCAGCACGTGAAGCCCGGCAAGGGCGCCGCCTTTGTCCGCACCAAGATGAAGGACATCATCAATGGCGGCGTGACCGAGACCTCCTTCAACCCCACCGCCAAGTTTGAGCAGGCCTATGTGGAGCGTAAGGACATGGAGTACAGCTACAACGACGGCGATCTGTACTACTTCATGGACATGGAGACCTACGACATGATCCCCATCAGCAAGGACATGCTGGGCGACGCCTTCCGCTTTGTGAAGGAGAACATGACCTGCAAGGTCATGTCCTACAAGGGCAGCGTCTTCGGCGTGGAGCCCCCCAACTTCGTGGAGCTGGAGGTCACCGAGACCGATCCCGGCTTCAAGGGCGACACCGCCACCAACGTGACCAAGCCCGCCACCCTGGAGACCGGTGCCGAGATCAAGGTGCCCCTGTTCATCAACCCCGGCGACAAGATCAAGATCGACACCCGCAGTGGTGAGTATCTGGAGCGCTGCAAGAACTGATTGAGTATCACAGGGAGTTTACCCGTCCATGAGGCTTCGCCTCAGAAAGGAGCGTAACCATGACCATTTCTGAAAAAGTTGCATACCTGAAGGGACTGGCCGAGGGCCTGAACCTGGATGTGGAGAAGTCCAAGGAGGGCAAGCTCATCTCCGTGATGATCGGCATCCTGGAGGAGGTCGGGCTGTCTATCGAGGACCTAGAGGAGAACGCCCTGGCCCTGGGCGAGGAGATCGACGTGCTCTCCGACGACCTGGCCGATGTGGAGTCCGTGGTCTTTGACGAGGATGAGGACGACGAGGACTACTTCGAGGTGGAGTGCCCCAACTGTGAGGAGCCCATCATCATCGACGACGAGGCCCTGGCAGCCGGTGAGGTCCAGTGCCCCAACTGCGAGACCCGCTTTGCCCTGGACCTGTCTGATGACGGGGACGAGGAGGAGACGGACGAGGACTGACCGTTTCCACCGGAAGCAATGAAATTAGCCCGGCACAGCAATTCTGCTGTGCCGGGCTTTTTGCATGCCGGCTTCCGGCGGGGCGGGGAGCTTCGGTTTCCGTCATGCTCCGGCGGGCTCTGCGTTGGCGGACGACAGGGAGAAGCCGTTGATCTCCACCCCCGCGTCGGCGGGGACCAGCAGGTATTTGCGCCCGTCGATCTCCCGCAGCTCCACCAGATAGCTGCGCTCCGGGTCCACGGTGACGGCGGCGGCCTCCGTCTTGAACTCAAAGCGGCGGGGGTCGATGAGGTTGGCGGGGTTCAGCACGCCCTCCCCCAGCAGCTCCCGGCACTCTTCCTGAAAGGCGGCGATGGGCTCCTCGCCCACCCCGCAGTCCCGGAGGATGGCGGCCACGTCCTGGGCGGTGACCTCCAGGGGCTCCGGGTCCTTGGACTCCTTGTGCCGGGCCATCCGGTCCAGCAGCTGTTCGTGGATGGCCTGGACCACCTCCACCGTGCAGGCGTCCCCCAGCCCCTCCCGCAGGGCGGACTGGAAGGCCTCCTTCTGTTCGGCGGCGGACATGGGGGGCTCGGTATGGAAGACGGCGTCGATGAACTCCTGGTGAATCTGGTCCGCCTTTTTGGAGTAGAACAGAGCGTTGTACAGGTTGGCGGCCCGGCCGTCAAAGGCGGGGAACAGGAAGCCCAGCTCCGGCGGGGCCACCACCTGGCCGGCCCGACTGTGGAACTCGTTCTCCCCGGGGAAGTAGCCCAGCTCCACCTTGCTGTCCTTCACCGGACAGACGCAGCAGACCAGATAGGAGAACACCGCGTCCGAGTCCTCCTGGAGCCGGTCGTCCTTCCCCCGGCGGGGCACGTCGTAGGCGTCGTGGGCCAGGAGGATCAGATAGTTCCCGTCCAGCTCCAGGGCGTCGATAATTTTGTGGTAGAAGGTCTCCCGGGCCTGGGCGTCCTTCAGCTGGGAGTCCCGCAGGGCGGAGAGGAGCTTGTGCTCCTGGCTGTCCGCCACCTGCTGGGTGGAAAAGACGATGTCGATGAGCTGCTTGCCCAGGGTGCCGGACAGGGCCTTCTTCAAAAATCCTAAGTACTGGGCGGACTCCTCCTCGGGCATGCGGCCCATGGATTCGTCCAGGTAGGAGACGATCTCCTGATTGCCGTTGACAAAGCAGCCGTAGATGCGGTGGATGGCGCTCTTGTCCGGGCGGAAGCGGCGCTTCAGCTCGCTCAATTCTTTTTGATTCATTCCAGGTCCTCCTTCGTAGGGTCACAGGGATTCTCCAGGCGGCAGACATGCCGTATGGAAACACGCGTTCTATTTTAGCGGATTTTTGGGGAAAAAGCAATCGAGAATGGTACGTCGGCGAAACATCCCAAATGAAAAACCGAGGCGGCCCGTCAAAGCCGCCTCGGTGAAAAAACGAATGCTGATAAAATATCTGTGGGCGGAGGCTTACTCACTCCACACCGCCTGGGCGTCAACCGCGGCGGGGTCCAGCTGGTCCACCAGGGAGACCAGGCGGTCCGCGGCGTTCTCCACCCCGGCCCCCTCCAGAGCGGCCAGCACGTCGCTCCGGGTTCCGGAGGCCCAGACGCGGTCCACGCTGGCGTTCAGGACTGCCGGAGTCAGACCGGCGCTCCCGTCCGTCCCGGTGAGCACGTCGGCGGAGGCGTGGAGGGAGAGCTTGGTGCCGTAGGGCTCCAGAGCCTGGGCGGCCTGGGCCAGGAAGCTGGTGATGACCCCGTCCAGCGCCCCGGCGGGGTAGTTGTCCTCGCTCTGCCCCAGATTGCCCAGGGTGCCGTCCGCCTGGGTGGGGTAGCCGAAGTGGTCCAGCACGATCTCGTCAAAGCCCATCTGGGCCAGCTCGGTCATCAGGCCGATGAGGTAGCTCCGCACCGCCTCGTTGGAGGGGGTGGCCCAGTGGAGATCTCCGCTGTCCCGCCAGCGGTAGTCGCTGCTGGTGCGCAGGGTGTAGTCCATGTTGGAGCCCAGGGCCTCGTCCCGGAAGCAGGACAGACGGGCCACGGTGTACACGTCCCCCTCATTCCAGGCGGTGAGGGCGGCGTTCACAGTGCCG
This sequence comes from Pseudoflavonifractor capillosus, assembly GCF_016899775.1. Classification (GTDB taxonomy): domain Bacteria; phylum Bacillota; class Clostridia; order Oscillospirales; family Oscillospiraceae; genus Lawsonibacter. The sequence continues at coordinate 101,150 of NZ_JACJJE010000003.1, forward strand.
GAGTCCACGCCCTCCTGGAGGGCGGAGGCCAGGGCCTGCTGGGACTGCCAGCCCAGCGCCCCCTGGTCGTCCTTCATGGTGATCACCACCCCGTCCGCGCCGGCCTCCTGGGCCAGCTGGGCGGCGCTGCCGTCCAGCAGCGAGGACAGGGAGACAGAGAGAATGGAGGAGGCGTCCGCCTGGGGCTCCTCCGGCGGAGTGGTCTCCCCCTCCTGGGAGGAGTCGGGCAGGGCCGCCGGGTCGCCCTCAATTACCGTCACATTGCCGGGGTCCGGGGTCTGGGGCTCCGACTGCTGAGAGAAGGGCCAGTGGATGCGAAGCCCCTCGTCGGTGTAGGAGATGGACCCCTGTCCAAAAAACAGTACGGCAACCAATATGACCACTAAGACAGCCAGCACCAGGGCGATCCGCTTGAGCCAGTCGGTGACGGTGGTGCGGCCCCGGTAGGAGTGATAATCAAATTGGGATTTCTGAGAACGGCGCACGGACATATTCCTCCTTTTTGCGCAGCGCGGCGGGAGAGCCGCGGGAAGGGTCCCTGTTGAAACGGAAATTTGCCGCCCTAATTATAGCAACCTTTTTTTCACCTTGCAACCACTGGTTTCCAGAAGAGAGGGCTGAATCCCCAAAAAATTTGCAAAAAAGACACAAATAAGGCCCAATTCAGATGACCATGCCACCGTCCACGGAGAGGACCTGTCCCGTGATGAAGCTGGCGGCGGGGGAGGCCAGGAAGAAGATGGCCTCGGCCACCTCCTCCGGCTGTCCGATGCGGCACAGAGGGGTCTCCTCCGCCAGGGCGTCCAGGTCCTCCCGGGCCAGGTGGGCGTTCATGTCGGTGGCGATGACCCCGGGGGCCACGCAGTTCACCCGGATGTGGGAGGGGCCCAGCTCCTTGGCCATGGCCCGGGTCAGGCCGATGACCCCCGCCTTGGAGGCGGAGTAGGCCGCCTCGCAGGAGCCGCCGGTGATGCCCCACATGGAGGAGACGGTGACGATGGCCCCCCGCTGCCGCCGGACGAAGCCGGGGACGGCCGCCTGAAACAGATGAAAGGCGCTGTCCAGGTTGACGGACATGACCTCCCGCCACTCCTGGGCGGACAGGTCGGTGAGGAGCATCTGCCGGGGGGCCACCCCGGCGCTGCACACCAGAGCGTCCAGGGGACCAAGGAGCTCCTCCGCCTGCCGGACCAGGGCCTGGGCCTCCGGCCGCTGGGACACGTCCCCGGGGAGGGCGGCCGCCCGCACCCCCAGGGCCTCCAGCTCCCCTGCCAGAGCTTCCGCCTGCTCCCGGGAGCGGCGGTAGCCCACCGCTACATCCCAGCCGCCCCGGGCGAACCGCCGGGCGGCGGCGGCTCCGATTCCCCGGGAGCCCCCCGTGATGAGAACCACAGGCCGGGGCATGGTTAGTGTTTCCATCCAACCGCTCCTTTCATTCCAACCGGCATATAAAACCGTCCACATTGTACCTGCTTTTCCAGGAAAGCGCAACCCTGAGACGGAAAGTGCCGGACACATTTCCAAAAAGTTTACACAATCACCTTGCATTTTCACGGAAGGGCCGTATAATAAGGAGCAATGAAATTGTGCGCGGGCCGGACTGGAACGGCCGGGCACGGAGAGACCGGGAGAATCACGATATGAAGCGCATGCTGTTTGTCTATAACCCTACGGCCGGGAAGGGAGCGGCGGCCGCCCATCTGTCCGGCGTGGTGGATCAGTTTACCAAAGCCGGGTGGCTCACCACCGTCTACCCCACCCAGGACAAGAAGGACGCCACCCGGGTGGCCCGGGAGCTGGGGTCCTACTATGACCGGGTGGTGTGCTGCGGCGGGGACGGCACCCTCAGCGAGACGGCGGCCGGCCTGCTGGAGTTGAGCCGTCCGCCCCTGCTGGGCTATATCCCCTCCGGCTCCACCAACGACTGCGGCGCCACCCTGCGCATCCCCCGGGGCTATAAGAAGGCGGCGGAGCTGGCGGCGGGGGACGAGGAGCCCCTGCGCTGGGACATCGGCACCCTGAACCAGCAGCCCTTTGTCTATGTGGCCGCCTTCGGGGCCTTTACCGAGGTGTCCTATGATACCCCTCAGGATCTGAAAAAGACTTTCGGCCATCTGGCCTATATCATGGCGGGGATTGCCTCCATCCCGTCCATCACTCCCTACCACATGAAGGTGGAGTACGACGGGCAGGTGCTGGAGGACGACTTCTTCTACGGCATGGTGTGCAACACCTACTCGGTAGCCGGAATGAGAAATCTGCCCACCGACCGGGTGGAGCTGGACGACGGCCTGTTTGAGGTGATCCTGGTGCGCAAGCCCATGAGCATCGGGGAGATCGGAGCGGGCCTTCAGACGCTGCTCCGCCCCGGGGCGGTGGAGGAGGGGAGCGCCTTGCTCTCCTTTCACGCCTCCCAGCTGAAATTTACCAGCGAAAAGCCTATTCCCTGGACCATCGACGGGGAGTACGGCGGCAGCCATGAGGTGAGCCAGGTCCAGAACCACCGCCAGGCCCTGGCCATCCTCTCGGGGCGGAAGCAGGGCGCGTGAGCGGCTGCGGTGAGGCGGAGTAAATGAGAAGGAGGAGCTGACATGACAGAACAAGAGAAAATGCTGTCTGGCCAGCTGTATTTTGCGGGCGGGCCGGAGCTGTTGGCGGCCCGGAAAAAGGCCAAGGAGCTGTGTCAGCGGTTCAATCAGACGGCGGTCCAGGACCCGGAGACGGGGGTGGATCTGCTGCGGGAGCTGCTGGGCCGGATGGGGGAGGAGGTCTCCATTCAGCCCATGTTCTGGTGCGACTACGGCTTCAACATCCAAATGGGCTCCCATGTGGAGATCAACCACAACTGCGTGATCCTGGACTGTGCCCAGGTGACCTTTGGGGACCATGTGTTCATCGGTCCCAACTGCGGCTTCTACACCGCCGGCCACCCCCTGGACGCCCAGACCCGGAACGCCGGGCTGGAGTTTGCCCGGCCCATCGCCGTGGGGGACAACGTGTGGTTCGGCGGAAACGTCACAGTGCTGCCTGGGGTGAACATCGGCGCCGGCTCAGTGATCGGGGCGGGGAGCGTGGTCAGCCGGGACATCCCGCCCAATGTGATCGCGGTGGGCAACCCCTGCCGGGTGGTGCGGACCATCCTGCCGGAGGAGCCCTGAGATCGGGTATAACCGGGCCTTGGCCCGTTTATGATAGATAGAAGGAATCCACAAGCATCGCAGAAGGAAAGGAGGACCATGGGGAGACCCCCATCAAAAGCGCCAGCGCCTGTCCCCCAGGGGAGACAGGACGACGAGGAGAAGGGAGTATCGAAAGGACGGCGGATTTCCCCGCCGGCCCCAAAATTCGGCGGATGCCCTTCCGTACCTCTCCGGGTGCGTGACACAGCGGGCAAATATGCGGGCGACCGCAAAACAGAGACGCTGTGACCGGATGACGAGGCACAAATGGCTGCGAGTTTGTCCTCCCGATTTTGCAATTAGGAGGAAATTTCATATGTGTGGTATTGTCGGATTTATCGGCCGGGAGCAGGCCGCGCCCATTCTGCTGGAGGGCCTGTCCCGCCTGGAGTACCGGGGGTACGACTCCGCCGGCCTGGCGGTGTATGACCGGGAGAAGGGGCTCCAGGTGGTGAAGGCCAAGGGGCGGCTTCAGGTGCTCCGCGATCTGACGGACGGGGGGGCCAAGGTGCCCGGGACCATGGGTCTGGGTCACACCCGCTGGGCCACCCATGGGGCCCCTAACGATGAGAACGCCCACCCCCAGGTGAGCCAGTCCGGCCGCATTGCGGTGGTCCACAATGGGATCATCGAGAACTACGGGGAGCTGAAGAACTTCCTGGAGGCCAAAGGGGTGGTGTTCACCTCTGAGACAGACACCGAAGTGGTGGCCCAGCTGCTGGAATTCTACTACGCCGGGGATCTGCTGGACGCGGTCTTCAAGGTGCTCCACCGCATCGAGGGAGCTTACGCCCTGGGCATTGTCTGCGCCGACGAGCCGGATAAACTCATCGCCGTGCGGAAGGATTCCCCCCTGATCCTGGGGTATGGCGAGGGCTTCCAGATGCTGGCCTCCGATGTGACGGCGGTGATCCAGTACACCCGGGAGGTGTGCTATCTGGACGACGGGGACGTGGCGGTGCTCACCCCCGGCGGAGTTCAGGTGTACGACTCCCTGGGCCAGCCGGAGGAGAAGGAGCGGTCCCATGTGGACTGGGAGATCTCCGCGGCGGAGAAGGGCGGCTATGAGCACTTCATGTTCAAGGAGATCATGGAGGAGCCCAAGGCCCTGAAGGACACCATCTCCCCCCGCATCCGGGACGGGAAGGTGGTGCTGGACGACCTGACCATCACCCGGGAGGACCTGGAGGGGATGGACCGCTTTTACATCATCGCCTGCGGCTCCTCTTACCACGTGGGGATGGCCGCCAAGTATATCCTGGAGCGGCTGCTGCGCATCCCGGTGGAGGTGACCCTGGCCTCCGAGTTCCGGTACTGCCGGCCCATTGTGTCCCAGCGTACCCTGGCTCTGGTCATCAGCCAGTCGGGGGAGACCATTGACACCCTGGCCGCCATGCGGGAGGCCAAGCGCCTGGGGGCCCGGCTGCTGTCCATCGTCAACGTGGTGGGCTCCACCATCGCCCGGGAGTCGGACGACGTGCTGTACACCTGGGCCGGGCCGGAGATCGCCGTGGCCACCACCAAGGCCTACTCCACCCAGCTGGCGGTGATCTACCTGCTGGCCATCCACTTTGCCGGACTGCTGGGCCGCATCGGTCCGGAGGAGTACCGGGAGCTGGTGGAGCAGCTCCAGCTCCTGCCCGGCAAGGCGGAGGAGATTTTGAAGCACACAGAGGAGATCCAGTACTACGCCTCCATCTACTTTAACCACGACTCCGTGTTTTTCATCGGCCGGAACATCGACTACGCTGTGGGACTGGAGGGTTCCCTGAAGCTGAAGGAGATCTCCTACATCCACTCGGAGGCCTACGCCGCCGGCGAGCTGAAGCACGGCACCATCTCCCTCATCGAGGACGGCACCCTGGTGGTGGCCCTGGCCAGCTGGAATGAGCTGTTTGACAAGCTGATGAGCAATGTGAAGGAGGTCAAGGCCCGGGGGGCCGACGTGATCGGCATTGCCACCGAGAGCCATAAGGCCGCCCTGGCCGCCCTGGTGGACAGCGCCCTTTCCATCCCCGATATTCACCCTATGTTCCTGCCCTCTCTGGAGGTCATCCCCATGCAGCTGTTCGCCTACTATGTGGCCCTCATGCGGGGCTGCGACATCGACAAGCCCCGGAATCTGGCCAAGAGCGTCACCGTGGAGTGATGCGCACCTTTCAGAATAAGTCCAAGGCCCGCCGTCTGCATCATCAGACGGCGGGCCTTCTTCTATGGATGGCAACGGTGTTTTTGTTGGGCTGGAGTAAAAAAAGACCTGCCTGCGCACACTGTATCCGGTGAGGAAGGGGAGAAAGCATGAGAAAAACATCGGAAATATTTGAATAGACGCGGGAAAAAGACATAAAATTTGGATAAACTTTAAAAAGAAATCAGAATTTCCTTGCTTTTTTCTGTGACTTCGCCTAGAATGAAGGTAACAGGCATAAAGATTGCATAAATTTCTGGATTAAGGTGGTGACGTTTATGGCGGTAGAGGCAATTCAAGCGGTGACCGAGCTGGAGGAACGTGTGAAGAAACAGAAGGAGGCCGCGGCAACCCAGAATAAGCAGCGGCTTCTGGAGGCCCAGCGGGCCGCCCGCCTTCTGGTGGAACAGTCCCGCCAGCAGGCGGAGGGAGAGGCCCGGCAGAAGATGGCCCAGGCGGAGGCACAGGCCGCGGAGTGGACCCAGCAGGTGCTCTCCCAGGCCCGGCAGGACTGTGAGGCGTTGAAAGCGGAGGCGCGGGGCCGGCTGTCTGAGGCCGCCGCCTTCCTGGCAGAAAAGGTCGTGAATTAAATGGCCATTGTGACAATGAAGCGGCTTCGGCTGCTCGCCATGCGGGAGGACCGGGAGGCCCTGCTGGATGCCCTCCAGCGGCTGGGCTGTGTGGAGGTCAGCGAGCCCACCCTGGACGGCCGGGAGGAGGAGAGCGGGGCGGCGGAGTTGCTGTCCCGTCTGACCCCTCCGGACACCCAGGCCCTCTCCCAGGCCCAGACCCGCCGCCAGGAGGCGGAGCGGGCCATGGGCATTTTGAAGCACTACGGGGCCAAGGGACGGGGGTTCCTCACCCCCAGGCCTCAGACCTCCAAGGAGGACCTGTGTTCCCCCCAGGCGGCCGCCCGCCAGGACCAGACGGTGGCCGACGTGCTGGCGGGGGAGCGGCAGGTGAATGCCCTCTTGGCCCAGGGGGAGAAGCTGGCGTCCCAGCGGGCCGCCCTGGCCCCCTGGCTGGCTCTGGACGTCCCTCTGGAGAGCAGGTCCACCCCCAGTCTGTTGGTGCAGTTTGGAACCCTCACCGCCGCCCGGCCCTTTGAGGAGGCGGCGGGGGCGGTCCAGGCGGCCAGCGAGCTTGCGGAGCTCCGGGAGGCCAGCGCCGGGCGGGAGCTGCGGTACTGCCTGCTGGTGTGCCACGCGAGCGCCCAGGAGGCGGTGCTGGAGGCCCTGCGGGACTTCGGCTGGTCCCGTCTCTCCATGGAGGGGTGGACGGGCACCGCCCAGGAGAACGATGTCCGTCTGGCCCGGGAGCAGGAGCAGACCGCCGGGGAGCTGCAGCAGGTCCGGGACCAGCTGGCCTCTATGGGGGACCGGCTGGACGACCTGTGCCGGGCGGCGGACCGGGCCGCCCTGGATATCCGTCGGGAGGAGGGCAGGATCAAGCTCCGGGACACGGAGCAGACCTTCCTGCTCCAGGGCTGGGTGCCGGCGGAGCAGTGGGGGAAGGTCCAGGCCGCCCTGGAGCGGTACCCCTGCGCCTATGAGCTGGAGGACCCGGCGGAGGAGGAGTACCCCCAGGTGCCGGTCCAGCTGAAAAACAACTGGTTCACCCGGCCGTTGAGCATGGTGACTGAGATGTACTCCCTGCCCGCCTATGGGACCCTGGACCCCAACCCCCTGATGGCCCCCTTCTTCATCCTGTTTTACGGGATCATGCTGGCGGACATGGGGTACGGTCTGCTGATGATGCTGGGCTCGGTGTTCGTGCTGAAAAAGGTGCGGCCCAAGGGAGGCATGTGGAACTTCTTCGCCCTGCTGGGCCTGTGCGGTGTGAGTACCTTTGTGATGGGGGCGGTCACCGGCGGCTTTTTCGGGGACTTCCTCACCCAGCTGACCACGGTGATGGGGATGGAGAACCCCATTGTGCTGCCCGCCCTGTTCACCCCGCTGAACGACACCATGATGATCCTGGTGGGGGCCATGTGCCTGGGATTGATCCAGATCGTCACCGGCATGGCTATCAGCGTGGTCCAGAAGATCCGCGCCGGAAAGTTTATGGACGCCTTCTGGGAGGAGATCACCTGGTGGGTGGTCTTCGTGGGCCTGGGGCTGATGGCGCTGGGGGTGACCAATCTGGTGCTGTACGCCGGCCTGGTGCTGGTGGTGGCCGGACCTCTGGTTACCGGGAAGGGGCTGGGGAAGATCACCGGGATCTTCGGCTCCCTCTACAACCACATTACCGGATACTTCGGAGATATCCTCTCCTACTCCCGGCTGATGGCCCTGATGCTGGCCGGGTCGGTGATTGCCCAGGTGTTCAATACCCTGGGGGCCATCCCGGGAAATGTGGTGATTTTCCTGGCGATCTCTCTGGCGGGCAACGCCCTGAACTTTGCTCTGAATCTGCTGGGGTGCTATGTCCACGATCTGAGGCTCCAGTGCCTGGAGTTCTTCAAGAACTTCTACGTGGACGGGGGAAGACCTTTCCGCCCCATGGACCTGACGACCAAGTATTACGACGTGGTGAAATAAAAAGGAGGACGCGACCATGGACATGAATCAACTGATTGAGATGCAGCAGAGTGTGACCTTCCTGGGCAGTATCGGCGGCCTGGCCCTGGCTCTGCTGGGGGCGGGCCTGGCGGCGGTGCTCAGCGGCATCGGCTCGGCCAAGGGCACCGGCATCGCCGGTGAGGCGGGCGCCGGCCTGCTGTGCGAGGACCCCGGGAAATTCGGCAAGGTGATGATCCTTCAGGTCATCCCCGGCACCCAGGGCCTGTACGGTCTGGTGGTGTGGTTCTTCGCCATCTTCCGCATGGGCCTGCTCAGCGGCACCCTGCCTGATCTGACCATCGCCCAGGGGATGCAGTACTTTGTGGCCTGCCTGCCTATGGCGCTGGGCGGCCTGTTCTCCGCCATCGCCCAGGGGCGGGTGGCGGCGGCCTCCATCAACCTGCTGGCCAAGAAGCCGGACGACTGGTCCAAGGGCATGGTGCTGTGCATCACGGTGGAGTTCTACGCCATTTTGTCCCTGCTGGCCTCCATGCTGATGCTCATCAACATCAGCGCCTGATGAGGTGAGCCCATGGACGGAATGGAAAAAATTACGGCCCGTATCCAGGAGGACGCGGACCGGGAGATCGCGGCCATGAACGCCCAGACCGACGAGCAGATCGCCGCGCTCCAGGCCCAGGCTCAGGCCCAGGCGGACAAGGAGCGGGGAGAGATCCTTGCCCGGGGTGAGCGTGCGGCGGCGGAGCGCCTGGAGCGCCTAAAATCCGCGGCCCAGATGGAGCGGCGGAAGCTGGAGCTCTCCGCCAAGCAGGAGGTCCTCACTGAGGCCTTTGACCAGGCGCTGGAGCGGCTTTGCACCCTCCCCGATGAGGAGTACATCCAGCTCCTCACCGCCCTGGTGCTCCGGGCGGTGACCACCGGACGGGAGCAGCTCATCTTCTCCCAGAAAGACCGCAGCCGCATCGGCAAGGCGGTGGTGGTGGCCGCCAACGAGGCCCTGGTGAAAGAGGTGGCCCCCGAGCTGCCCGACTCCCTCACCGACTCCAAGGTGGGGGCCTTCCTGGGCAAGATGGTGAACAACGCCACCGCCCAGATCACGGGCACCGGCCTTCTGACCCTGTCGGAGGAGACCCGGCCCATCCGGGGCGGCTTCATCCTGGTGGACGGCCCGGTGGAGGTCAACTGCTCCTTCGAATCCATGCTCCGCATCCAGCGGGAGAAGCTGGAAAAGCCGGCGGCGGAGATCTTGTTTGGTGCTTAACGGGCCGGCCGCCGCAGGCGGCCGGCCGGACAGACCCGAAAGGGGTGGTATTTTGTCCCGTAAAAGAGATACGGATTACTTGACCATCTCCGCCCGCATCCACGCCATGGAGAACCGGATGCTCACCCGGGAGCGCATGGACCGGATGATCGACGCCCGGGACGAGGGGGAGGCCCTGAAGGTCCTCTCCGAGTGCGGATACGGCGGGACGGACGGCGTCTCCGGCCAAAGCCTGGAGGGGCTGCTGGCCCAGACCCGGGCGGAGACCTTTGGGGAGATCCGGGGGGCGGTCCCCGACCCCAGGGTGGCTGACTTGTTTCAGATGAAGTACGACTACCACAACGCCAAGGCCCTGGTGAAGGGGGAGGCCATGGGGGCAGATGCCCGCCGGCTCCTTTCAACCGGCGGGCGGTATGACCCGGAGCTGCTGGCGGACGGGTACCAGAAGGAGAACCTGTCCGGAGTCAGCCCCGCCTTTCAGCGGGCGGTCCAGGAGGCCCGGGCCATTTTGAAGGAGACGGGGGACCCCCAGCGCTCCGACGTGGCCCTGGACCGGGCCTGCTTTGAGGAGATGGCCCAGCTGGCCCGGGACTGCAAGAGCTCGTTTTTAGAGGGTTATGTGCGTCTGTGTATCGACGCGGCCAACCTGCGCACCGCCGTCCGGGTGGCCCGGATGGAGAAGGGGAGCGATTTCCTCCTCCAGGTGCTGCTGCCCGGGGGCAATGTGTCGGAGAAGGCGCTGGCTGCCGCACGGGGGGAGGACCTGGGCAGTCTGTTCCAGACCGGCCCCCTGGCCGAGGCCGCCCAGCTGGGGGCCAAGGCGGCCCGCCCGGCGGGGGGCCCCCTCACCGCCTTTGAGCGGGAGTGCGACAATGCCGTCACCCGGTACGTCTCCGACGCCAAGCGGGTCCCCTTCGGGGAGGAGACGGTGATCGCCTACCTGTACGCCAAGGAGGCGGAGCTCACCGCCATCCGCACCATCCTGGCCTCCCGGCGGGCGGGCCTGGACGGGGCCGCCATCCGGGAGCGGCTGCGGGAGACCTATGTGTAACGGAGGTGGAGGAAGATGTATCGAATCGGCGTCATCGGGGACCGGGACAGCGTCCTGGGCTTCCAGGCCCTGGGCCTGGAGGTGTGCCCCGCGGAAAATGCGGAGGAGGCCCGGCAGGCCCTCCACCGCATGGCAAAGGAGAATTTCGCCATCCTCTACCTCACCGAACAGCTCTCCGCCCAGCTCCAGCCGGAGATTGCCCGGTATCAGGATGCCCTCACCCCGGCCATCATTTTGATCCCGGGCAAGGAGGGCTCCCTGGGCATTGGGATGGCCAATATCAAGACCGCCGTGGAGCGGGCGGTGGGAGCGGACATTCTGTGAGGAAATGAAGAATGCAGGAATGCAGAATGCAGAATGCAGAATGAATGAGACAGCGTGAAAGCAGAGAGCAGGAATCGGACATTCTGTAAGAAAATATAGAGTGCAGAAATACAGAGTGGATGAAACAGCGCAGATGCAGATGGACAGGAAGCAGAAGAAGAATCATTCTGCATTCCTGCATTCTGCCTTCTACATTGCGGAAAGAAGGTAGCCTATGGGAAGAATTGTCAAGGTCTCCGGCCCGCTGGTGGTGGCCACGGGGATGCAGGAGGCCAACATGGCCGATGTGGTCCGGGTGGGGGAGCAGCGCCTCATCGGCGAGATCCTGAACATGACCGGGGACGCGGCCTCCATCCAGGTGTATGAGGAGACCTCCGGCCTGGGCCCCGGGGCGGAGGTGGTCACCACCGGCGCCCCCCTGTCCGTGGAGCTGGGTCCCGGCCTCATCGAAAATATCTACGACGGCATTCAGCGTCCCCTGGAGGTCATCCGGGAGGTGAGCGGCAGCAACAACCTGCCCCGGGGCGTGGAGGTGCCCGCCCTGGACCGGGAGAAGAAGTGGGAGTTCACCCCCGCGGTGAAGCCGGGGGACAAGGTCGTCGGCGGCGACGTGCTGGGCACCGTGCAGGAGACCGACTCCATCCTCCACAAAATCATGCTGCCCCCCAGGATGAAGGGGACCATCGTATCCATCCAGAGCGGCTCCTTTACCGTGACCGAGCCGGTCTATGTCCTCCAGCAGGAGGACGGCTCCCAGGTAGAGCTGCCCATGATGCAGAAGTGGCCCGTCCGGGTGGGCCGGCCCTACAAGCACAAGTATCCCCCCACGATCCCCCTCCAGTCGGGACAGCGGATCGTGGACACCTTCTTCCCGGTGGCCAAGGGGGGCACTGCTGCCATCCCCGGGCCCTTCGGCTCGGGCAAGACGGTGATGCAGCACGCCCTGGCCAAGTGGTCGGACGTGGACCTGGTGGTCTACATCGGCTGCGGCGAGCGGGGCAACGAGATGACCGACGTGCTCCGGGAGTTCCCCGAGCTGGTGGACCCCCGCACGGGCCAGTCCCTGATGAAGCGCACCGTGCTGATCGCCAATACCTCCGACATGCCGGTGGCCGCCCGTGAGGCGTCCATCTACACCGGCATCACCATCGCCGAGTACTTTAGAGACATGGGCTACGCCGTGGCCGTCATCGCCGACTCCACCTCCCGGTGGGCCGAGGCGTTAAGAGAGATGTCCGGCCGTCTGGAGGAGATGCCCGGTGAGGAGGGCTATCCCGCCTATTTGAGCTCCCGCCTGGCCCAGTTCTACGAGCGGGCGGGCAGCGTGGCCTGCATCGGCTCGGATGACCGCCGGGGCAGCCTCACCGCTGTGGGGGCCGTGTCCCCTCCGGGCGGCGACTTGTCGGAGCCGGTCTCCCAGGCCACCATGCGCATCGTCAAGGTGTTCTGGGCCCTGGATTCCTCCCTGGCCTATCGCCGCCACTTCCCCGCCATCAACTGGCTCAACTCCTACTCCCTGTATCTGGACTCTCTGAAGCCCTGGTATGACGAGCATCTGGGCAAAGAATTCCTGCAGAACCGGGAGTGGGCCATGGGCGTCCTCCAGGAGGAGGCCAGCCTCAACGAGATTGTGCAGCTTGTGGGCAAGGACTCCCTGTCCGCCGCCGACCAGATTACGCTGGAGACCGCCAAGATGATCCGGGAGGACTTTTTGCAGCAGAACTCCTTTGTGGACATCGACGCCTACTCGGAGTACGACCGGCAGGAGCGGATGCTGGCCCTGATCCGGGCCTACGACGTCCGGTGCCGCGCTGCGGCGGAGCGCGGCGGGGCCATCGCCGACCTGTTTGCCGTCCCCGTGCGGGAGAAGATTGGCCGGGCCAAGTCTGTGCCCGCCGGCGAGTACCGGGAGGCCTACGCCGCCATGGACCGGGAGATGGAGGACCAGCTTGAGGCCGCCGCCCAGAAGGGAGAGAGTGCGCTATGATCCGGGAGTACAGGACAATTCAGGAGATCTCCGGCCCGCTGATGGTGGTCAACCGGGTCCAGGGCGTCACCTACGACGAGCTGGGGGAGATCGAGCTCACCAACGGCGCCGTCCGCCGCTGCCAGGTGCTGGAGGTCAACGGGGACACCGCCGTGGTGCAGCTGTTTGAAAACTCCGCCGGCATCAACCTGGCGGAATCGAAAATCCGCTTTTTGGGCCACCCCCTCCAGCTGGGCGTGTCTGAGGATATGCTGGGCCGGGTGTTCAACGGCATGGGCGAGCCCATCGACGGCGGCCCCGCCATTCTGGCCGACGAGTACCGGGACATCAACGGCCTGGCCATGAACCCCGCCGCCCGGGACTACCCCAATGAGTTTATCCAGACGGGCATCTCCACCATCGACGGCCTGAACACTCTGGTGCGGGGACAGAAGCTGCCTATTTTCTCCGGCTCCGGCCTGCCCCACGCCGCCCTGGCCGCCCAGATCGCCCGGCAGGCCAAGGTGCTGGACGGGGAGTCCAACTTCGCGGTGGTCTTTGCGGCCATCGGCATCACCTTTGAGGAGTCCGAGTTCTTCGTCCAGGAGTTCCGCCGCACCGGCGCCATCGACCGCACCGTGCTGTTCACCAACCTGGCCAACGACCCGGCGGTGGAGCGCATCGCCACCCCCCGCATGGCCCTGACGGCGGCGGAGTACCTGGCCTTTGAGAAAAACATGCACGTGCTGGTCATCATGACCGACATCACCAACTACGCCGAGGCGCTGCGGGAGGTCTCCGCCGCCAAGAAGGAGGTCCCCGGACGCCGGGGCTATCCTGGCTATCTGTACACCAACCTGGCCACTCTGTACGAACGGGCGGGCCGTCAGATGGGCAAGGAGGGCTCCATCACCCTCATCCCCATCCTCACCATGCCCGAGGACGACAAGACCCACCCCATCCCCGACCTCACCGGCTATATCACCGAGGGGCAGATTATCCTGTCCCGGGAGCTGTACCGGAAGGGCATCAACCCGCCCGTGGACGTGCTGCCCTCCCTGTCCCGTCTGAAGGACAAGGGCACCGGCGCGGGAAAGACGAGAGAGGACCACTCGGGCACCATGAACCAGCTCTTTGCCGCCTACGCCACCGGCAAGGAGAACAAGGAGCTCATGTCCATCCTGGGCGAGGCCGCCCTGAGTCCCACCGACCTGCTGTACGCCAAGTTTGCCGACGAGTTTGAAAAGCGCTACGTCTCCCAGGGTACCGACGAGAACCGGTCCATTGAGGAGACTCTGGACCTGGGCTGGGAGCTTTTAAGCATCCTGCCCCGCAGCGAGCTCAAGCGCATCAAGCCCGAGTATATTGACAAGTATCTGCCCAAGAAGGATTAAAGGGGGGATTTGAATGCCTTCCACAACCATCAATCCCACCCGGATGGAGCTCACCCGGCTGAAGGGACGATTGAAGACCGCCCAGCGGGGCCATAAGCTGCTGAAAGACAAGCGGGATGAGCTGATGAAGCAGTTCATGGACGTGGTGCGGGAGAACCGGGCCCTGCGAAAGCGGGTGGAGGAGGGGCTCATGCGGGCCCACGCCTCCTTCACGGTGGCCTCCGCCCTCATGTCCCCGGAGATGCTGGAGCAGTCCCTGATGTACCCCAAGCAGGGCGTGGAGCTGGAGATGACCTTCCAGAACGTCATGTCGGTGGATGTCCCCCGGTACCAGTTCAAGACAAAAAGCCAGGACCCCGGGGAGGTCTACCCCTACGGCTTTGCCCAGACCAGCGGCGAGCTGGACGACGCGGTGGATGCCCTGTCCCAAGTGTTTCAGGACATGCTCAAGCTGGCGGAGATCGAAAAGACCAGCCAGCTCCTGGCCCAGGAGATTGAAAAGACCCGCCGCCGGGTGAACGCCCTGGAGTATGTGAAAATTCCTCAGATGGAGGAGAGCATCCGCTATATCTCCATGAAGCTGGATGAGAATGAGCGTTCCAACACCATCCGGCTGATGAAGGTGAAGGAACTCGTTCTGAAAGAGGCGATTGAAGACCGGAGAGCCGAAGACGCCAGAGCCGCAAGGGCGTTTGGATCGGCCGGAGGAGCGCCCCAGGGAGGGTAAGGAGCGGTTTTGCCGCCTCCATAGAGTCCAAAGAAAAAGGTACTGTTCGGCACAATGCCAAACAGTACCTTTTTTGTAGAAGGGACGGTTAAAATGGATGTTTGAAATGCGGACTATGATGCAGACACGCGAGAGGGAACTACCCAACCGGCCTTCTGGCCGGCGGCGCGGGTGCGCCGTACGAGCGTTTTGCCGCAGGCAAAACCTCGGCGCAGGGGCGGCTCTGCCGCCCCGAGCATTGAAATCCTGAAGGGTGGAGCCGCCCTGCGGGCGGCGTAACCCACAAAAAAGGACACGACGTAAGTCGTGTCCTTTTTTGTGTCCAGCCACGACAATCTAGATATTTCAAAAGGGAGAGGAAAGAAGATATTCAGCCCTATTTTTGTTTGTAACTGTCCATTGAGATCAAATAAAGCAAGCAAAATCTACCGTGCGAACTAATAATATGCTTCATCAGATGAATAACCTCTTTTTAATCGGGTATGGATTTACCTTTTTTCACATTTCTGATCATAAGGTTCAGCTTTATTCTATCTCCATTCCAGACCTATTTTTTCCGTTCGCTTTTGATTTTAGCTCCCCAAGCCAAGATAGTAAAATAGGGATAATAATTACGGTAGACAGCAATTCAAAAAATTTTAAGCAAGGGGCATGATTCTCAAAATAAATGAATAGAATGAAATCTAACGATAGTAATTCCACAACAGCTGTAACCAAGCAGAAACGAATACGGTTAATTCTGATTCGATCTGGCTCTAATAAGCCGCTAAACAGTTTTGTAATTCTCAAATTTAATAATGACAACAGGTATGATACAGCACAAAATCTTTCCAAGACATATGTTTTTATGTGAATAATATAAAAGGGGACAATTAATCCGATTATTTTAATAAAATTCCCTTGTGCCCCTTTCTCATCTATATCTTGTGTTGTTTGACGCAAGAGTGCTTCTTGGTTCTCTTTTCTTTTTTGTATGTAGTCAATTTTCTTCTGAATCTTACCGAGATCCCGTCTGATAAATCCAAGGCTAACCAAACAATAGACATTAGAGAAATGGCAGAAAGCAATGGCGAGAAAATAGCACAACACTATAATTAGTCCAAGCGTTAAAAAGAATTCATTTTCAGGTTTGTAAATACTATTATAGATATACCCCACCCAATTTGTTCGCGTGATTAAAATCTGAATCATACAAATAATCACAGAAAGAATCACAGAATCAGTTAGTTTAGAAATAACAGGGTGAGAATATTTGTGGTTCATTTCAAGATAGGCGGCAGAAATATTGATTATAATTCCAATACTCCAAAGAGTAACCAGAATGGCTGTTATACTTAAAAACAAGCGATTTCCCGTAGTTATGTAAATCATATTTATTATAAAAACTACAGGGAGAAAAAGTGAACTTACAACCATTCCATTATACATAACAGCGGCATCTTGACTAGTTTTTTCCAAAACATCTTGGACAATATTTAGGGTCTTCCCGGTTATCAATATATTAAGCAAATCTAAAACCAACAAACTGCAGATTGAGCCAATAATGGCACTAATAATTAGTGTATCTGTCCAAATTTGTATATTACGGTTTATCTCATCCGTAACTGTTGTTGCTCCACGGTATAGAGAAAAAATGTGCAGCACCAATATTCCTATAAATGGAATATACTTTGTAAGTATCCCAATTATTTTAGTACCAGCCATACTTTCCCTCCTATTCAATACACAATAAAGACATTAGAACGAAATATGGCCTCTTTCTATATATAATCAAAAAGTATTTTTTCAATCATTTCCTGCAATGCGCTTTTGAATATCTTCTATGGAAGGCAATTGCTTTCCCAGTTCCTCCGGTAAATTGCTAGTGATCTGATATGCGCTGACACCGATAGGTTTGCTCATATCTTTGAGGGAGTACTCCGCTACCAAGTCATTCTTGCTCTTGCAGAGCAGCAGACCGATGGAGGGGTTGTCCTGTTCCTTCTTCAAAATTCCATCTACTGCTGAAAGGTAGAAGTTAAGCTGACCAGCATACTCTGGTTTGAATTCCCCGGTCTTCAGCTCGATCACCATATAGCAACGTAAGTTCAAATTGTAGAACAGAAGATCAATATAAAAATCGTCACCACCTACATTAAGATGATATTGATTTCCAAGGAAGGCAAAGCCGGTACCAAGCTCCAACAGGAGCTTGGTCACATCCCTAACCAGTGCCTGCTCAATATCCCGTTCCACCATATCTTCCTTGAAGGGAATAAAATCGAAAATATATGGGTCCTTCATTGTCTGCACAGCCAGTTCACTCTGTGGGGAGGGAAGTCGGTTTTCAAAGTTAGAAACTTTGTCTGCCAGCACCTGACGTTGATATAATCTGCTCTCAATCTGGTGGATCAGTACGTTGTGGGACCAGCCGTTTTCTTTAGTTTTCTGAATGTACCAAATTCTTTCTTCGGGATCTTTTACCTTGTCCAGAATTGCTATATTATGTGACCAAGGGATTTGTGCAGACACCGTCTGCACAAATCCCCGATCTGGATAGGTCTGGGCGAATTTAGCCATATACTTCAGATTGCGCACGGAGTAGCCTTTGCTGCCCGGAAATTCTCGCCGGATATCTGCAGCCAGGTTTTCGACGAATTTATTGCCCCAGGCTTTATGCTCGTTAATGACCAAGCCGATACTGTGGTAGAGCAACACCATCTCAGTATTTACCTGGACAGAAGCGTGATACTGAGCAACTTTGATTTCCCTCTTGACCTGCTCGACAATAGCAAGGTACTCACCTGAATTCATCAACACGCTCATTTTTCTCCTTCCACCATAAGATGCCTAAGCAGCCCCTGGCACCCTGCCAGTACATCCTGCCAAGTGGTCTCGAAATCATCGGTGTACCAGGGATCGGCTACCTCCTGGTCTGGCTGGCCTGCGTACTCCATCAGGAGGTGCATCTTCCCATCGAAATCGCCGCCGCAGATGCGGTACATATCGTGCAGATTCTCCCGGTCCATCCCAATCAGCAGATCGTACTGGTCGTAGTCGTGGTTTTGGAGCTGGCGGGCCGTTTTGCCAGTACAGTCGATCCCGTGCTGGGCCAGCT
>NZ_JACJJE010000040.1 GCF_016899775.1 Pseudoflavonifractor capillosus
TCGTGTCTCCATAGTATTTCCCTCCAATGCTCGAAGTGGTTCTTATTTTACCCATATGGAAGGAAAATACTGAAAGCAAACGTCCTGATTTGCCATAACACAATATCACAGAATGAAATTCACAGAGTGACAGCCCCAACAGCTGCGGGCGATTCATTTGTGGCGTCGTTTTGTGCGGGGCTATGCGCTGGAATTTGTAAGCTGTGCCGCAGCATTCCGAACAGAAGGCGGTCCGTTAAACCGCGCCCCCCGCAACTCGATTCTGGCAGAAATCCTGACGCTTCAAGCTCTTTCTGTTGCGCTCCAAGTGGAAAAGAACTGGGATGCGGTTCAATATGTGCGCTGCCATCCCGGCGGAGCGCTGGGCAGGCTGCGCAGAGACGAAATGCCGTAAAGCTGAAACGCAGATGGAGTCAAGTGCTGCTGCGCTCACCGGCATTTTCCTTTCTGATGGCCCTATAATGTACGCCCCTGATTCTGGGAAAATGGCCGAAATCAGGGGCGAATCATTGGTGTTCAGAGAAAAATCAGGGATTGAAATAGAGAAACTAAAATTTGTGTGCGCCGCTTCGCTGTTTTTACGCACCCGCAGGGAACAGGGGCGCCGGCTTGATTACGGGGAAAGGCGGCCGCTGTCCCCGACAGAAACGAAAGGGCAGTCAGACGCGCGAGGACATCCAATCAGGACTGGGCTAAGAAATAATCTGTCATCAGGTCGATGCCCACGTCCAGCGCTTTCTCGTTGGGCAGGAAGGAGTTGTTATGTAACGGATACTCCGCCTCGCATCCGATATGAAAGTACAGGGAGGGGACCTGCTGGCTGAAATAGTAGAAATCTTCTCCAATCAAGCTGGGGTGGATGTCCGTGTGGACATGCTCCCGCCCCAGCAGTTGAATGGCATGCTCGGAAAAGCGACGGAACAGCTCCGGGGAGTTATTAAGGACGCCGTATCCCATTTGAATGGTCACCTGGGCCTGTCCTCCATAGGACGCGGCAATCTGCTGCGGAATTTCCTGGATGCGCTTGTGAAGGTAACGGCGGGTCTCCTCCCGGATCGTACGCACCGTACCGTCCAGAGCCACATGGTCACAGACCACGTTGTACCGGCCGAAAGACTGAAAGGAACCGACGGCAATGGAGACGGAGTCAAAGGGATTGACCTCCCGGCGGAGTTTCTGCACCAGCGCACAGTCAATTTCTGAGCCGATGAGAATGGCGTCCACCCCTAAATGGGGTTCTGCCACGTGGGCCGCCAGACCGTGGACCTCAATGTGGAATCGGTCAGAGGCGGCCATGATGGCCCCGGGCCGCAGTTCGACATCCCCCACCGGGAGTGAGGGCCACATATGCATGCCGTACATCTCATCAATGTGCTGCTGCTCCAGAAAGCCCGTCTCTGTGACCGGACGGGCTCCCCCCCTGGGATTTGCCTCTTCCGCGGGCTGAAAGAGCACCACAATGTTGCATTTCAGCTGATCCTTGACCCGGTTCAACTCGCAGGCCACTCCGGCTGCAACGGCAGTATGCATATCATGCCCGCAGGCGTGCATAACTCCCTCGTGGACAGAGGCGTAGGGGGCGCCCGTCTGCTCCGTCATGGGAAGGGCGTCAATATCCGCCCGCAGGCACAGGGTCCTGGCATGGCCGGAATTGATGCGGACAAACCCTCCGTTTAAATCGGGGAAGCTCTGCAGCTCCAATCCGTCCCGGGCCAGAAAGTCCCGAATGCGCCGGGTAGTCTCTATCTCCTGATTGCTCAGCTCAGGATGTCGATGGAGATCTCTGCGAAATTCCAAGTAGCGGGAAGGATCCACTTTCATACAAAACCTTCTTTCCAAAGAATGTGACAGACGAAATCCGGCCTGTCGGAAACTGGCCGCCCAGAACAGGCGGCCAGTCCCGTCTTGTCAGCTGATGGGTTTCGTCAGCGTGTCACCGTAGAGGGCAGGCTGCCGGTCCCGGAACATATGGATCAGGTCCCGGACCTCCCGGGTCTTGGTATAGTCGATGGAGCCGGTGACGATCTCCTGTCCGTCCCCGCCCTCGGCAATCACGTCGCCCCACGGATCGATGATGATGGAGTGGCCGCAGTAGGTGCCCATGGGACTCTCACCCACCCGGTTGCAGGCCACCACATACATCTGATTTTCAATGGCCCGGGCCATGAGCAGGGTGCGCCAGTGGTTCACTCTGGGGTTAGGGAAATCGGAGGTGACCACCAGCACATCCGCCTTCTTTAATGCGTAGGTGCGGGCCAGTTCACAGAAACGGATATCATAGCAGATCATCATACCCAGGCGCCCCAGCTCGGTATCATAGACTTCCATCTTGTCTCCATTGGCAAAGGGGACATGTTCGTCCATGTCACTGTACAGATGCATCTTGCTGTAGTCGCCTACGATCTCCCCTTCCCGGTTGATCAGGAAGGTGGTGTTGCGCATTTTGCCGTCGGCGTGCAGTGTGGCGATGGAGCCGCCCACCACCCACACATGGTATTTCTGGGCCAACTCCTTCAAAACCGTGACCGAGGGGCCGTTTTCCGGCTCTACATAGTCCTCCATGTGGTGGAACATCTCATCGGAGAAGCCCGCCGACCAGTCCTCGGGCAGGACCACCACATCAGGACGGGGATCCTTGGCCATGGCCTGTGCAAACAATTCCCTGACCCGCTGGAAATTGACTTCCGGCTGGCAAAAGGCGATATCGGTCTGAAGCAGAGCAAAGTTTGTCATACGATTCATCTCCTGTTCTGAAACGAAGTCACTGCATGGTGTATAGGATGGCGCGTATCAGCACGTAAATAAATGTGATTATGGTCAGAACCCAGCCGTTGGCCAGCATGGCTTTGATGTTTTTGGAGCGTGCCAGCCCCATCTGTCCCACCATATCCACAGTGGGAGTGACAAAGAAGGTAACCTGGCAGCCAACCAGCACCACAAGCGCCCAGATGGGCATGGCGATATTCAGGGACTGCACCATGGGCAGGAACAGCTCGTGGATGATCTGTGCCTGAGCCACGCCGGTCCCGGAGATTCCGAATACGCCCACAGCGGCACTGAGCATGAGGAAGACCACTTCTCCTCCCACATCGATGAGAGGCTGCATCAGCTCGCACACTGCGTCGAAGGCGCCGGAGGCGCTGACGTAGTTCAGGAAGGGCTCAAACAGGACAAACATGAAGAACATCCAGAACATCTTGGCGCCACCTTGAATCATGGCGCTGAGGGAGTCCTGGAAGGACAGACCGCCCACCAGGCCCACCACGATAGAGGCCACCATCATAACCAGGATGGCATAGCTGGCTCCGGCCCCAACCACCAGGCCGTAGCCCAGCATGACCACCATCACCAGGATAAAGGCCAGGGTGGCCCGATTGCACCGGGCGTCGGGGGTAAAGGAGACGTCGTTGTTCTCCGACTCGTCATAGGCCTCTTTCCCCTCGGTCTTCCGCTGGGTGCGGCAGGCCATGAAGAACGTGGAGCCCCACACAATGACAGCCAGAGGGATGCCTGCTGTCATTAAATACTCCCCATAGGATAGCCCGGTCAGACCCATGATAGTAACCACCGGAGGCACAAAGGGACCGATATACAGGCCGGTGGCTCCGGCGCCGTGGAGGATCACACCTAAAGTAGAGGGGGTCAGCCCCACGCTGGCCACAATTGGGATCAGGATGGGGGCGATGATGGCGTTGGAGCCAGCCAGAGTCCCCAGCAGGGATACCAGCAGAGTAGAGGTTACCATGGAGATCAAAATGGCCATCTTTTTGCTCTTCAGCTTAAACC
Organism: Pseudoflavonifractor capillosus; assembly: GCF_016899775.1. Taxonomy (GTDB): domain Bacteria; phylum Bacillota; class Clostridia; order Oscillospirales; family Oscillospiraceae; genus Lawsonibacter. The sequence goes on from NZ_JACJJE010000040.1 coordinate 3,787, forward strand.
GGTTGATCACCATGTACACCAGATTGTGCGCTACCTTGGTCCGAGACAGCACCTCGGCCAGTCCGGAACCCAGTACAATAATGAAGCCGATCAGGGCACAGAAGGAACCCAGGGATGCATAGAGCGTGTCGGCAAAACCTGTGATGGTCTCCCCCGTCAGAATGGCGCCTAAAATCACGCACAGGAGGACCGACACGTTCATGTCCTTGCCCATCAGCATCAGCACGATGTAGAGCAGCAAGGGCAGGAAGCCAAACAGGGGATGCAGCCCAAAAATCATAGTTTCCATCTCCTTTTTCGTTTGCAATTTCCAGTTGGACAGGCATTTATTATCTTTGCATCCGCCGACTGCCGGCGTTGTCTGCGGACACAAAAATACTGGAAAAAGGAGCGGAAGCCGCCATCAGAGGTAGACCTGATGTTCCAAGGCGATTTGATCCTGTCGTTCCATCCGCTCCAGAGACTGCTGGGTATTCAACTGACCCAGAGAGGTGATAAAGCAGTTGCACAGGCTGATGGCGCCCACGGGGGAAAAATTTCCGCCGTTGGGCGCGATGAGCACCTCGGTCGCTTTGCGTGCGATAGGGGATGTAAGCGAGTCCGTGATGGCTACGATTTTACAGCCCACACGGTGAAAGTGAGAGACGAGGTCGTAGGAGCTTCGGGTGTACTTGGCGTAGGAGACCACCACCAGGCAGTCCTCGGCCCGCACGTCGCTGAGTACGGTGGGAAAATCGCAGACTGATGTGGGGAGCAGGCGCACATTGTCCCGCATCTGCTGCAGCATAAAACCCAGATAGTAGGCGGTGGCATAGGAGGAGCGCATTCCGGCAATGTAGATGATCCGGGCTTGCTGCAGGATCTCGGTAGCCCGATAGAAGGCCTCGTGAAGCCGAGAGTTGTACAGCGCTTCCAGCAGATGGATGTTGTTTTGAATGGTCCACTGGAGCAAATCAGGACTGTTCTCCTTCGCCGCTCCCTCCCGGCGGATCAGTGACTTGAGCTGTCCAAAGGGGGCGAGTTCCTTTTGATACTCATAGACGCTCCGCTGAAAGTCCGGGTATCCCTGAAATCCCAGACGGCGGGTAAAGCGGGTGATGGTGGCCGGACTGATCCCCGCCTTCTGACTGAGTTCATTGATCGAGAAAAAAGCCACCTCGTTTAGATTTTCCAAAATAAAATCGGCCAGCTTTTGATAGCTTTTGGTAAAGGAACCATACTGGGTCCGAATTTGTGTAACCATATCTCGGCTCTGTTCCATAGCGCAGCTTCCCTTTCACAGACGTTTTCAAACCTGCCGCATTGAAAAGCGCGGCGTTTCTTTTCATCATTATAAAAGGAAGCCAGCAAAAAGAAAACCTGAAACGGAAATTTCTCACAGAGTCTGAACGGATTATTGTTTTTCAACCCGGCCGGAGCGGCCTGTGGGCAGCATACGGCGGGGGGAGCTCCTATGCCGGGCATGCTTCCACTGCCAGATGGTCCGGCGGTAGGCATCCACCTCCCGATTGAAAAAGAAGACCAAGGAACAGGCGATCATCCCTCCCACAGCCGCCCCATAGAACAGCACGGTCCACAGAGAGGTGCTCTCCCGATAGAAAAAGCAGATGGATGCAAACTGCAGCAGGAACACCGCCAAGTTGATCTGAAGAACCATCATGGCCCCTTGGAGATGGCCTCGGGTCCCAAGCCAGGCCACTCCCATCAAGGCCGCTCCCCCCAGAAGCATGATCGGCAGCTGACCGTCAGTGTAGGCCCCCTGAATGACGCCGAAAACCCGGTCCAATAGAAGAATTGCGGCCCACGTCCCCATGATAATCTGAACCGTGCGGTGGGCACGGGCAAAAGCGGGGTCCGCTTCTCGGGACCTGCGCAGCTGCTGGGACAGGGAAAGTTTTGGCTCGGCAGCACGGCCCATAAGAACACCACCCTTGGATTTGTTGTGCCCATTATAGCAAACTGAAAATATATTTTCAATCAGTAAAAGTAAATGAAAATGATGTATCATATTTTGGAGGTTTGAATAAATGTACAGCGGGAGAGGCGGGCGCCGGCAAATCCGGGGGAAGCGGGCCCTTCAGCGCAAAAACCACTTCAGCATTTGGAATATGGCCGCGCACTTGACAAACAAGAAACAAAGCAATTACAATGGGAGACAATATTGTGGAGGGGGGACGCTGCCCATGAGCCATCCATCAGAGTTGATTTTTGCGGCCGGAATGGCCCGTCCCTCGTCGGCCACCCCCATCGCCGTTCAGTATGATCTGCTTTTGGTGACATTTACCTTTCTGCGAGATACCGGGATCATCCAGGATGCGGAGGCAAATCTGGTCTGCGCCGTTACCAGTGAATATCTGCGCCAATTATTGGTGGGACGGTGTATATATACTCAATTGGAGGATATCCTGCAGCAGCTGGACCGCACCTATCTGGGGATAGGCGGGCGGACGCTGCAGGTCTGCCTGAAGGATGCCTACGACAAAATCCAGGAGCGCGGCGGCAAATCCCCACTCCCCGGCGGCCAAAGCTGCCCGCACGATGTGAAGCTTGACAAAAAAGCTGTCATTATGTATAATCAAAACAGTCAAAATCTCCAGCTTGAGGAGGAGGTAGCCGTGGAGACCCTTCCCAGGGATGCGCTGTGTGTGGTCGGCCTCTCCAAAACCGGAAGCCGAAACCCCATCACCAAAGTGCATCAGTCCCTGATGGGCTCTTTTCTGGTGGACGCCCAAAGCGGAGAGATTTTTGCCGCGGAATTCAACACCGTCTGCCGGCTGACAAACCAGTTCCTGCGCTCTCTGATTGTAGGGCGGAATCTGCGCACCGATGTGGACGATATGGTCCGGGATGTGCAGCGGCGCTATTTGGGAGATTCCCGGCGGGCCATCGCCACCATTTTGAGGGATGCCCAGAATAAACTGCTGACCCACCAGACAGGAGAAGACAGTTTGTCCCCTCATACTTGAGGGCTGTTATAATTGAAAATTTGATTTTATTCGCGGAGGCCGGGTATTTCCCCCTGTCTCCAACCGAGTAGGGTCCCTATGATTTTGCCACAAGTGCGTGGCGGGTATCATAGGGATTTTTTGCATTTTTTAAGGAGATAAGGAGGTCCACGTATGTTTGACTATGTGCTCCAGGGCGGGCTGGTAGCCGATGGCACCGGACAGTCCAGCTTTCAGGGGGATGTGTGTATCCAAGATGGGAAAATTGCCGCTGTCCTGCCCCACTTCCAGGGAGAATGCCGCCGCGTGCTGGACGTGACCGGCAAGATAGTGTCCCCCGGCTTTATTGATATCCATACCCATTCAGACACCATTCCGCTTCTTTCTGACATGAACCCGGAAAGCAAGCTCTTTCAGGGGGTCACGCTGGAGATTACGGGCAACTGCGGCATCTCCCACCTCCCCGCTCCGCCGCGGCGCCGGGAGGAGCTGGCACGGTTTTATAACGCCGCGCTCCCCGCCAGCGTGGCCCAGGCGGACCTGGAGGACCCGGACCTGGAACACTATGCCGCCCGGGTGGCCCAGCATCCCCCTGCCATTCACTACGGTGCTCTCATTGGGCATGGCACACTTCGGGGAGCGGTGATGGGCTTTGATATGCGTCCGCCCACCCCCAAGGAACAGGCTGAAATGGAGAGATTGCTTGATCGAATGCTGGAGCAGGGGGCCTTCGGCATGTCCTTGGGACTGATTTATCCCCCCAGCAGCTTTGCAGACCGGGAGGAATTGGTGGGGCTGGCGCGGGTGCTGGCCGCCCGGGACCGCATTCTGAGTGTCCATATGCGCAGTGAGAGCACAGGGCTGTTTGACGCGGTAGAGGAGATGCTGGAGGTGGCCCGGCGCTCCGGGGTTCACTTGGAGATCTCCCATCTGAAACTGATGGGCCGGCCCCAGTGGGGGCGCAGCGGCGCGCTGCTGGATCGGCTGGAGCATGCCCGACAAGCCGGAATCCGGGTCACATGCGACCAGTACCCCTATACTGCGGGCTCCACCGGGCTTTCCGCCCTGGCCCCTGGGTGGGCCCATGACGGCGGTGTGACCCAACTGGTCCGCCGGGCGCAAAATCCCTCTCAGCGCCTGCTGGAGGACATCCGGCGGGAGCTGGAACGGCGGGGCGGCCCCGAGGCGGTGCTGGTGGTGGACACCCACGGCGCGCTGCCGGAGTGCGACGGACGCACACTGTCGGAAATCGCCCAGGAGCGGGATCTGTCCCCCGAGAGAGCGGCGGCGGACTGTCTGGCTCAGTGCGGCGGCTCTGTATCCTGCATCTACTTTACCATGGACCCGGACGATGTGTGCCGAATCATGCGGGATCCCCATATTTCCGTGGGAAGCGACGGAGTCAGCTATGAGTATGCCGCGGCAGCCCATCATCGGTTCCACCCACGGAATTTCAGCACGTTCCCCCGCTTCCTGCAGACCGTCCGGGAAAAGCAGCTGCTGCCGCTGGAGACGGCGGTGTATAAGATGACCGGTCTGCCCGCCTCGGTATTGGGCCTGCGGGACAGGGGCTGGATCAAAGCGGGGATGCAGGCGGACCTGACCGTCTTTACCTGGGAACAGGTGGAGGACCGATCCACCTATCTTAAGCCCGCGGTGAAGCCGCAGGGCATTGATTACGTTTTCGTCGGAGGAGAGCTGGCGCTGGAGCGGGGGGTACAGACCGCCGCCCGCCGGGGCCGTGTCCTGCTGCGAGGGAAAGAGTGACCGCCCGGCTGGGCCACAGGGACGCCCCGGTCGGGGCAGCTAAGAAAAGGAGGTGTGGAGAGAAGGCAGGCTTTGTGTGTCCCGAAACCAAGACTGCCCTCCAATCGGCGGACTGGCTTGGTGTTCCAATCAACTGTGTGTCCCGATACACGAAAGGAGAACGGTTATGATTTTCAACCTTCCACCTATCTTAGGTCTGGCTCCTCTGGTCTTGTACATTATTTTGGCTTTCCAGAAGAACATGCATCCCATTGTCAATGTGGGCATCTGTGTACTGCTGGGCGCCATCCTCAGCGGTCAGTCCATCGGCTCCCTTGGTACGGTGGTCTATGAGTCCATGGGCTCCTTCCTGGCCCTGGTCGGCTTTATCATCATGCTGGGTTCCGGCCTCGGAGTGGTGCTGCGTAAGACCGGTGTGGCCGAAAACATTGTGCATCTTCTCATGCAGAAAATTGGCGTGAAGACCCAAAAGCGGGCGATCCTGGCCACTATGGTGTCTTCCATCGTGCTGGTCACCCTGCTTGGCACCCTGGCCGGAGCCAACGCGATCATCGCCCCAATTGTGATCCCCCTGGTGGCGGCAGTGGGGCTGACCCCCTCCACCCTGGCGGTGATCTTCCAGGGCGCCGGACAGACGGGTCTGTTCCTCAGTCCCTTCGGCCCCCCCATGGTCACTTTGATGCAGATTACCGGTCTAAGCTACCCCCGGGCGCTGCTGTGTGCCGGCCTTCCCGTGGCGGTGGTCATGTGGATCGGCACCTACATCATGGCTGTCCGAATCCAGAAGCAGACTCAGGGGAAAGAGCACTTTGAGGATGAGGCCGTGGAGCAGCCCGCTATCCCCGACGCGCCGGTCCAGATCTCCAAGGCCACAGTGTCCGCCACCCTCGCCTTTGCCCTGGTGATGCTCGCTATGGTGGTCTGGGGCATCGCCACCAACGGCGGCGCTGCCTTCGTTATTCTGGTCATGATCGCGGCCTCGCTGATTACCGGCGTGGTGGGCGGCATGTCTCCCGGAAAAGTGATCGACGCCATGATGGAAGGCTGCGGCAAGATGTTTTGGATCTTCTTTATGTTCCTGCTGTTTAATCCCTTCCTGAATTTTGTCACCGAGTCCGGCGGCTTTGACGCCCTGGTGGATCTGGTGGAGCCCTACATCACCGTGGGCGGTGTGGTCGGCTTTGCCATTATCGTCACCTTTATCGGCATCTTCGGCATCAACGGCGCCGCCGTAGCCCAGGCCATGATGATCGACACCCTGTTTCACCCCTTCCTGGGAGATCTCGGCGTATCCATGTCCCTCTGGGCCACCATTGTTCTGGTGGGCAGTCAGATTACTTCCTTCGCCTATCCCGGCCTGGATATGATCGGTCAGATGGGCCTGGCCCACGCCAAGGATATCAAGCCCATGATGAAGCTGGCCTATATGGCCATTATTCCGGGAACTCTGCTGGTAGTCATTGCGGAATGCTTCATTCTCTAAGCACGCTTCTGTCTTGAAACGCCACATTTTTTGATCTGGAGGGATCGGTTATGAAACAAATTCCACAGCAGGCCATCTATGAACTTCTCGCCCATCTGCGGGGCACCGTGGGGCTCTACATCCATGTTCTGGACACCGATGAGGTCTTTGAGATCAACCCCGACCGCGTCTTTCCGTCGGCCAGCGTCATTAAAATCCCCATGCTGGCGCTGCTGCTGAAAGATGTGGCGGAGGGCCGGGTAGATTGGGAGGCCAGACGCCCCATCGCTCCGGAGAACCGGGTGGGCGGCACCGGCATTCTCTTTGAGCTGGACCCGGACTACGCGCCCAGTGTGGCCACTCTGGCCCGGCTGATGATTGTTCTCAGCGACAACTCCGCCACCAATGAGATTATGGATATTCTGACGATTGACCGGGTCAACCAGTTCTGTCGGGAGATGGGACTGCCCCACACCACGCTCATGCGGAAGATGCTGGACTTTGCCGCCATTCAGGCGGGCCGGAACAACTACATGTGCGCCGGTGAAGCGGGCCGGCTGCTGGTTCAGCTGGCCAAGGGTGAGTTTATCTCCCCGGAGATCTCCCAGCGGATGGTGGACATTCTGGAACATCAGCAGTGCCGCAACAAACTGCCCGCGCTGATCCCGGCCGTCCCCTCCTACGCACCGGAGGAGGATAAGCAGCATTTGAAACCGGACACTGTCCTGGTGGCCAACAAGACCGGCGATCTGTTCGGCATCCAGCACGATGTGGGCATCTTCACTCTGCCCGATAGACGGCGGTATGTGATTTCCATGTTTACCGGCGATCTGGCTGACGACGCCGAGGGCATCCAGGCTGTCGCCCAGGTGAGCAAGTTGGTCTATGAAGCCCTGAAATAATTCATGCGCGGGCCCGGAAGAGACGGCCGCAGACGGCTGAGCGAACAGGCTCAGGCATTGGATGCTGAAGGGGAACCTTCGCCACCTGAAAAATCCGCTGGAACCTACCTGGTTTCAGCGGATTTTATTCTGCACAGATTTCTTCGACAAACTGAGGTCCGCTCGCCCTATTAGGGCGAGCGGACCTGGTGCTCATTGGTTCTGTTGAAACAGAGCTGCGGCGCTCAGCGCCAATTCTCTGTTCCGTTGCTCTTGGTGTAATCGTGACTGTTGGTGGTTTCCATAATGGAGTAGTAGGCCCAGTAGGAGCTGGTCACATCCGGGAAGGTGTTCAGCTCGTCCTCATGCCGGTCGATGTAGTCCTCGTCGGCCACGCGGCCCAGCATGTTGTTGACGATCACGGAGACCTCCGCACGGGTGATGCACTCGTTGGGACGGAAGCTGCGGTCGGACCCGGAGATCCAGCCGTAGCTGGTGGCCTGCGCCACATAGTCATAGAACCAGTCGCGGGTGGACACGTCCCGGAAATCGCAGTCAAAGTCCTCCGGCTCATAGGCGAAGGCCAGAGCGATGACGCAGAACTCCGCACGGGTGATGGGGGCGTCCGGACGGAAGGTGCCGTCGGGATAGCCGTTGATCATCCCCAGAGAGGCCAGGGTGTTCACCGCCTCCGCATACCACGCATCCGCGGGCACATCGGAGAAGCTGACCGTGTGGGCCACGTTCTTGTCCAGCAGCAGCGCATAGAACATCTGCGCAGCCTCGGCGCGGGTCATGTTCTGGCTGGGGCCGAAGGTGCCGTCGGGATAGCCGGTCATGTACTGGACATGGTCCTCGGTGTTCAGATAGCGGTCGGTGCCGCTGTCGCTGGGATCGCTCGCCATCCGCCGCCACTGGGCGTACAGATGCACATCCTCATCCGGCATCCGGAACGTATCATTGGGGTCGTAGTCTTCGCCACTGCCGTCTTTCTCTGTGTTCCAACCCAGGAAACGGTAGTTGTCACGGTCCCACCAATCGTTGTCGCGAACCTCGACTTTGTCGTTCTCCTCATAGCGTCCGCCGGTTTTCCGTTCGTCAGATCCATAGTTGGAGTGGTAGTACACTGCATAGGTCTCGGTGTCGGAACCACCATCGCCACTATCTCTACACCATCGCCCGCAACCTCTGCACGGATTTCTACCGCGCAAGGCAGGCCGTCCCCCTGGAGCAGGCGGAACAAATCCCCTCCCAGGACCGGGATGAGCGGCATACCGTCCGCATTGCTTTGGAGCAGGCCCTGGAGCGGCTGCCCGAGGAGGAGCGGGAGCTGATTTTTCTGCGGTATACCAACGAGATGCCCGTTGCGGAAATCGCTGAAATTCTGGGCATTTCCCGTTTTGCGGTCTACCGCCAGGAGAGGCGCGCCTTGGAACATCTTCGAAAACAACTGAACCGGAGGGATTTTTATGGGTGACGAGGAATTGAAACGGGCCCTGAAGCTGATCTATCAGCCCCCGAAACCCCAGGGCAGGGAGGACTTTTTGAAGGGGATAGAGACGCCGCAGATGACGATGCTGGAATTTTTCCTCTCCCAGGTGGGCTATATCCGCCCCTGGGGATGGCTGCTGTCCCTGGGGATTTTTGCCGCCGCTCTGCGGATTTTATGGTGGCAACCGCCCCAGGCGGTCTGGATGGTGGCCGCCCTTCTGCCCTTTGCGGCCCTGTCCACGATGATGGAGCTGAACCGCTCCGACCGCTATCAGATGGAGGAGCTGGAGCTGGCCGCCCGGTTTTCTCTGCGGGCCGTCATCCTGGCCCGGATGAGCATTTTGGGTTTTGGAAACCTGCTCCTGCTGGCGGTCCTAGGCCCACTGGTGATGAAGTGGACCGGCCTGCCCCTGGTTGAAACGGGATTTTATATGCTGTGCCCCTACTGCCTGACCGCTGTACTCTGTCTGGTGATTCTGCGCCGGCGGCGGCACGGGGAGAACCTCTATCTCTGCGCCGGCGCAGCGGCGGCGGTCAGCCTTCTGTTCGGGCTGGCCGACAGATTCACCGTGCTGACCCGGACAATATCCAGTGCGGCGGACCACGCAGGGCTTTCCCTGCTGCTGCTGGCCCTCATGCTGTGGGAGTACCGGAAGTATCTGGCCAATATGGAGGAATACGCATGGAATTGAAAATTGACCGTCTGACCAAACAGTACGGCGCAAAAATTGCGGTGGACCGCATCAGCCTGACGCTGACCCCCGGGGTGACCGGCCTGCTGGGGGCCAACGGGGCGGGAAAGACCACGCTCATGCGGATGCTCTGCGGGATCTTAAAGCCCACCAGCGGCACCGTCTCCTTTGACGGGGTGGACGTGTCCACCGAGGCGTATCGGAGGGTGCTGGGCTATCTGCCCCAGGATTTCGGCTACTACCCCAACTTTACGGGGCTGGATTTTCTCCTCTACCTGTCGGCCCTGAAGGGGCTGGACCGGCGCGGGGCGGAGGCGCGGAGCCGGGAGCTGCTGGAGCTGGTGGGATTGAGCGAGGCGGCCCGCAAAAAGATCAAGACCTACTCCGGCGGCATGAAGCAGCGGCTGGGAATCGCCCAGGCCCTGCTCAACCGACCCAAGCTGTTGATTCTGGACGAGCCCACCGCCGGATTGGACCCCAAGGAGCGGGCCCGCTTCCGGGAGCTGATCGCGGAGCTGGGGACGGACAGCATTGTGCTGCTCTCCACCCACATCATTTCCGATGTGGAGCAGATCGCCGGCCGGATTCTGATGGTGCGGGACGGCCAGCTCATCTTTGACGGCGGCCCCGGCGAGATCCGCCAGGACTTGGAGCGCTTCTACCTGGACCAGTTTGAGGGGTGAGAGAGATGAGACAATTTTTTACTCTCTACCGCTTTGAGATCAAGAAAATATTTCAAAAGCCCTATGTGCCCGCCCTGCTGGCGCTGTGCATCGCCTTGACAGTGTTTCTCAACGTGCGGCCCCTTCTGGGCGAGCAGACAGTGGCCTATGTGGACGAACAACAGCAGTTCCATTTTGAGGCCGTCCAGCTGGAGCGCCGCTTTGCCCGGGAGGACGCCGGGAAGCCGCTGGACAACGAGGCGGTCTGGACCATGCAGGAGATGAACCGCCGGTACCAGGAGATCTACAACCAGTATGCGCCGGACCTCACCTGCGTTCTGCTCAACCACTCCCTGGTGTTTGAAACCCTGGGGCGGACGGGAGTCAACCCCGTGGCTGAGCATATAGAATATCCCGTCGATTATGCCTATCAGAGTCTGGAGAGAGGGCGGGAGGAGGAGTTTTCCAGCCAGTTGTTGAGCCAAGAGGAGATCGCATACTGGGAGCGAGAGGGAACTCGCCTCACGACGCCCTTTGTGATGGAGTATACCGGCGGCTGGCGGGGGATTTTGGAGAAAGCGTCCTGGCTGAATCTGATGGCCCTTGTCTTTGCTCTGATCAGTCTGTGCAGCAGTTTTTCCGATGACGACGCATACAAAACCAGGCCGCTGCTCGCCAGCGCCGCCCACAGCCGAATGCCGCTGACCCTTGCGCGGCTGGCGGCGGGGGTGAGCCTGGCCTGCGGCTGTGTGCTGCTGCTCTTTGGCCTCACGGCGGCCATCCAATTTTTTGTCCACGGGGCGGGGGGAGCCCAGATGCCCATTCAGCTGCTGGAGCTGGAATCGGACCAGAAGGGAATCGGGGATGTGTACCTCTCCTACAGCTGCCGGGATATGACGGCCGGGCAGGCGGTGTTGGTAACGGTGGGAATGAGCCTGCTGATCGCCCTGTTTGCCGGGGCCCTGTCCATGCTTCTGTCCAAGCTGCTGCGCCGGGGCGTCCCCGCGTTGGCGCTGCCTCTGGGACTTCTATTGCTCTCCATGATCTTTGAGCCGCCTTTTTATTACTATGACCGGGTGCGGGCCCAGATCTGGAGCTACATGCCCATTCAGCGCCTATACCAGACCTTCCTGGCGGATGAGCGCCTGGTCTCTCTGGGGGGCATGCAGCTGGACTGCATCTTCGTGAGCGCGATTCTCTACGGGGGGCTCGCGGTGATTGCCCTGGCCACCTGTATCTGGCTGTGCAAAACCCGTGCAGTGGACAGGAAGTGAGGCGGTTTTATGAAAGTGTTTGGCGTGCTCTACCTATTTGAGTGGAAGAAGATCCTGCGGCAGGGGCTGGTCCCGGTGGCCGTCCTGCTGGGCGTCCTTCTGATCCTGGCGGCGAATATCTCGCCTCTGCTGGGGACCGGGTACTATTACCGCTATGACGCACAGCGGGGGGTGGTGGACCGTACCGCCATGCCCTACGGGAAAGTGGAGAAGCTGCGGCGGGACTCCCTCCGCGCCCTCTCCGGGCAGGTGCTGGATGAGGCCCTGATGGACCAGCTGAAGGAGAACTACCGGGACAGCCAGGCGGGGACCATCCAGTGGAACCTGAACGCTTACGCCCCGTTTTTGTACCTCAACACAATGGAGGACCGGTCCATAGCCTCCGCGGAGGACTTTTACCGGCAGCAGGCGGAGTATTTTCAGAAGGAGAGCATCAGCGCTCCCCTGACCGACGCGGAGCTGGCCTATTGGCAGGAACAGGCCGCTGGCCTGGGGCCCATGTATTTGGACTATGCCGGAGGCTGGCAGGCCATGGTGGAGCACTGCGGCCTGCTGTGTCAGATAGCGGTGCTGCTGGTGACGGCGGCTCTGTGCCGCTTTTGCTCGGAGGAACACCGGGCGCGCACCGACCAGCTGGTGCTGTCCAGTAAAAAAGGGAAGACCACCGCCTTTTGGGCCCGGTGCGCCGCCGGCGTCAGTTTTGCCGTGGGGATCGCCCTGGTGTTCTCTGCCCTGCAAATGGCTCTCTGCGGTGCGCTGTACGGGATGGACGGGTTTGCCGCCCCCCTTCAGCTCTGGGTGGAGGGGAGCTTCAGCGCCCTGCATGTGTCGATGGGGCAGTTTTCTCTCATCCTGCTGGGGCTGCTGGTTTTGGCCTGCGGGATGGCGGCGGTGTTTGTCATGCTGCTGTCCGAGCTGTTCGGCACCGCGATTCCCGCCCTGGTGGTGCCCTTCGCCCTGTCTGCCGCCTCCATTCTGGAGCTTTTTATGGGGAACGGCCGGTGGATGGAGCAGGCCGCCAGCTATCTGCCCTTTTTCCGCGTCAGTGCGGACACCTTGCAGGACTACTACCTCGTCACCCTTGGCAGTCTTCAGCTCAACAGCATACAATTCAGCGTTGTCCTGTATCTCCTGCTGGCCGGTTTGTTCGGCCTGCTGTACCGGATCTGCCACCGGCGTTATCAGGTGACCGGAAGATAATGCAGGGGACCGATGCGCGCCGGAACATCCCATATAGGTCAAACTCCGGGCGGTCGGGGCCGCCTGGCCGTGGGCTGTGCGGCGAGGATGGAGCGGGCATAAGAGAAGACCCCCTGATACAGGCTGATTTCCTGCATCAGGGGGTCCCTTGCTGCGGTTTACGTTACTGCCAGAAGTCGGTGGACTCCTTCAATCCGATCTCCGAGGCCTTGAAAACCGGGTCCCGGCCCGCCTGCTTCTGCCGGCTGTAATCCTTCATGCAGAGAATGGCGGGTTTTAAGAGGTAGATCAGGACCGGAATATTGATAATTGCCATCAGCCCCATGAGCACGTCCGCGGTGTTCCACACGGTGCTGAGCTGCATGACCGCCCCCAGACCGACCACAACGGTGGCGGCGCCCCGCAGGAGGTACTGCAGCCCCTTGCTGGGGGCCTCCCGGCACAGGTAGGACAGGCCGGTCTCCGCGTAGTAGAAATTCCCCAGCAGGGTGGTGAAGGCAAAGAGGAACAGAGCAATCGTAATGAAAATGACGCCGAAATCTCCCAGGGAGCTTTTCAGGGCGGCCTGGACAAAGGGCATGCCGGCCAGCTCCTCGCTGAACTCCGCGCCGGAGCAAAGCAGCAGCATGGCGGTGCAGGTGCAGATGAGGATGGTGTCGATGAATACGGAGAGCACCTGGACCAGGCCCTGCTTGGCCGGGTGGGACACGCCGGCGGAGCCGGCCGCACAGGCCGCGGCGCCGATGCCCGCCTCGTTGGAGAAGAGGCCGCGCTTGATGCCCTGCATCACGGCGGAGCCGACAAAGCCGCCGAAGATAGCCTGCACGTCAAAGGCGTTGCGGAAAATGCCGGCGAATACAGCGGGGACCAGGGTGATGTGTGTGACCACCACATAGACCGTCACGATCAGATACAAAACGCCCATGGCCGGGACCATGATGGAGGTGATCTTGGCGATCTGCTTGCCGCCGCCGCTGATGCACAGCAGGAACAGGGCGGCCACCGCCACGCCCACGATGATGGGGGTGAGGGAGGGATCATAGAAGCTGAACGCCTTGAAGGAGTCCGCGATATTGAAGGAGGCCACCAGGTTGAAACCCACCATGTAGGTGAGGATCATCACCACGGCAAACAGAACGCCCAGCCACCGCTTTTTCAGCGTCTGCTCAATGTAATAGGCGGGGCCGCCGTAGCAGCTGCCGTCGGGGGCGCGCTTCTTATAGATCTGCGCCAGCGTCCCCTCGATAAACGCGGTGGCGCTGCCCAGAAGGGCGGTGACCCACATCCAGAATACGGCCCCCATTCCGCCGATGCAGATGGCGGTGGAGATGCCGGCAATGTTGCCCGTGCCCACGCGGGAGGCGGTGGACACCATCAGTGTCTGAAAGGCGGATACATTGGCCTGGTCGGGGCTGGGCTGCATGACCACCCGGATGGACTCCAGGAGGTATCGGAACTGGACAAAGCGGGTGCGGACGGTAAAATAGATTCCCCCCGCCACCAGCAGAATAATCAGAATATAGGTGTAGAGGAAGTTGCTCAAGCTGTTGATCACATCGTTATACAGGACATACAGTGCGTCCATGCTGGGTTCCCTCCTTTTTCTGTCTTGCGGCGCGGGCCGCCACCCGCACGCCGCGCATATTCGGATTTCAAGCGGCAGAGCCGCTTATCCCGCGCCGGCAAAGATATGCAGGCGCAGATGGGTGGAGAGGTACTCCAAAACCTGTTCCCCCGCCACGCTGTTTCCCTTTTGGTCCAGCGACGGGCCGAAAATGCCAATGCCCATCTTCCGGTCCGCCACAGACAGAATGCCCCCTCCCACGCCGCTTTTGGAGGGGATGCCTACCCGGACGGCAAACCCGCCGGAGCCGTTATACATTCCGCAGGTGAGCATGATGGTCTTGACCACCTGGACTGTCTCCGCCTGCAGCAGGCGCACCCCGGTGTTGGGATTCACGCCGCCGTTGGCCAGCAGCAGGCCGAATCCCGCCAGACTCTCAGCGGTCACGCTGAGGGAACACATCTTCACATAGAAGTCCAGGGTCCGCTCCACATCGCTTTGGATGACCCCTTTGTTTTCCAGCAGGTAGGCGATGGCCCGGTTGCGGGAGATGTTGGACATCTCAGAGCGGTAGACCCGCTCGTCCAGCCGGATCTCCGGGTCCAGGCACAGCTCCCGGGTGAAGGACAGCATTTCCTCAAAGGAGATCACGGGCTCCAAATAGCTGTCCACCGCGATGGCCCCGGAGTTGATCATGGGGTTGCTGGGGTGGCTCTCCGAGGACTCCAGCCGCACCAGAGAGTTGAACGGGTCGCCGGAGGGCTCCATGCCCACCTGGCTGAAGACGGTTTCATAGCCGCAGCGCTCCAGAGCCACGGCCAGGCTGATCACCTTGGAGATGCTCTGGATGCTGAAGCGCACCTGGGTGTCCCCCGAGGAAAACCGGCCGCCGTCCAAGGTAAAAATGCAGGCCCCCAGCTGCCGGGGGTCCGTCTTGGCCAGCTCGGGAATATAGGAGGCGGGCGCGCCCTGCTCCGCCGCCGGGCGGGCCAGCGCCACAGCGCGGTCCAAGATTGTCTGGATCACAGAAATCACCTCCCTTCTTCGCGCCCTCAGCACTTTGTGGCCTAATCGTACCACAGGAGGTGCTGCCCTGTATAATACGGGATAAGTTGAGCGGTTATAGACAAAAGAGATAGCGCCTAGGCGCTATCTCTTGAGCAGTTTAACCGTTTTTCCACGTTTTGTAAAAATTCCTGGGTGATGCGGGACAGCTCCGTCCCCCGGCTGTAAACATATCCAAATTCAAACAGAAAGTCACAGTCCGCAATGGGGATGGATACCGCCTGATACCCGGAATCCTGGAGCTCGAAGTCATGGATTCCGATGCTGTAGAAATCACTGACGGAGATCAGGCGCATCAGGGACTCCCGATTGGACAGGTAGATGATCTGGCTCTCCGACTGGTCGCCCAGGGCCTCTGAGCCGAACAGGGTGGAGAGCAGGTCGTCGTACTGGCCCAAGTAGCGGATAACGCCGTAGGAGGACAGGGCCCGCAGGGTGATGGGCTGCCCCTGGCGGAGAAGGGGATGGTTTTTGGAGAGGACGATGTGGGGCTCGGCGTAGGCCAGGTGTCGGTAGACCAGCCGCTTTGCGGTCAGAAGGTCCTCCACCTCCCTGCGGCGCTTGCGGTCAAAATGGAAGACGCCCACGGTGGCGCGGCCGGAAAATACGTCGTCCAGCACCTGGTCCGGGCTGCCCTCGTACAGCCGGTGGGTGAAGGCCCTCTGGTCCTGGTGGCGCATGACCACCTCGATAAAGCTCTCCATCACATGGGAAAACTTTGTCATGGAGACCGAGAGGTGACGGTAGTCCTCCTTCCGCTCTGAGGTGTGCCACAGACAGCCGATTTCCTCCAAGACATGGTTGGCCCGTTTGACGAACTCCTCCCCCTCCGGGGTCAGAGTGACGCCGTGGTTCCCCCGGTTCAGCAGCAGGTACCCAAAGCCGTCCTCCAGATCGTGAATGATCTTCCCCAGATAGGGCTGGGAGATAAAGAGCGCCTGGGCGGCCTTGTTGATGGAACCCAGCTGGGCAACTTTCAAAAAATACTCCAGATGCTTGACATTGAGATCGCGACTCATCTCACAGCTCCCCCCTTGATGTGTCTGAACACTCTGCCGCAATTTGGATCAATTATAGCAGTTTTCCTTAAAAAGATCAAAGCGCCGCTAGTCCTAATTGGAATAATCACCAACCCAAATTGTTATGAGGGGCGGCGGAAGGGAGCGGCCTGGCCCGCCCGCTCCGGGGAGTGGGCGCTGCATTTCCTGGGGACGGCACCTGCGGAGGGGGAGAAAAATCAGGCGCGGGCCGCACCTCTCGCCCCTTCCGGCGGGAAATTCTTATGAAAAAGGCCGCTTTAGCTCAGAAGCTAAAGCGGCCTGGATCGTTTGTCAAGCATTCAGCCACAGCCGCCGCTGCACCTGGCGCAGGCGGAGGGAGTGACCGCGCAGCCGCCCAAGGCGGTCTCCCGCAGCTCGATGGGGATGCGCCGTCCCACGGCGTACATGGTCTCCAGCATCTCGTCGAAGGGGATAAGCTGTTTCACCCCGCTGAGGGACAGCTCGGCGGCGATGAGGGCGTTGGCCACCCCGGCGGCGTTGCGGTTCTGGCAGGGGTACTCCACCAGACCGCCCACCGGGTCGCACACCAGACCCAGCAGGTTCATCAGCACGGTGGAGCCCGCGTCCATGCACTGCTCCGGCGTCCCGCCCATAAGCTCCACCGTGGCGGAGGCGGCCATGGCGGCGGCCACCCCCACCTCCGCCTGACAGCCGCCCACCGCCCCCGCCACGGTGGCGTTGCGCATGGCCAGATAGCCCACGGCCCCGGCGTTGAACAGGGCGTCCACAAGGCGGTCGTCGGAGATCTTATAGCAGTCCTGGAGGGCCAGCAGAAGGCCGGGCACGATCCCGGCGGAGCCCGCGGTGGGGGCCGCCACGATGAGGCCCATGGAGGCGTTCACTTCAGCCACCCCCATGGCGTAGGTCATGGCCCGCTGGAGGATATCCCCGCAGATGGCCTTGCCCCGGGCGGCGTGGTCGTAGAGTTTTTTGGATTCTCCGCCGATGAGCCCGCCCATGGACTTGGACGGCTTTTTCAGCGGCTGTGTGGCGGAGGCCCGCATGATCTCCAGCACTTTGGCCATGCGGTGGTCCACCTGATCCCGGGTGGTCTCCCCCAGCTCGCACTCCCGGCGGCGCATGACCTCTGAGATGGGGCACTGGGTCTGCCGGCACAGCTCCAGCAGCTCAACAGATGATTTAAAGTCCATGGGTTCCTCCTTCTACGGCTCCAGCAGCATGACGTCCTGCACGTTGGGGTTGTTCCGCAGGGGGACGTCGACCCCCTCCGGGAGGTGTCCGTCGGACTCCACGATGGTGTAGGCCGTGTGGCCCTTGGCCTCCCGGAACAGGCGCATAAAGGCGATGTTCACGCCGTTGTCGCTGAGTACCTTGGTGATGTGGGCCACCACGCCCGGCTTGTCCTGCTGGACCACAATGACGGTGCTGTAGGCCCCGGTGAAGTCCACCTCCACCCCGTTGATGCGGACGATGCGCACCTTTCCGCCCCCCAGGGACTCGCCGCGCACCACCATGGTCTGCCCCGCGGCGTTCTCCATGCGGATGTCCACCGTGTTGGGGTGGACCTCCG
This sequence comes from Pseudoflavonifractor capillosus, assembly GCF_016899775.1. Classification (GTDB taxonomy): domain Bacteria; phylum Bacillota; class Clostridia; order Oscillospirales; family Oscillospiraceae; genus Lawsonibacter. The sequence continues at coordinate 21,382 of NZ_JACJJE010000040.1, forward strand.
TCTCGGTGGTGCAGGGGGTAAAGCGGTAGTCCAGCCCCCGGTCCTGGGCGATCTGGAAGGAATTGCGGATGCGGGTGTCGTCCGTCTCAAACCCCATGAGCCCGCCCAGCAGGGCCCGGTCGGTGCCGTGGCCCTGGTAGGTCTTGGCAAAGGATCCGTAGAGGGTGAACTCCACCTTCACAATGGGGGGCGCGATCATCTTCCGGGCCAGGAAAGAGATGGCCGCCGCTCCGGCGGTGTGGGAGCTGGAGGGGCCGATCATATTGGGACCCAGCACATCAAAGACACTGATAAAGGCCATAAGCGCTCCTTCTCTCGGTCACTGGGCCTGCGCAGCCTGGGCAGGCGCCTTGTTGATGAATTTCTGATAGATGGTCTCCACGATGACGCCGATGGCGTTGTCCCCGGACACGTTGCAGGCGGTGCCGAAGGAGTCCTGGGTGATATACAGGGCCACCATGATGGCGCAGATGGGGCCGCTGGGGTCGCCGGCTTCCGCCCCGAAGACCATGTACAGGAAGGGCAGGGCGGTCATGATGGAGCCGCCGGGGGCGCCGGGAGAGGCCACCATGGCGATGCCCAGGGTCATAATGAAGGGGATCACTGTGGCCAGGCTGATGGGGATCTGGTTCATCAGACACACGGCGGTGGAGCAGGCGGTGATGGTGATCATGGAGCCGGCCATGTGGATGTTGGCGCACAGGGGAACCACAAAGTTGCGGATCTCCGCGGAGACGCCGTCCGCTTCGGCGCACTGCAGGTTCACCGGGATGGTGGCGGCGGAGGACTGGGTGCCCAGGGCGGTGATATAGCCGGGGATCTGGTTGCGGATCAGGCGGAAGGGGTTTTTACGGCTGACGGCCCCGGCCACCAGGAACTGCAGGAAGATGCAGATCAGATGCATGAGGATGACCACCAGGAACACCTTCCACAGGATGCCCAGGATGGCGAAGGTCTGGCCGGACTTGGTCATGTTGGTGAAGGTGCCGCAGATATACAGGGGCAGCAGGGGGATGATCACCGAGTGGAGCACCTGGTCAATGACGCCCGAGAAGTCGCTCATCCCGTTGTAGAGGGTGTCGCCGATGGTCTTGCCCCGCAGGGTGGACAGGCACAGGCCCAGCACAAAGGCCAGCACCACCGCCGAGAGGGTGTCGAACAGGGGCGGGATCTCCAGGCTGAAGTAGCTCTCCAGGGAGTTGCCGGCCGTGGCGGCGATCTGCTCCAGGGCTCCGTCGCTCATGAAGCTGGGGAACAGGGTGTCCGCCACCAGGAAGGAGGCGGAGCCCGCCGCCAGGGTGGACAGATAGGCCAGAATGACGGTGATGAGCAGTAGCTTGCCCGCGCCGCTTTTCAGGTTGGCGATGCCCATGGTCACATAGGCCAGAATCATCAGGGGGATGATGAAGGACAGGAACGTGCTGAAGATGCTGGACAGGGTGACCACGATCCGGCAGAACCACACGGGCAGGAACTGTCCAAAGAGAATACCGATGATGATTGCGATAATGAGTTTGGGGAACAGACCTAGTTTGAATTTCTTCTTTTCCACAAAAACCCCTCCTATAATTTTGCTCAAATTCCCTCTTGCCTATTGGCTGATTTTAGTATATTCTGTTTGCAATAATATGTAAAATTCATAGTTTTAATAAGATGCTTTAGAAAAATTCAACGATTACTTCCTGGGGCGGAAGAAGGAGGGGCTTTGCATGGAGCTGCGGCAGCTCAGTACATTTATTCAGGTGGCACAGTTGAAAAGCTTTTCCCGGGCGGCGGAGAGCCTGGGGTACTCCCAGTCTGCGGTGACGGTGCAGATTCGGCAGCTGGAGGAGGAACTGGACACCAGACTGTTTGACCGGATCGGGAAGCACATCTCGCTGACCGCCCGGGGCGTACAGTTTCTGGAGCACGCCTACGACGTGCTCCAGGAGGTGAACAAGGCCCGCCTCTCCGTTTCGGACACCGGGGAGCTGCACGGACGGCTCCACATCGGGACCATTGAGTCCCTGTGCTTCTCCAAGCTGCCCGCTGCGCTGCACGCCTATTGGCAGCGGCACCCCAAGGTGGTGGTCCATGTCACCACCGGCGAACCGAAGTTTCTGATCGAGCGGATGGAGCGGGGAGAGCTGGATCTGATCTACATTCTAGATGAGCCCCGGTACAGCAACAACTGGAACAAGCTGATGGAGCAGAAGGAGCGGGTGGTCTTTGTGACCTCCGCCTCTCTGGGGGCGGAGCTGGAGGGCATTCCGGAGCTGACCGTGGAGGACCTGCTGGACAGGCCGTTTTATCTCACGGAGCGGGACACCAATTACCGCCGGGTTCTGGACCGCTTTCTGGCCGCCCGAAACCGGAGCCTTACCCCCTTCCTGGAGTGCAGCGATACCTCCTTCCTCATCCGCATCCTGGAGAACAACCAAGGCATCTCCCTGCTGCCCTGGTACGCGGTGGAGCAGAGCGTGGGGCAGGGAAAGCTCTCCCTGATCCAGGTAGCGGATTTTCATGTCACGCTTTACCGGCAGATCTTTTCCCATAAGGAGAAGTGGTGCTCCCGGGAGATGGACGAGTTCGTCCGCACGGTGCAGGAGCTGGAGAGGCTGTGACGGTCCATACCGCTCTGGGTGGGTGAGCCGCCGCACAGGGACGGGAAAACAGGCCGGAGAAATAAAAGAGCCGGAGCGCAAAATAATCCGCTGGAATCAGACGATTCCAGCGGATTTCTGGTTGCAGCAAGAGGGCGTGAGCCGCCGGACTGCGGCTCAGAATTTGAGGCGGAAGGAGGCGCTCCCCACGGAAATTTCGTCCCCGCTCCGCAGCCGGACCGGGGCGTACACCGGAGTCCCGTTCACCCGAGTCCCATTTTGAGACTGGAGGTCCTCCAGATACACCGCTCCCTGGTCCAGAAAGACCCGGCTGTTCCGCAGGGAGAGCGTCTCGTCGTCAAAGGCAATGTCACAGGCGGGGTCCCGCCCGATGTGAAGCTCATCCCGCAGGGTAAATTCGGTCCGCTCCGTCCTCTGTGCTCCCCGCACCACCTCCAGGCGCATGTAGATGCTGGCTGGAGCGGGCTGCGGGACCTCCTCCGGTTTTTTCCTGCGGCCCAGGACCACAGCGGCCAGAATCACCACCAGGACCGCCGCCCCGATGCCGATCGCCAGGGGGAGCGCCGAGTTCTCCGGCTGCTCCTCCGGCGCCTCCGGCTGTGCCGCCGGGGCGCCCCCGCCCGGCTCCGGCTCCGGTGCGGGCAGCTCGGTCCCGCTGTCCGGCTCCGGCTCCGCGCCCGGGTCCTGGGAAACTGGGAGCGCAACCTGGCTCTCCGCCTGTCCCACCAGCTCCGCTCCGGAGGAGAACACCAGGGAGAGCGGCTTCTCCTCTCCATCCGACACATAGCCGGAGAGGTCAAAGCCCAGCACGAACAGCCGTCCGGTGTACTCCACAAGCTGATCGGCGGCCTGGTCCGCGGTGCACGCCTCCCCGATCTCCCACTGGCTCCCGTCCGACGCCTGGACCAGCTGATTTAACCGGTCCAGGGCGGCGCGGTCATCGCCGAAGCCGATGGCGTGGAGCATCACGTCGGAGCGCTCCATGCGCTCCAGCAGCGTGTCGTACGGAATCCCCCCCTGTGGGTCATACTCCACCGCGTCCGTGAGGACGACCAGGCTCCGCAGCTCATTGCCCTGTCTGGACAGGTCCTCAAAGTAGTCCAGCGCCTGGCCGATGGCGCTGTGCAGCTGGGTGATGGGCTCTGAATACTGCAATCCGGCCAGCTGTTTCGGGACCTTCTCCGGGGCAACGTCCTCACCGATCACCTGAAAGCCGTCCCCAAAGGTCGCCAAGGTGAACCGGGTGTTCTCCCCGCTGTGCTCCGCCAGACTCTTGGCAAAGCCCACCACGTCCTCCTGAAAGCCCGGCATGGAGGTGGAGGCGTCCACCATCAGCAGATAGGACACGGGGGAGCCGGCCTGGCGCACGGTCTCCAGGCGGCCGGTGGTCTGAAAGGTGCGGCCGTCCAGGGTGGCCTCCGCCCGGGTGATGGGCTGGCCCCCCTCCCCCAGGTCCACATAGGTGTACAGGGTCTCCCCAGCGCCAAAGGCCCGCACGATCTCTGCCTGACCGGCGGCCGCCGCCCCCAGGCTCAGGGCCGGGAGCAGCAGCGCCGCCATCAGCAGCGGCAAAATACGCTTCATGCTCATTCCTCCACAAAGACTGCGATCAGGGAAAAGTTGTCATTCCCCGGCGGGGTCCGCCGGATATGGCGCAGCAGCATCCGCCGGGCCCACTCCTCCGGCGTCTTGGACTTCAGACAGTCCACCAGCATCTCCTCGTTGTACACAAACTCCCAAAAGCCGTCGGAGCACAGCAGGAAGGCGTCCCCCGGCTGGACCGGGCCCTCTCCCCCCTCCGGGGTGCAGACAGGGTTTCCCATGGCCCGGAGCAGGCTGGAGCGGTCGTCGTCGTGGTAGACGTCCATATAGGAGATCTCGCCCCCCAGATACTTCATATAGGTGACCGAGTGATCCCGGGTGAGCTGGTCCATCCGGCCCTGGGAGCAGCGGTACAGCCGGGAGTCGCCGATGTGGGCCCAGGCCGCCGTGCTGCCGCTCAGGCTCAGGGCCACCGCCGTGGTCTTCATCTCCTCCTGGCCGGGCTGCTTCTGCTGCTCCAGAATGCGGGCGTTGGCCTGCTGGAAGCGCTCCAGCAGTTCCTCCCGACCGGGGACAGGGCTGTCCTCCCCGCCGCAGATGACCTCCACCGCCAGCTGGGAGGCCACCTCGCCCCGGTCGTGGCCGCCCAGCCCGTCGGCCAGGACGAACACGCCCTCCGTGCCGTCCGAGGTCCACCGGAGGCTGTCCTCGTTGTGCTCCCGCCCGCCCTGGTTGGTATAGGAATAGATGGAAAGTTTCATAGGATTACTCCAGCTCCAGATAGATGGTGTTTGCCACCTCGCCCAGATAGATCGAGCTCTTGGGGGCCAGCTTGACCGGCGTGTTGGGGGCCAGCCGCTGCCCGTCCGCCAGGAAGGTGCCGTAGGTGGAGTTCAGGTCGGTGACCACGAACAGGTTCTCCTGCTCGTCAAAGAAGATCTGGCAGTGGCGGGAGCTGACGCCCGGGGTCCCGTCCTGGTAGACCAGACGGCACACCGCCCGGTCGCGCCCCACCTGGACCGGCTGGTGGTGCAGGGGGACCACCATGCCGCCGTGCTGGGCGGCCATGGAGCGGAGCACCGGCTGGCGGCCTGTCTCCTCCTCCGGCTGGCTCTGGCTGGGCTGCTGCGGTGCGGGAGCCGCCTTCTTTTTCCGGCTCAGCACCACAACCGCGGCGATGACGGCCACCACGACCACCGCCCCGATGGCCACGTACATCATGGTGTTTCCGCCCCCCGCCTCCGCGATGGTGTAGGGGATGTTGTTCCGGTCCAGGATGGGCAGCAGCTCACTGATTCCCACCGCGTAAAAGAGGTTCTGGTCCAGGTCGGAGCCGTAGGTGTTCACGCCGATGACGGCGCCGGTCCCGTCGGTGAGGGGGCCGCCGGAGTTGCCGCCGCTGAGGGCGGCGTCCGTCTGGATGAGGTTCCGCCCGGTGCCGCTCTCGGTGAGCAGGCGGCTGATGCTGCCGGTGGTGACCGTGGCGTCCTCTTTGCTGGAGGAGTTGACCGCCTGAACGGTCACGTCGGCCGCCAGGGGGTAGCCCACCGCGTATACCTCGTCGCCCAGCATGGAGTCCTCCGCCTCCCGCATGGACAGGGGGGCGCGCTTGTCCGTGGGCTCGGCCAGCCTCAGCACGGCCAGGTCCTTCTCCGCGTCATAGTCCACCAGATAGGCCTCCGCCTCGTCGTCCTGGTCAAAGAGCACGTGCAGCTCGCCGCCGCCCAGGGCCTTGCCCGCCAGAATGAAGTCCTCCACCACGTGGCAGTTGGTGACGATATACTGGGGGTCCTGGCCCTCCTCGCCCACGAAGAAGCCGGTGCCCTGCCAATAGGTCATGGTCCCGTCTGCGTCCGGCGCGCCGGAGCGGATGAGGATGATGCCGTCCAGCACGCTCTGCTGGAAGGCGGCGGAGGCGGGGAGCACGCTGGCTCCCACCAGCATTGCGCTCAGCGCCAGTGCGGATAATGTTCGTACCATTTTCATCGCGATCTCTCCCTTATACGATATTTATATGCTATTTTTCTTAGGTGCAGGCGATCAAAATCCCGGTGTAGTTGTCCTGTTCGGGCAGGTCCTTCTCCCGGACCATGGTCTCCAGCAGGGCGCACCCGGCGTCGGGCTCCAGAGACATGGCCTCCAGCAGCTCCGCCGGGGACAGGATGCCGCTGATGCCGTCGGAGCACAGAAGGATCACGTCCCCGGGCAGCAGGGGCAGGGGGCGCAGGCTCTGGTCCACCTCCTCCAGGCAGTCGATGCCCACAAAGGAGGTGAGCCGCCGGGCGTCCTCATGGCTCTCCGCCCGCTCCCTGCAGATCACCGTCTGTTCCAGCTCCTGCCCGTAGAGGACGTTCAGATAGGTGTGCTCCTGGTTGAGCTGGAACACCCCCTCGCCCCGGCGCAGGAAAATGGCGCTGTCCCCCACGCTGATCCAGTGGAGGGCGTTCTGAAAGACCCGCACGGCCACGGCGGTGGTGCCGCTGCGCCCGCCGAAGCGCTGGAACAGGCCGTCGCTGAGGGCGCAGGTCCCCTCCCGCAGCTGGCGGGGGACGTCGCCCTCGTCGTTCAAGGCCTGAAAGAGCTGCAGGAAGCCGTCCACCGCCCCCTCGCTGATCTCCTTGCCGCCCTCCATGCCGCCCATGCCGTCACACACCACGGCGAACAGGCCCCGCTGGGCCAGCGCCTCCGGGTCGGAGGCGTTGAGCAGGGCGAAGGAGTCCTCCTGCTCCTCCCGCCGGCCGATCCCCTGGAGGTTGCTCGCCCGGAGGACCAGGTCCCGGGGCTCCTCGTCCGCCGGGGCCGGCTCCGGCGCCTGGGCCGGAGGGGCGGAGCGGCGGAAGAGCCGGTCAAACAGTCCCATGGCCGCCCTCCCCGGGCTCCGGTGTCCAGGTGAACTGCTCGCCGCACAGCGGGATGAAGAGCAGCTTGGTGGCGCCGAAGTCGATCTGGTCATAGGCCTTCAGGGGCATGGGGGAGAACACCTCTTCCCCGTTGAGATAGACGATGTTCCGCCCGTCCCCGGGGAGCAGGTTGAAGCGGTTGTTCTTGTCGCTGTAGCTGAGCCTGGCGTGGTTCTCTGCGGAGATGGTCCGGTCGCCGGTGATGGTGATGTCCATGCGGTCGCTGCGGCCGATGGAGTTGATGCCGCCCCGGATGGTGTAGCTCTTCCCCCGGCTGGGGCCCTCGGTGCACACCAGCCACCCCACCACCGGGTCGAAGCCCATCTTCTCCTGCATCATGCCCACGGTCTTGCCCGCGCTGGTGACGCTGGCCCCGTGGGGGAAGGCAGGCGCGGGGGCCTCCTCCGGCTGGACCGGCACCCCGTTAGGGTTGTAGCCCCTGGGGGGCATGGTCTTGGAGGGGGCGGTCACCGAGATGCCGGACAGCGGGGCGGTCTTCTGGGGCGCGGTCACCGAGACGCCGGACAGGGGGGCGGTTCGCTGGGGCGCCGTCACCGACACCGGGGCCGTCCGGTTGGTCCCCGTCACCCGGATGGGGGCGGTGCGGCCCGCCGCCGCCACAGTGATCTGCTGGTTGGTGTTGCAGTAGGGGCAGGTGGGATACTTATCCGGGTCGTATAAGTGGCCCCGCCCGCATTCAATTTGTGCCATAGGGGTTCCTCCTTGCAGTTTGATCATTCAACGGTCACGTTGGGTACATGGTCCAGAGGGGACATATCCGAGATCAGGTTTTCATCCCCGTCGAATATCAAGGTGACGTTGGTCAGATGTTCCAGATCCCGCAGCGCCGAAATATCCGTCAGCTGGTTCTGGGTCTCAATGTAAAGGTTTTGCAGGGCATGCGCCCCCTCCAGCCCGGACAGATCCCGGATATTGTAGTTCCGCAGGGACAGGGCGGCCAGATTCTCCAGCCCGCTCAGCGCCTCCAGGGTCTGATACCCGCTTAACCCCAGATACTCGTCCGATATATCCAACGATACCAGCTGGGTCAGACCGGCCAGGGGAGCCAGATCCGCGATCTTGTGGTCCAGCTCCAGGGATTCCAGCTTGGTACAGTTGGCCAGCGGCGTGAGGTCGGCGTAAATTTCCAGGGTGGAGTCGTAGATGGGCAGCTGCAGAGAGCGCAGCTCCGTCAGACTCCCCAGGGGCTCCAGGGAAGAAAAGGTTGCCCCCCGCCCGCCCAGGTCCAGGTGCTCCAGGCGCGTCAGGTTTTCGATCCCGTCCAGGCTCGCCAGTCCCTGGGTCCTCACATTCAGGGAGGTCAGCCCGGTCAGCCCGGAGAGAGGGCTCAAATCGCTGAGTCCCAGCCCCTCCGGATAGGAGATCCCCAAACTGGTCAAATCCGGGAACTGCTGCAGCGTTTGATAATCCACCTCCGTCAGGGCCGTTCCGTCCAGCTCCAGCTCTGTCAGGGCCGTGCTGTACTCCTCCCCGCCGATGGTCACCGTGGGGGCCAGGGCCTCCGCGATGGGATTTTCGCTCTCTGCCCCCTCTTCAGCGCTACTGGGGTTCCCGCCGCCGATGGCGATTCCCAAGCCCACGGCCACCGCGATCACCGCCGCGGCCACGCCGCCGATGAGCACGGGATTCAGCTTTTTCTTCGTGGGCGCGGCGGACTGAGCGGCCCCCACCTGGGGCACCTCCACCACCTGCTGGGACTCAATGGCGTTCAGAAATTCCTCCGCGCTCTGGAAGCGGTCCTCCGGCTGGACCGCCAGGCCCTTCAGGATGGCTTTGTCCAGATACTCGGGGATATCCACCCCGCACTGGGACACGGGAACCAGCTCGTCGTGGTCCAGCCGCTCCAGCGCCTCCGGGGGCAGGAATCCGGTCAGCGCCGCATAGAAGCAGGCGGCGCAGGAGTAGACGTCCGTAAAGGGGCCCTGGCGGCTTCTCCGGATGTACTGCTCCTTGGGTGCGTAACCCACTTTCAAAATAACGTCCAAGCTCTTGGACTTGTCGCCGATACTGTACCGGGCGGAGCCGAAGTCCAGCAGCTTCACCATGCCGTCCTTGGTGATGTAGATGTTGTCCGGGGTCACGTCACGGTGGATGAAGCCCTCTTGATGCACGGCAGTGAGGGCCCGGAGCACCGGGATCATCACATTCAGGGTGTCCTCCACGCTCACCTTCCCGCCGTGGTTGGCGATGTAGGTTTTAAAGGAGATGCCCTCGATGTAGTCCATGACGAAGTACGAGGTGTCGTTCTCGTCAAAGTAGCTGGT
>NZ_JACJJE010000041.1 GCF_016899775.1 Pseudoflavonifractor capillosus
AGATGTGTATAAGAGACAGCCGCCCAGCGGCCCGCCCAAAACCCCAGGGCGGTGGACAGCACCAGCCCCAGCAGCACCAGCCCCCACTTCTGCCAGCGGATACAGGAGAGGTCTCCCTCCAGAGCCGCCGCCGCCCCGGAGATGCCCGCCACCAGGGCGTGGCTCTCGCTGGTGGGGATGCCCCACCACCAGGCCGCCGCCGACCAGAGCACCACCGCCCCCATGGCGGCGCACAGGGCCAGGGAGGCCGCCTCCGGCCCGCCCTCAAAGGAAGCGATGGAATAGATGGTCTCCGCCACCGACGGGTACACCGATGTGACGCACAGCACCCCCAGAAAATTGCACACCGCCGCCAGGAGCACCGCCCGGCGGAAGGACAGCGCCCCCGTCACCACCGCCCCGGCGATGGCGTTGGGGGCGTCCGTCCAGCCGTTCACCAGCAGCACCCCCAGGGTGAGGAGGGCCGACAGAGCCAGGGCGGGGTTTTCCACCGCCTGGGCCAAAAATGTGGAAAAAGAAGCGGGCATGAGAACTCACCTCATGCCCACTGTATGAGAATTGACCCGGCACATATACGAAGTTCCCGCCCATTCTGCATTCTGCATTTCTGCATTCTGCATTCCTCACTCCTCCCGTTTTCCCCCCGGCGGCGGGGCGTGGCGCTCCCGGGCATCCTTGGGGGCGGAAGCCAGGCCGATGGCCCCCTTGCCGTACTTGTCCCGGATGGCGTCCATGGCGTGGGCCAGCTTCTCCAGCCGCTCCCGCTGCTCCGCCCCCTGGTCCCCGAACAGGGTCTGCTGCACGGCGGCCTGGTCCTCGGGGATCAGGTAGATGGCGGTGACGGTCAGGGCCCGCACCGGCTTCTGCATATTCCAGCACCCGTCGGCCAGCTCCATGGCCTCCCGGGCGATCTCCCGGCCCAGGCAGGTGGGGACCTCCAGCCGCTTCTGACGGCTGATGTCCCGGAAGTCCGGGTCCCGGATCTGGAGGGCCACCCCGGTGCACTTCATGCGGTGCCGCCGCAGGCGGGCCCCCACCTGGTCGGACAGCTGGACGATCCCCGCCTGGATCTCCGCCCGGCCTTGCAGATTGCGGGCAAAGGTGTTGCCATTGCCCACCGACTTGGGGGGCGTGTACTGCCCCGCCGGGGCCACCGGGGACCGGTCCAGGCCGCAGGCGTAGTTGTGGAGCTGGCTCCCCTGCTTGCCCAGCAGGCGGAACAGCCGCTCCCGGTCAAACCGGGCCAGGTCCCCGATGGTGCGCACCCCCACCCGCTCCAGGGTCTCCGCCGCCGACCGGCCCACGTACAGCAGGTCGGTCACCGGCAGGGGCCACACCAGCTGCTGGTAATTGTCCCGGCTGATCCAGGTGGTGGCGTCCGGCTTTTTATAGTCGCTGCCCAGCTTGGCGAAAATCTTGTTGAAGGAGATGCCCACCGAGATGGTCAGACCGAACTCCTGGCGCATACGGCGGCGGATCTCGTCGGCCAGGGCTGCCGGGTCCCCTCCGAACAGATGGAGGGTGCCCGACACGTCCAGCCAGCTCTCGTCGATGCCGAAGGGCTCCACCAGATCGGTGTAGTCCTGGTACATGCGGTTGATCCGTTTGGAAAAGTCCCGGTACACGCTGTGGTGGGCGGGGAGGAGCACCAGATCGGGGCATTTCCGCTTGGCCTGCCAGATAGTCTCCGCCGTCTTGACCTGAAATTTTTTGGCCGGCTCGTTTTTGGCCAGGATGATGCCGTGGCGGCTCTCCGGGTCGCCGCACACCGCCACCGGCAGATGGCGCAGCTCCGGGTGGTCCAGAAGCTCCACCGAGGCGTAAAAACTGTTCAAATCGCAGTGAAAAATGATCCGCTCCATGCCCGCTCCCTCCTCTCGGTTCCAGTATACGGTGCCCGTGTGTAAAAGTCAAACAGATGTTCCAAATCCCGTTGACAGCCGCCCCCGGAGCTGATAGGATGGAGTCACAACGACGCACTGGGGGAGGCGCTTGCCATGGACTACATCCCCGCCAAACACATCCTCATCCGCAGCAAATCCACCGCCTGGTTCGGCACCGACCACACGGTGAACCTGTATCGTGGCTGCTGCCACGGCTGCCTCTACTGCGACAGCCGCAGCGACTGCTACCGCAACCCCAACTTCGACCGGGTCACCGCCAAGGCGGACGCCCTGCGCATCCTCCGGGACGAGTTGGCCCGGAAGATCCGGCCCGCCTTCATCGGCATGGGGGCCATGAGCGACCCCTACAACCCCTTCGAGGAGGAGCTCCTTCTCACCCGCCACGCCCTGGAGCTCATCGACGCCTATGACTGCGGGGTTTCGGTGGATACCAAGAGCGACCTCATCGTCCGGGACATCGACCTGTATCAGTCCATCCAGACCCACTCCCCGGTGATCTGCAAGATTACCGTCACCACCGTGGACGAGGAGCTGGCCGCCAAGGTGGAGCCTCGGGCCCCCTCCCCCGCCCGGCGGCTGGAGGCCATCCGAAAGCTGGCCGGGGCGGGGCTCTTCTGCGGGGTGCTCCTCATGCCTGTGCTCCCCTTTCTGGAGGACCGGCCGGAGCAAGTGCTCTCGGTGGTGGACCGCTCGGCGGACGCGGGGGCCAAGTTTATCTACTCCGGCTTCGGGGTGACCATGCGCCAGGGCCAGCGGGAGCACTTCCTCCGGGAGCTGGACCGGGCGTTCCCGGGGGAACATCTGTCCCGGCGGTACCTGGCCCGGTACGGGGACCGGTACCGCTGCCCCTCCCCCCGGGCCCAGGAGCTGTGGGAGGTCTTTACCGCCCGGTGCCGGGAGCGGGGACTGCTGTATCAGATGCCCCACATTGTCTCGGCGGCCACCCGGGGGTATGGGGACCGGCAGCTGACGTTTTTTGATTAGGGGGAGTTTCGCCGCCCCGGCGGCGAGTGACTTTCTGGGCCGGCCAGAAAGTCACCAAAGAGCCGCCAGGGGGATGGCTCAGGATGAGCGCTCCGCGCTCATATTCGCCGTCCTCCTGGACCCCCATTACGGGGGACGCGTACCTGTGGGATAGTGCAGAACTTCCGGCGCGCAAAATCTGAGTGATTGGTCTGAATTCCTGCCGGGCCACTGGGCCCTGGCCTTCCCAAAATTGTAGTTGGTGCGGTTCCGCCCCTGCGCCTGGCTTTGCCGAACAGATGGCGGCTGGTGCTGGGCTGTAGGGCGCAACGACCTCGGCGCGCCGCGTATGCGGGCCGGCCAGTGTCCGGCCCCTACGATAAAGAAAGAATGGCTTCAGGATACATGTAGGGGCGGCTATCAGCCGCCCGAGCCTTCCCCTTTAGGGGAAGGTGGCACGCGCAGCGTGACGGATGAGGGGAACGGTTCTGATTATCAGGGCACTCCGTTTGAACCGTAGGGCCGCACAGTGTGCGCCCGCGGGCCGCCGAGGTCGTCGGCCCCTACGGCGTTCACCGGACTGGTTTTTGTATTTTCGTAGGGGCGGCACACCGGGCCGCCCGGTCTTCCGACCCGAACAGCAAAACCGCCTATTTCCAAAGGAAACAGGCGGTTTTTCCCATTTTTTCTGCTATTCAGCCCAAGAGGTCCTTCACGGCCTGGGTGTCGGGGGATACCACCAGCAGCACGCTCTCCCCGGCCTGCTGGAGGAAGGGGTCCTCTAGCTTGGGGACTTCCGCCGGGCGGTAGTCCCGGTTGCTGTCGATCTGGTTTTGGAGATAGGTCTCCATCGCCCCCACGGCGGCCTCGGCTCCATCTGCGTCGGAGAAGATCAGCAGGGCCAGCTGCTCACAGTCCGCCCCGGAGGAGTTCCACAGGGAACCGTCCACCAGCTGATCCTGGGACAGGCCCGCGCTCTCCAGGCCGTAGATGTCCCAGGCCATGGAGTAATCGTACTCGTCCAGGGTATAGGTGAAGATTCCGCTGTCCAGAATTTTCTGGGCCTGCTCCTTGGTATAGGGCTGGGCCGTCTCTCCCCCGCCGGCACCGCATCCGGCCAGCATAGCCAGACAGACCGCCGCAGCGGTCAAACCGAACATTTTCTTTCTCATACCTGCGCCTCCTGAGTGGGATACAGCGTCTCATACGAGACGGTGTGGGTCTTCAGATACTCCAGCCATGCCTGACAGTAGGCCTTTTTCAGATGGACTCCGTCGTTGCTGGCGTCCGCAGGCAGCTGTCCGTCTGGGCCGGTGAACTCCGGCTCCAGGTCCAGGAACACCACCTGCTTCTCCTGGGCCGCCTGCTGCATCAGATCGTTGTAGACCCGCAGATGCTCGTTGGTCAGGTAGCTGGACCCGCCGGTGGCGGCGATCACGTCCTCGTTCAGGGGGATGAGCCCCTGGATGTAGATGACCGCGTTGGGCTGGCAGGCCCGGATGGCGTCGATGGCATTACAGTAGGCGTTATAGAATCCCTTGTCGTTGTTGTACCCCAGCTCGTTCACCCCCAGGGACAGGTAGACCTTTCCGTACTGCTTCAGACCCAGGGCCTCCAGCAGGGTGTACTTCTGTCCGTCGATGGTCAGAGCCTTCTTCTCCGCCAGCTTGAAAATGGACAGGCCGTTGGAGGTGAGGTTCTCCCCACAGCCAATGCCGCTGTACAGCAGGAAGCCGTCGGTGCGGGAGTCGCCGATGAAGGCGGCATCCTCAAAATAGGAGTTATCCACCGCCGGGCTCTCGGGGCAGGGCTGGGAGAAGTCATAGCCGGACAGGGAGGCCGAGCCGCTCACCGGCTGGGTCTCTCCCCCGGCGGGAACCGTCTTTCCCGCATTGGCCGGCTGGGAGTCTCCGGCGCTCCCGTCCCCCTCCGGAGTCTGGACCTGGGAGGTGTCGGAACCGGTCTCAGGAGCGGAGCTGCTCCCCTCCGGCTGGGGCTCCGGCGTCTGGGACACATCCCCCGCCGGGGCGGAGGTGCTGGACGAACCGCCGCTCCCGCTCTCACTCCCGGACGAAACGGCGGATTTCGGCGCGCAGCCGGACAGCAGGATCGCGCTGAGAAGCAGGCCGGCCAACAGCCGGCGTCTGGAAAACAACATCATAGCAACAAATTTCCTCCAGATTGTATCTCTAAGTTTTTTTATGCCTCTGGGGAAGGTGGGGCAGCACAATGCGCAGCACCGTCGAGGCCAACATGGCGCCCACCGCCAGGGAGGCAGCCATGCCGAAGGTATTGAGCAGGGTGGATAAAAACAGCTGGGTCTCCCCCGCCACACAGTGGCGCATGGCGTAGTAGATGCCCGATCCGGGCACCAGGGGGAGCAGGGCCACCTGCAGATAGCCGGTAACCGGGCAGCGGCGCAGCCGGGCCATGCACTCGGAAAAGACCGCGATGGCCGCCGCGGCAGCGAAGGCGGCCGGTATGCTGCCTATCGGGAGCAGCTGAACGGCCAGGTACACAAACCACCCCAGGGCGCCCCCAAGGCCGCAGATGAGAATTCCGCCTCCATGGATGTTGTATACCAGTCCAAAGGCCACGCTGGCCAGAAAGGCCCAGAGGCAGGGAAAGAAAAATTCCTGTATCATGTCCGCCCCCCTACTGCCCAACGGCCAGGGCCACCACTACGCCCAGCGCAATGGCCGCCGCGGTGAGAAGCGCCTCCGCCGTCCGGTTCACCCCGGAGATAATGTCTCCGGCCATGATCTCCCACATGGCGTTGGTGAGGGCGCGCCCCGGCACCAAAACCATCAGGGTGCCGATGGTGATGGCGTCCAGATTCTGCTGTGGGGTCAGGTTCACCAGGGCCAGCGCCACCAGGGACGCGATGGCCGCTCCGAACAGGGTCTGAATGAAGCCGTTGAAGCCCAGCCGTCCGCCCACATACAGCATCCAGACGCCCACCGCCAGGCCGCAGACTCCGGCGTACAGGCTGTCCAGCAGATCGCCGCCGAAAAACGCGGCGAAAAAGCCGGACGCCGCCGCATATCCCAGCAGGAACACCCACCCGGGGTAGAGGTGGCGCTCCTTCTCCAGTGCGTCCACCTGGGCCTTGGCCTCCTCCAGCGGCGGGACCTCTTGGCACAGCCGCCTGCACAGGTCGTTGCACCGCTCCAGCAGCTCGATGTCCGTGCCGTGGGCCGGAATCCGGCGCATCTGGGTAATGGGATGCCCTGTGGGGGTATTGAAGCTGACGATCAGACAGTTTGGAATGGCAAATACCTGGGGCTGAAGCCCGTAGGCTGTGAGCAGGCGCCGGACGGACTCCTCCACCCGGTAGATCTCCGCCCCGCTGTACATCAGCTGATAGCCCAGCTCGGTCCCCATATTCAACAGGGCGTCATAGTCCATGTGATCCGCCTCCTGGAACCAGCATACCATGTTTCTGAAAAATGGCAAGCAACAATTTTGTAACAAAAACCCACCTTTCTCCAGTTCCGCAGGAGGAGGCCGGCCTGTGCCGGAACGGGCGGTTCCGCTCCGAAAAAGCCACCCTACATCAATAAGACGCGCCGCCGGGAAAAAAAGTTTTCCGGCGGCGCGTCTTTTTTAATTTTCCGTGGCCGGCGCTCCGCCAGGGAAGGCCGTCTCCTTTTTCAGGATGCCCACACCGATGGGAGTGGGGCCGGTGTGCACCCCGATGGTCACCCCGATGTGGAACTCCCCCACCGGCCGGGCCGGATAGCCCCGCTCCTCCAAACCGGCCAGCAGGCGGCGGGTAAAGTCCTGATACTCCTCCTGGTCCAGGCCGTAGCCGGTGGCCAGGTAGTAGTCGTTCAGGTCGATCTCCCGCCGGGTCAGATAGCGGTAGAACAGCTCCATCACCCGGTTCAGGGAGTTCTTCCGCCCGGGCGCGATGCCGTCGGTCACCAGGCCGTCTCCCTCGTACCCGATCAGGGGCTTTACCTGCAGCAGGCTCCCGGTGGCGGCGGCCGCCTTGCCGATCCGCCCCCCGTGGCGCAGATACTCCAGGTCATTTGTAGTAAAGAAAATACGTCCTGTTGTCTTAGTCCGCTCCAAAATTCCGGCCGCCTCCTCCAGGGAGCAGCCCGCATCCCGCAGCCGGACCGCCTCGATGACCAGCAGCCCCTGGAGCACTGTGGCCAGCCGGGAGTCCAGCACCCGGACCTGAGCCTGGGGAAATTCCTCCAGCAGCACCTCCCGGGCGTTCCGGGCACACTGGATGGACCCGCTGAAGGGCTCATTGAGACAGATGCACAGCACCGCCTCCCCCCGCGCCGCAATGGGCCGGAAGGCGTCCAGATAGTCCTCGATGGTGGGCATGGAGGTCCGGGGAAACACCCCGGGGTGCTCCGCCATCTGCCGGTAAAACTCCTGGGCGGTGATGTCCCGCTCCTCCCGGTAATAGTTCTTCCCATCCATGGAGACATAGTAGGAGACCAAGGTGACCCCCAGCTTCTCCGCCCGCTCCCGCCCCAGGTCACAGGAGCTGTCGCTGACGACTTGAAACTTCATAGCGTTTGCCCTCCCACCCGCAGGGTGTAAAATTCGTGTTAAGTATCATATCCTCTTTTTGCGGAAAAAGCAATCTGTAATTGAAAAAAGACGGAAAAACTTTGCCGCCCCCTCTCTCTCCCCCCTCCTTGACGGCCCGCCGTCCCCCACCGTATAATGGAACCACAGCAGGCGGGCCCCAGCGCCCGCCGGAACAAAGGAGGCAGGTCCTATGCAGGCGCGTGAGCTTCAGTTTCACATCCAGTGTCTCCCCGGCCAGGTGGGCCGGTACTGCATCCTCCCGGGGGACCCGGGGCGGTGCGGGGAGATCGCCAAATACTTTGACGACCCGGTGCACATCCAGACCAACCGGGAGTACGTCACCTACACCGGCACCCTCCTGGGAGAGCCGGTGAGCGTGGTGTCCACCGGCATCGGCGGCCCCTCGGCGGCCATCGCCATGGAGGAGCTGTGCAATCTTGGGGCGGACACCTTTGTGCGGGTGGGCACCTGCGGCGGCATCCATCTGGAGGTCCAGAGCGGGGACGTGGTGGTGGCCACCGGGGCCGTCCGTATGGAGGGGACCAGCCGGGAGTACGCCCCCATCGAGTTTCCGGCGGTGCCCCACTACCAGGTGCTCGCCGCCCTGACCCAGGCGGCCCAGAATCTGGGCAAGCCCTGGAAGGCCGGGGTGGTCCAGTGCAAGGACTCCTTCTACGGCCAGCACAGCCCCGGCCGGATGCCGGTGTCCTATGAGCTGGAGACCAAGTGGGAGGCCTGGAAGCGGCTGGGGGTGCTGGCCAGCGAGATGGAGTCGGCCGCCCTCTTTACCGTGGCCGCCGCCCGGGGCGTCCGGTGCGGCTCGGTGTTCCATGTGATCTGGAACCAGGAGCGGGAGAAGGAGGGGCTGGACCAAAAGGAGTCCCATGACACCTCCGCCGCCATCCAGGTGGGGGTGGAGGCCCTGAAGCTCCTCATCCAGCAGGACCGGGCGGAAGGGCGCTGACTTCTCTCCCCCTCGGTTTTGAGAAAACCTCCAAAAACGAAAACAGGCGGTATAGGCCAAGAAGGTCTATACCGCCTGTTTTGACTTTTCCGGTTAAATTCCTCGCTCCAGCCACGCCTGGTACTCCGCCGCCGGGCGCACCCGGCCCACGGCGGACAGGGAGGCACCCACAAAGGGGAAGATCCGCTCCGCCAGCCGGCGCAGATCCTCCCGGGTCACCTGGTCGTAGGCGGTCAGGATCTCCTCCGACTCCCGCACCCTTCCATACAGCAGGGCGGAGGTGCCCAGGTGGCTCATGCGGGCCTGGACCGACTCCATCCCCATGAGGATGTTGGCCTGGGCCTGGTCCCGGGCCCGGGAGAGCTCCTCCTGGGTGGGGCCGTGGTCGGCCAGCTCCCCCACGATGGCCCGGACGGCCTCCAGGGCTCCCTGCTCCTGCTCCTGATTCAAGGCGGTGTAGATCCCCAAAAGGCCGGTGTCCGCATGGTCGGACACATAGGAGTAGACGGTGTAGCACAGCCCCCGCTTTTCCCGCAGCTCCTGGAACAGCCGGGAGGAGCACCCGCCTCCCAGGATGGAGTTGAGCAGCAGCAGGGCGTACCGCTCCTCGTCCAGATAGGACAGGGCGGGGAAGGCCAGGATCAGGTGATTCTGCTCAATGGCCTTCTTCCGCACGGTGACGGCGGGGAGGTAGACGGCCTCCCGCACCTTGGGCAGGGGGGCGGCGGGCAGGGCGGACAGCCGCCGGGTGAGGGCGTCCACGTGCCGCTCCTCAAAGCTGCCGGCCAGGGCGGCCACAATGGCCCCGGGGACATAGTGCTCCTTCTGCCACCGGCGCAGGCTCTCTCCGGTCATCTGCTCCAGAGTGGAGGCCTTTCCCAGGATGGGGCGGCCCAGGGGGCGGCCTTTGTACACCGCCATGGCCAGCCGCTCAGCGCACAGGTCCTCGGGGGCGTCCTCATACATACCGATCTCCTCCAGGATCACTCCCCGCTCCAGGGCCGCGTCCCCCTCGTCAAACCTGGAGTCAAAGAGCATATCGCACAGCATCTCCCCCGCCCGGTCCAGGTGCCGGTCCAGGCAGCGGGCGTAGAAGCAGGTGCTCTCCTTGGTGGTGTAGGCGTTCACCTGGCCGCCGATGGCGTCCATCTCCATGGCCAGGTCGGCGGCGGAGCGGCGGCTGGTCCCCTTGAAGGACATGTGCTCGATGAAGTGGGCGGCCCCGTTCTCCTCGGCGCGCTCATGGCGGGAGCCGGCCCCCACAAAAAGTCCCAGGGCGGCGGAGCGGACGCCGGGGATGTGTTCCGTTAAAATACGTGCCCCGTTGGGCAGGGTGATGGTACGGTACATAACAGCTTCCTCACTTTGACAGAATTCGTACTTGGAGAAGTATATCACATAAATAGGGAAAACGTCCATGGAAGTTGTACGTCTGTGTACACAAAACCCTGGAAATTTTCCAGCCCTTCCGGGGACAGGGACACAAAAATTTTTCCCTTTCCGGTATAGCCACCCAAAAACTGGTCCACAATATCCCTCGGAGGTGGTTCCATGAAACGGAATCTGTTTCAAAAATTAGGCGATTTCGTGCTGGGAAAGGGCTTCTACATAGTCCTGTTCCTGTGCGTCGCCGCCATTGGAATTTCGGGCTATTATCTCATCCGCACCGTCACCGGGGGCAGCCAGCCCAGCGAACCGGTCACGGCCAACCCCACCGTCACCCTCCCGGACAGCAGCGCCCAGGAGGCCCCTCCCACCCAGCCGCTGGAGGAAGAAACTCCTGAGGAGGAGCCCCCCGCCCCGGCCGTCCAGGAGGACGACCCCCAGCCGGTGAAGGAGCCCGCCCAGGAGGAGGTCTCCACCCAGCCTGAGTACAAGGAAGTGGTCTACACCTGGCCGGTGAAGGGGCAGGTCCTGCGGGCCTTTACCGCCGAGGCCCTGGCCTATGACCCCACCATGGGGGACTGGCGCACCCACTGCGGCGTGGACATCGCCGCCGAGGCGGGACTCAAGGTGCTGGCCGCCGGCGAGGGGCAGGTGGCGGAGGTCTGCTCCGACCCCATGATGGGCACCACGGTGACCGTCCAGCAGCCGGACGGCGTGACGGCGGTATACTCCAATCTGGCGGAGGAGGTCGCCGTGTCCGTGGGAGACGCGGTGGAGACCGGGGCCGTCCTGGGCACCGTGGGCGGCACCGCCATCGCGGAGAGCGGGATGGAATCCCACCTGCATCTGGAGCTGCTGGCGGAGGGGAACCACGTGGACCCCCTGGACTATCTGCCGGAGCAGAGCTGAATTTATAAAAAACGCCATACCGGCCGGAGAAAAAATTCTCCGGCCGGTATGGCTCTTTGTTTGGCTTGGGGAAAGAAGAACGCAAATGTAATTAGATACCGCCTCTTACACGAAGGGGTTCTCGGTGGGATAGGGCAGGCTCTTGGGCTGGTTGTAGGCGATGTCCTCCACGCCCAGCAGCTTCATCACCTCAAACAGGGCCTTGCCGTAGTGGCCGAAGGCCACCGCGCCGTGGTGGGGATAGCCCTTCTGCACCAGCACATGGCGGTAGAAGCGGCCCATCTCCGGAATGGCGAAGACGCCGATGCCGCCGAAGGAGCGGGTCTTGACGGGCAGGACCTCGCCCTGGGCGATGTAGGAGCGCAGCTTGCCCTGGCTGTCGCACTGCAGGCGGTAGAAGGTGATCTGGGAGGGGGCGATGTCGCCCTCCAGGGTGCCGCGGGTGAAGTCGGGGTCAGAGCCCTTGGGCTCCAGCAGGCGGTGCTGGATGAGCTGATACTTCACGGCCCGGTCGGCGCACAGCTTGCAGCTGGGGGTGTTGCCGCAGTGGAAGCCCATGAAGGTGTCGGTGAGCTGATAGGGGAACTTGCCCTCGATGTCCTCGTGGTACAGGTCGGCGGGGACGGAGTTGTTGATGTCCAGCAGGGTGACGGTGTCGCCGGAGACGCACATGCCGATGTACTCGGACAGGGCGCCGTAGATGTCCACCTCGCAGGAGACGGGGATGCCCCGGCTCACCAGGCGGGAGTTCACATAGCAGGGCTCAAAGCCGAACTCCTTGGGGAAGGCGGGCCAGCACTTGTCGGCAAAGGCCACGTACTCCCGGGCGCCCTTGTGCTCCTCCGCCCAGTCCAGCAGGGTGACCTCCAGCTGGGCCATGCGCTCGTTCATCTCGGGGTAGTAGCGGCCCTCGCCCATCTCCTTGGCCATGTCGGCGCAGATCTCGGGGATGCGGGGGTCGTCCTTGTGGGCCTTGTAGGCCACCAGCAGATCCAGCTCGGAGTTCTCCTCGATCTCCACGCCGATCTCATACAGACCCTTGATGGGGGCGTTGCAGGCAAAGAAGTCCTGGGGACGGGGGCCGAAGGTGATGATCTTCAGCTTGGACAGGCCGATGAGGGCGCGGGCGATGGGCACATAGTCCTGGATCATGGCGGCGATGTCCTCGGCGGTGCCCACGGGGTACTCGGGGATGTAGGCCTTCAGGTGGCGCATGCCCAGGTTGTAGGAGCAGTTGAGCATGCCGCAGTAGGCGTCGCCCCGGCCGTCGATCAGGTCCTTGCCGGTCTCCTCGGCGGCGGCGGCGTACATGACGGGGCCGTCAAACTTCTGGGCGATGAGGGTCTCGGGGGTCTCGGGGCCGAAGTTGCCCAGGAACACCACCAGGGCGTTACAGCCGGCGGCCTTCACCTCGTCCACGGCCTTGAGCATGTCCTTCTCGTTCTCCACGGTGGTCTTGCACTCGTAGATGTCCACGCCCTTGGCCTGGCAGGCGGCCACCACCGCGGCGCGGCGGCGCTCCGACAGGGAGATGATGAAGCAGTCCCGGGACACCGCGATGATGCCCAGCTTTACAGTGGGAATGTTGGTCAGCATAATGTTCTCACACCTCTTTTAAAATTGAGCCGGTTCAGATGAGCCCGGCAATGTCAATGTTTTCTCCGTCCAGGCGCACGGGCGCTCCCTGGGCGGCCTCGCTGCTGTCCTTGTGGGCCAGCAGCCACTTGTTCCGGGCCCACAGGCACTGGTCCTCCTGGTTGCCCGCCAAAATGGCCGGCTTGTCCAGGTTGGTGCCCTTGGGCAGGACGATGGCCACCTGGAACCCCTCTCCCGCCTTGGCGGAGCAGGGGGCGTAGTGCAGGGTGGTGGCGTACACCTCCACCAGGGTGCCGGCGGGGCACAGGAAGGCCTCCACCTTGCCAGTGTCCAGACGGCCGTCCGTCATCTCCTCCCGCTTGGCCAGCAGGAGGATAAAGTCCTGAACGCCCACGTTCAGCTCACTGTCCCGGTGGTACTCCAGGCAGTTGAGCTTGGTGTTGTGGCCGTTGCACCAGCCGATCTGGATGGGCATGCCGCCGTAGGCCCGGTCGGACAGCTCCCCGCACACGGGCAGGGCCATGAGCTCGGGCTGCTCCGGGACGTACTCGGTCCCCTCCGGGACCGGGGTCACCCGCTCCAGGGTGTCCAGCAGCCCGGTCAGGTCGTAGCCGGTGAGCACCTGTCCGTACTTGGAAAAGGACGGATCAAAGACAGATTGAATGGTCATAAGCATTCACCTCAAGTTTGGGAGCGCACTCCCGCAAATTGTGCCAGCGCGGCCTCGCACAGCCGCTGGCTGATGGGAAAAAACAGCTGAGCGGCGGGACCCACCAGAAAGGCGCAGATCACGGTGCCCAGTCCCACCACGCCCCCCAGGGCCAGCCCCACCAGGGCGAAGGTCAGGTCCACCCCGATGCGCACCGGTCCGAAGGGTTTTCTCAGCTTGTCGCTGAGCACCACCGCCACCAGGTCGTTGGGGCCGGTGCCCGCCTGGGAGCGGATGACGATGGTCATGCCGAAGGCCAGGATGACGCAGCCGGCCACCAGCAGCGCCAGCCGCAGGGGCAGAGGCAGCCCCCCGTGGATCACCGGGGACAGCCAGAGGGTATACACATCAATAATGGGACCGCCCAGGGCCATGCACAGCACGGTGCCGATTCCCACATAGGATCGGTCCACCGCCAACAGCACCAGCAGAATGACCAGCGACACCAGCAGGTGGGTCCGGCCGTGGGTCATGGCGGCGAAGGCCGGCCAGGGGATTCCCCGAAACAGGCCCTGTACAAATACGTTGAAGGGGTCGGAGCCCAGATCGCTCTGGAGAAACAGGGTCACGCCCAGATGGGCGACGCACAGCCCCGCCAGCAGCAGGACCACCCGGACGGCCAATTCCCGGCGCGTCCAGCCCTTCACGGCTCGTCCCCCGGCGCAGGCGGGTCCGGCTTCTTCTCCCGGTTGGCCCGGCACTGCTTGAAGTAGCGGAACAGGGAGTAGCCGCAGAACGCGGCGCCGGCCAGGCCCAGAATCCCGCCCCCGGCATAGGCCGCCCAATCGGGCATGTCGCTCCCTCCCCCCAGCTGGGCGGAGATGAGCTTGTAAGCCATGTAGATCAGATACAGCCCCACAGCCAGCCGGAAGACCAGCCGGGTCTGTTCACCCCAGTTTTCCAAGAAAATTCCCCCTTACAGCAGCGCGGGGAAGATCCCCTTCAAAGCGGGGTAGATCTGTCTGAACTGCTGGTACCGCGCCTCGTACCGGGCGGTGAGCTCGGGATCGGGGGTCACAGTCTGGGCCACCTGGACCAGCTTGGAACAGACCTCCTCCACGCTGGAGTAGGCCCCGCAGGCCACCATGGCCAGCATGGCGCCGCCCATGCCCGGCCCCTGCTCGGAGACGGGCAGCTCCAGCTCCAGTCCCAGCACATTGGCCAGGATGGTCCGCCACAGGGGGCTCTTGGCTCCGCCGCCGCACAGCTTGCTGCGCCGGATGTCCAGGCCCAGGGAGCGGGCCACCTCCAAGCTGTCCCGGATGGCGAAGGCGACGCCCTCCAGCATGGCCTGGGTCAGGTCGGAGCGGGTGGTGTCCATAGTCATGCCCACAAAGGTGCCCCGGGCGTTGGTGTCGTTGATGGGGGAGCGCTCCCCCATCAGGTAGGGCAGGAAAAATACGTGGTTGTTCCCCAGCTTGTCCGGGGTGATGGGGGTCTGCTCGGCCCCGTAATCCTTGGTCTGGAAGATGTCCTCCATGAGCCACTTGTTGCAGCTGGCCGCCGAGAGCATGCACCCCATCAGGTGGTAGTGCCCGTCGGCGTGAGCAAAGGCGTGGAGGGCGTTGTTGGGGTCCACCCCGAACTTCTCGCTGGAGATGAAGATGGTGCCCGAGGTGCCCAGAGAGATGTTGCAGGCCCCGTCTCCCACCGTGCCGGTGCCCACGGCGGCGGCGGCGTTGTCCCCCGCGCCGGCGCACACCTTCACCTCGGGGGAGAGCCCCAGCTGGGCGGCGACGTCGGGCTTCAGGGTGCCCACCGCCTCATAGCTCTCAAAGAGCTTGGGCATCTGGTCCTCCGTGAGGCCGCACAGGTCCAGCATCTCCTTGGACCAGCGCTTGTGCTCCACGTCCAGCAGCAGCATGCCGCTGGCGTCGGAGTAGTCGGTGCAGTGGACCCCGGTGAGGATGTAGTTGATGTAGTCCTTGGGAAGCATCACCTTTTTGATGCGGGCGAAGTTCTCCGGCTCGTGCTCCCGCATCCACAGCACCTTGGGGGCGGTGAAGCCGGCGAAGGCGATGTTGGCCGTCCAGGCGGACAGCTTGTCCTTGCCCACCGTCTGGTTGAGGTAGTCCACCTCCCGGGCGGTGCGGCCGTCGTTCCACAGGATGGCCGGGCGGATCACCTGGTCATGCTCGTCCAGCACCACCAGGCCGTGCATCTGCCCGCCGGCGCCGATGCCCGCCACCTGGCCGGCGTCAAACCCCTTCAGGAGCTCCGGCACACCCTCCAGGACGGCGCGCCGCCAGTCCTCCGGGTTCTGCTGGCTCCAGCCGGGATGGGGAAATTCCAGGGGATACTCCTTGGAGACCACATTCTGCACGGTCCCCTCCTGGTCCATCAGCAGCAGCTTCACCGCTGAGGTCCCTAAGTCAATTCCGATATACAGCATAATATGATTCCTCCTCGGACCGGAGGGCCGCCCGGCGGCCGGCCTGGTACAGAATACCACGCCGGGCCGGGCGGGTCAACCTCCGGACCGATTTTCTGAAACTGGGATCAGCCCTTGCCGGACTTGCGGCTGGTGACCACGTCGAAGATGACGGCCAGGAGCAGCACGCCGCCCTTGACCACATACTGCCAGGAGTCGCCGATGCCCATGATGGACATGCCCATGTTGATGACGCCCAGTAGCAGAGCGCCGATGACCACGCCGCCGATGGTGCCGCTGCCGCCGTAGGCGGACGCGCCGCCGATGAAGCAGGCGCCGATGGCGTCCATCTCAAAGGAGGTACCGGTGTTGCCGTTGACGGAGCCCACGCGGGCGGCGTTCAGCAGGCCGCACAGGCCGGCCAGCAGGCCCATGTTGGCGTAGGCGATGAAGTAGATCTTGTTGGTGTTGATGCCGGAGAGCTGGGTGGCCTTCTCGTTGCCGCCCACCGCATAGAAGTAGCGGCCGAAGGCGGTCTTGGCGGTGATGAAGTTGTAGATGAGGCAGATGGCCACCACCCACACCAGCATGACGGAGATGCCCCGGTACTGGCTGAGCATGTAGCAGTAGGCCAGGATCAGCGCGGCGATGATGACGGCCTTCAGATAGTCGGCCGCGGCGCTGTTCTGACGGTAGCCCTTCTTGGCCCGCTCACGGCGGTTCTTCACGGTGTTCAGGATGACATAGACCGCGGCCACCACGCCCACGATGAGGGCGGAGAGGACGGTGTCTCCGTCGTCCAGGCCGGGGATGTTGATGTAAGCGGTGAAGATGTTCAGGAAGGTGGAGTCCTGAATGGCCACGGTCTGGTTATCCAGTACCAGACGGCCCAGGCCGCGGAAAATGAACATGCCGCCCAGGGTGGTGATGAAGGGGGGGATGCGGACATAGCCGATCCAGTAGCCCTGCCACACGCCCACCAGCAGGCCCACAGCCAGGCAGAGCACAATGGCCAGAATGGGGTTCATGGACATGTCGGAGATCATGACCGCCGCCAGGCCGCCCACCATACAGATGACCGAGCCGATGGACAGGTCGATGTTGCCGCCGGTGAGGATACACAGCAGCATGCCGCAGGCCATGACCAGCACGTAGCCGTTCTGAAGCATCAGGTTGGACAGGTTCTGGGCGTACACCAGACGCCCGTCGGTCAGAAACGCGAAGAGGATAAACACAACCACCAGGGCGATGACCATGGTGTATTTGCGCAGAAACTCAAATAAAGCAGTTGAAGATTGGCTGTTTGTTTTCATCGTTTTCACACCTTCCCTTTTTACGCCTTGGCGGTATCCCGGATGATATAGCCCATGATGCTCTCCTGGGTGGCATCCGCCGCGTTGACCTCGGCCAGCAGGCGGCCCTCGTTCATCACATAGATCCGGTCGCACATGCCCAGCAGCTCAGGCAGCTCGGAGGAGATCATCACCACCGACTTGCCCTTGGACACCATGTCGTTGATCAGGCAGTAAATGTCGTACTTGGCGCCCACGTCGATGCCGCGGGTGGGCTCGTCCATGATGAGGATGTCCGGCTCGGTGAACATCCACTTGCCCAGCAGGGCCTTCTGCTGGTTGCCGCCGGACAGGTTGCCGATGCGCTGCTCGATGGTGGGGGTCTTGGTCCCCATCTCCTTCGTCATCTGATCGGCCACCTGGACCTCCTTGTCGGTATCGATGATGCCGCCGCTGCACACCTTGTCCAGACGGGCCAGGGTGGTATTGAAGCGGATGGACTCATCCAGGATCAGGCCGTTGGTCTTCCGGTCCTCGGTGACATAGGCCAGCTTGTGGTGGATGGCGTCCTCGGGGCTCTTCAGGTTGACCTTCTCCCCGTTGAGGTAGACCTCGCCGGAGATGTCGGTGCCGTAGCTGCGGCCGAAGATGGACATGGCCAGCTCGGTGCGCCCGGCGCCCTGCAGGCCGGAGAAGCCCACCACCTCGCCCTTACGGACATAGAAGGAGATGTTGTCGTCCACCACCCGCTCGGGATACAGGGGGTGGTGCACCGTCCAGTTCTTGACCTCCATGCTCACGGTGTCCTGCACCTTGTGCTCCCGCTTGGGATAGCGGTCCTCCATGGCGCGGCCCACCATGCCCTTGATGATCCGGTCCTCGCTGAACTCGTCCACGCCCTTGACCAGAGTCTCGATGGTGGAGCCGTCCCGGATGATGGTGGCCTTGTCGGCGCAGTAGATGATCTCGTTGAGCTTGTGGGTGATGATGATGGAGGTCAGGCCCTGCTTCTTGAACTCCATCAGCAGGTCCAGCAGCATCTTGGCGTCCTCGTCGTTGAGGGAGGAGGTGGGCTCGTCCAGAATCAGGAGCCGCACCTTCTTGGAGAAGGCCTTGGCGATCTCCACCAGCTGCTGCTTGCCGGTGCCGATGTCCTTGACCAGGGTCTGGGCCGACTCGTTCAGCCCCACCTGCTTCATATGTTGTTCGGCCTCATAGTAGGTCTTGTTCCAGTCGATAAAGCCGAATTTGTTTTTGATCTCATTGCCCAGGAACATGTTTTCTCCAATGGACAACAGCGGGATCAGGGCCAGTTCCTGGTGAATAATGACGATGCCCACCGCCTCGCTGTCCTTTTGGTTCTTGAATTGACAGAGCTTTCCGTCATAGTAGATTTCGCCGGAGTAGCTGCCCGCCGGATAGGTTCCGGAGAGCACGTTCATCAAAGTTGATTTTCCCGCGCCGTTTTCCCCGATCAGCGCGTGGATCTCGCCCTCTTCCACCTTCAGGTTCACGTTGTCCAGCGCCTTGACGCCGGGGAACTCCTTGGTGATGGAGCGCATTTCCAAAAGTGTCTTAGCCAAACAAAGTTCCTCCTCTCCGCCGCAGTATCCCAGATATTAAGAATGGGCGGGGCAGATGCCCCGCCCATTACGCTGCTCCTGTGTTTACAGATTGGCGGTTTGATCAACCCGCGGCGACCAGATAGCCGTCATCGCCCACGGTGTAGTAGCCGGTGTCCACCAGCTTCTCCTGCATGTTGTCGGCGGTAACCACGTCAGGCACCAGCAGGAAGGAGGGGCAGTTGTGACCCTCGGAGGTGGCGTAGGACTCGGTGTCATAGGAGCACTCGAAGTCCCAGGCGGAGTTGGTGATCAGGGTCTCGTCGATGGTGTCGCCGTTCAGGATGGCCTTGGCCAGGTCCAGGGTGACAACGGCCTCGTTGGCCACGGCCTTATACACGGTCATGGACTGGATGCCGTCCTTGATGTTCTTCAGGTTGGCCACGTCGCCGTCCTGGCCGGTGATGATGATCTCGGACTTGTTGGCGCCGGCGTAGTCGGACTGGATGGCCTGGGTCACGCCCAGAGAGGTGGAGTCGTTGGAGCACAGCCAGGCGTCAACCTCGGTGCCGTCGGCATAGTAGGAGGCCAGGATGTTCTGAGCGCGCTCCATAGCGGTCTGGGTATCCCAGGCGGCGGTGGCGACGGTGTCAAAGTCGGTCTGGCCGGAGACGACCACCAGCTTGCCGGAGTCGATGTAGGGCTGGAGCACGTCCATGGCGCCCTGGAAGAAGTAGGGGGCGTTGTTGTCGGCGGGGTCGCCGGCGGTCAGCTCAATGTTGAAGGGGCCGTCCTGGTTCTCCAGATCCAGGGTGTCCACGATGTACTGGCCCTGCAGGGTGCCCACGGTGTAGTTGTCGAAGGACACGTAGTAGGACACGTTGTCGTTCATGATCAGACGGTCATAGGCGATGATGGGGATGCCAGCCTCGCCGGCCTCGTTCATGACGGTGTTCAGGGCCTCGCCGTCGATGGCGGCCACCACCAGCAGGTCCACATCCTCGGCGATCATGTTCTGGATGTCGTTCACCTGGCGGTTGGTGTCGTTGTCGGAGTAGGTGACGATGGTCTCATAGCCGGCGGCCTGGAACTGCTGATCCAGGTAGGAGCCGTCACGGTTCCACCGCTCCAGGGACTGAGTGGGCATGGAGATGCCGATCTTCTGGGCGCCGTCCGCCGCGGAACCGGAGCCGCTGGTGCTCCCGGAGCCGGAGCCGGAAGAGCTTCCGCCGCCGTTACCGCCGCAGGCGGCCAGAGACAGGGACATCGCTAAGGCAAGAGACAGTGCAAGAAATTTTTTCATAGCTCATTTTCCTCCTGTTTTCCTCACAGTGTATGTAGGTGGATCGGAACTGGAAGTCTTTTGCACTTCCGAGTACCATTTTATAACTAACTTTATAAAAGTCAAGAGAAACCAGGGTGCTCCTGTCATTTTTGTCAGCCTGCATCAAATCTATGTAAACTATTTGTGCAAACCGCAAAATTACAAGTTTTTCTCCCCTGAAGTTTTCATCTGGCCCTCACACTTTTCTTCAGGGCGATACTGTATGAAATCTGAAATTTTAGGTTGACGGCGCAGTAAAATGTGATAATATAGACATATCAAAACCTATTTTGTGAATCCGTTTTATAAAAGAAGCGTCTTTAAGAGTTGAATGAGAGGGAAACTATGGACGTCAATTCAAATGAACGCCGGAGGCAGACCCGCAGCAACGTATACCACTACCTGTACGGCGCCCAGGAGTTCTGCACCCGGCAGTCCCTGGCCCAGGCCCTGGACCTGAGCCTGCCCACCATTTATCAAAACCTGACGGATCTGGTGGACGCCGGGCTGGTGCGCTACGCCGGGCAGTCCCAGTCCACCGGCGGGCGCAAGGCCAGCGGTCTGGCCATCGTCCCCGACGCCCGGGTGGCGGTGGGCATCGCGCTGACGGAGGACCGGCTCCGCTTCTCCGCCGCCGACCTGCGCCTGAACGAGATCGCCTACCACAAGGTGTCGCACACCTCCAACTTTGAGATGGAGGAGCTGGGCGCCCTGGTGGCCCGGGAGCTGGAGCAGTTTCTGGACACCTACCACATCGACCGGAGCCGGCTGTTGGGGGTGTGCATTGCCATGGCGGGCGTGACCGACCCGGAGGGAGGGCATCTTCTGTACGCCCCCACCATGCACCTGCGCAATGTGGAGCTGTCCGGTCTGACCCGCTCCATCCCATATCCCACCTATGTGGAAAATGACGCCACCTGCAGTGGATACGCCGAGTGGTTTATGCGGGGAGACCAGGAGAATCTGGCCTACCTCTCCCTGGAGAACGGCGTGGGCGGGGCATTCATCTCCAACGGAGTCGTCTATGGCGGGGACAACCGGCGCAGCGCCGAGTTCGGCCACCTGTGCGTGGAGCCCGGCGGACTGCCCTGCGCCTGCGGCAAGTGGGGCTGCCTGGAGGCCTACTGCTCCGACTGGCGGATTCGGAACACCTTCGGCGTCTCTCTGAAGGAGTTCTTTGAGGGCGTGAACCAGGGGAACCCGGAATACGCCGCCCTCTGGAAGGACTTTCTGTTCCATCTGGCCATCGGCGCCAGCAATATCCGCATGGCTCTGGACTGCACAGTGGTCCTGGGGGGATTTATGAGCCAGTACCTGGACCCCTACCTGCCCATGCTTCGGGAATATGCCGCCGCCAACGACCCCTTTGAGCGGCGGGCGGACTACCTGCAGCTGGGCATCCTGCGCAGCCACGCCGTGCCGCTGGGAGCCGCCCTCCACTTCATTCGGGATTTTTTGGATACCGTCTGATCCATCCCGCCGCCTGGACTTTCTCCAGGCGGCGCTTTCTGTGTCCGCTCCGCCCGCGGCGTAAAATCAGAGTAATTTTATAGGGAATCTTGCTTTCCTCTTGTCAAAGGCGGACGGCTGTGCTTTAATGAAATCATCCAAAACAGAAAGAAGGTTCTGCCCTATGATCACATATCAGGATGTCCAGGCGGCCCGGGAGCGCATCGCCCCCTATATTGTCCGCACGCCGCTGCTCCGGGTCCCCGCCCTGGACGAGGCCCTTGGCTGCCAGGTCTACCTGAAGCACGAGGGCTTCCAGCCCATGGGGGCCTTTAAGCTCCGGGGCGCCATGAACAAAGCCCTGTCCCTCACTCCCGAGGAGCGCGCCCGGGGCCTGGTGTGCGCCTCCTCGGGCAACCACGCCCAGGGGGTTGCCTACGCCGCCCACAAGCTGGGCTGCCGGGCGGTCATCGTCATGCCCACCAACGCCAATCCGGTGAAGCTGGCCGGGGTGAAAAAGTGGGGCGGCCAGGTGGAGCTAGTGGGCACCCTCTCCTCCCAGCGGGAGGCCCGGGCGGCGGAGCTGGTCCGGGAGCAGGGCATGGTGGAGGTCCACCCCTACGCCGACCCCTATGTGGCGGCGGGCCAGGGGACCCTGGCCCTGGAAATTCTGGAGGATCTGCCCGACGCCAGCCTGGTGGCCGCCCCCATCGGCGGAGGCGGGCTGATCTCCGGCGTGGCCACCGCGGTGAAGGGTGTGAATCCCCAGGTACGCACCGTGGGCGTGGAGCCCGCCGGCGCCCCCCGCTACACCCGCAGCCGGGTGGAGGGCCGACCCGTCCAGTTGGATTCGGTAAACACCATTGCCGACGGCACCCGCACCGACCACGCCAATCCGGACAACTTCGCCATGATCCAGGAGCGGGTGGATGAACTGTACACGGTGGAGGACGCCTGGATCGAGAAGGCCATGCTCCTGCTGATGACCCAGGCCAAGGTGATCGCCGAGCCCTCCTCCGCCCTGCCGGTGGCCGCCGCTCTGGCGGGAGTGCTGCCGGTGAAGCCCGAGGACAAGGCGGTCTTTGTCCTCTCCGGCGGCAACGCGGACCCGGCCCTGCTGGCCCGGCTGCTGACCCAGGCGGCGGAAATAAATTCTGTCGTTTTGTGATCTGGTCACGGAAAAAGGCCGGAGCGCCGGATATACTAAGCATCAGAAAGCAGAACACGCCCCCGCCCGGACGGGCGGAGGCGGGAGGTGAAACCAATGCGCTATGATATTGTCGTCCTGGGCAGCGGCCCGGCGGGGCTGTCCGCCGCTGTGGCCGCCCGGGGCCGGAACAAGAGCGTCCTGGTGGTGGGCAACCGCTGGCAGGACAGCCCGCTGGCCCGGGCGGAGTGTGTGGACAACTACCTGGGGCTGCCCTCCATGACCGGGGCGGAGCTGATGGACCGGTTCACCCGCCACGCGGAGGAGTCCGGGGCCAACCTGGTCACCGGAAAGGTGATCTCCCTCATGGCCTGGGAGGGGTTCCACCTGACGGTGGGCAGCGAGCTCTATGAGGGCAGTTCCCTCATCCTGGCCCCCGGGGTGGTGCGCCAGGCCAAATATCCCGGGGAAATGGAGTACCTGGGCCGCGGCGTGAGCTACTGCGCCACCTGCGACGGCATGCTCTACCGTGGGAAACCGGTGGTAGTGGTGGGCCGCAGCAAAGACGCCCCCCGGGAGGCCGCCTATCTCAAGGAGCTGGGCTGTCAGGTGGTCTATGTGGCCGCCCAGCGGCCGGAGCATCTGGACCCGGCCATCCCCTTTGTCCAGGCCAACCGCCTGGAGGTCGAGGGAGAACAGACCGTCACCGGTCTGAGGGCGGATGGGTCCCTTCTCCCCTGTTCCGGAATCTTCATTCTCCGGGAGGCGGTGGCCCCCACCGATCTGCTGCCCGGTCTGGAGACCGAGAACGGAGCCATCCGGGTGGACCGCCGCATGGCCACCAGCATCCCCGGGGTATTTGCCGCCGGGGACTGTACCGGAGAGCCTCTCCAGGTGTCCAAGGCGGTGGGCGAAGGGCTGACTGCCGCCCTGTCAGCGGCGGAGTATCTGGACCAGCTCCCCAAAAAAGACACAGCGAAATAATCAAGCACAGGAGTAGAAAGGAAGTTTTACAATGGCATTACTGCATTTTGATCAAAAGAGCTTTGACGCGGCCCTGGCAGAGGGCAAGCTGATGATGGTGGATTTCTGGGCCAACTGGTGCATGCCCTGCCGCATGCTGGGCCCAGTCATCGAGCAGCTGGCCCAGGACTACGAGGGCAAGGCGGTCATCGGCAAGGTGGACGTGGACGAGCAGGGCGAGCTGGCCATGCGCTATGGGGTCATGAGCATCCCCACGGTCATCTTCTTCAAGGACGGAAAGGAGATCCACCGGGAGGTGGGCGCCCTGCCCAAAGAAGTGTTCTCCAACGTCCTCAACGAGAACCTGTAACAGCGGGGATCTGACGCACGCCAAGACAAAGGAAAAACCGGCTGAACGAGTTTCGTTCAGCCGGTTTTGATTCATCTGATCAAAAGAGAACTATGCACATTACAGACGGCGGGCGCCCACATAGGTGCTGGAATAATAACTGCTGTTCAGGTCGCTGACAATCACGCCGGTGGTGGAGGTGGAGGCATGGACAAACTGGCCGTTGCCGGTGTAGATGCCCACGTGGGTGGCGCGCTTGCTGGAGTTGCCGCTGTTGAAGAACACCAGATCGCCGGGCTGCAGCTGGCTCTTGGAGACGGAGGTGCCGTTGTCCATCTGGCTGGAGGCGGTGCGGTTAATGGTGTAGCCAAAGTGCTTCATCACATAGGTGGTAAAGCCGGAGCAGTCAAAGCCGCTGGGGCTGCTGCCGCCGTACACGTAGGGGCAGCCCACATACTGGAGGGCGTACTGGGCAATCTGGCTGCCCTTGCCGGAGGAGGCCGCCACAGAGGCGTCCACCTGGGCCACATAGTCGCTGCTCACATAGCCCTGCTCGATCTTGTACCAGCCGCCGTAGCCGCCGACCAACTCCTCGATCTCCACGATGGCGCCGGTGGAGAGGCTGCCCACGGTGCCGTACTCGGTACCCGGGCCGGAGCGGATGTTCAGGGGGCCGTCCATCACCTGGCCGTAGAGCTGCTCCTCCGTCACCTGGAGGTAGTCGCCGCTCATGTAGCCGGTCATGCCGTTATATGTAACCTTGTGCCAGGTGCCGTCCCCCGAGGTGCTGAGCACATCCACCTGAGTGCCGTAATCCAGGGTCGCCAGGACCGCGGCGTCGGTGCTGGCCTCCGAACGGAGGTTCAGGCCAGTATCGCTGGTCACCGTACCGATGTCGGCGGCCAAGGAAGGGACGATCACGGTGGTCAGGGCCATCAGAGCGGCACTCAGCTTGGCCGCCAGCTGCTTCGACAGGTGCATAACAGGATTCCTCCAATTTCTCTTTCGTAGATCAAACGGGCGGGGAGGGGCGGAATTACTTTCCGCTCAGGGCCCGGTCCAGCCATACGGCGGCCACATCCATGGCGGCATACAGGCTGTCCTTTTCACTCTTCTTAACCACGCGGTCCCGGCTCTTCAGATCCGGGTCGGTGAGCTGCAGCTGAACGCTGACCTTATTGGCCATCTCCAGACCGTCCACATTCTGGGTGGAGAGGATCTGAAGCATGATGATATATTTTTCGGCCATGGTGCCGTAGTAAATCAAGTTGTCTTTCCGGCGCAGGGGATGCCCTTTATAGGAAAGAGGAAGTTTTTCAGTAGCCATGGGGTTCCTCCTCAGATTTTAAAACGATTTTAATGTTGTAACCGAATTGTAACATATTCGTAACCAGTTGTCAAACCCTTCCCGGCGTTTTTTTCTGGAAAATTTTCGAGAACCAGCTGTCATCCGCAGGATCTCCCCGCAAACCGGTCGATTTTTGCCGTAAAGTTCCCTTTTTTAGTCCATTTTCTGGGTTTTGCGCAAAAACCAAATTTGGAAACCGGTTCTCCCCCGGCGGAGGGAAAAAGGTTACAAACTTTCTCCCCCGCAGGCGCAGCCGATCCAGCACGCCCGCCGGCAAAACGAGACTGCTTATGCGCCGCTCGCCGGAAGGCCTGCACGGCAGGGCTCCCGGGGCGTTTGATCCTATTCGAGGCGGGCCGCTGCCCCCTCGAGCTTCCCCGCCCTGTCTCAAGCGGATTTGATTCTGCGCAGGTTTTTCCACAAACTGTGAGCGCCCCGAACACAGAGGTTCGGGGCGCTCTGAGTGCTGAGAGGCCGGGGAAGTAAAGAAAGGAATGAGAAGAACTTCCCAATTCCCTCTCAGCGGGCGGAGACGTATTTATGCAGGGTCCTGCGCACGGCGCCGGGGCCGGCATACAGCTCGGCCGCCATGCCCTCGATGCGCTCGCCCAGTCCGGCAGCGTACAGGTCCACGCCGAACACGTCGATGCGGCGGTAGAGCTCCTTCAGGCAGCTCATGTCCTGGGGGCCCTCCTTGACCTCCAGAGGGGCCACGATGGCCTGCAGTTCTTCCAGCAGGGGGTCGGGAGAGGGCTCGAAGGGCTTCCCGGCATCGTCCACCCCCTTGAGGTAGCGGGCGTAGCCGGCCAGCACCAGGGGGATGAGCACTAGGTCGTCCATGTTCAGCCCCTTGGCCTGATAGGCCTTGATGGTCTCGCCGAAGCGGATGGGCAGCTTCTGGGAGGTGTCGGTGGCAATGCGCTGGGGGGCGTCGGGCATAAAGGGATTGGGCAGGCGCTTGGTGAGCACCGCGCCGATGAAGTCGGCGGGCTTGAGCACGCCGGGGTCCACCACCACGGGCATGGCCTCGATATACCCCATCTTGGTGATGAGGCCGCAGATGTCCTCGTCCTTCATCTCCGCGGAGATCAGGTCATAGCCCAGTATGCAGCCGTAGATGGACATGGCGGTGTGCAGGGGGTTGAGGCAGGTGCACACCTTCATCTTCTCCACCTTGTCCACCGTCTCCCGGTCGGCGTAGAGTACGCCGCCCTTCTCCATGGGGGGACGGCCATTGGTGTACTTGTCCTCGATGACCAGATACTCGGTCTCCTCCGCGTTGACAAAGGGAGCGGTATAGGTGTGCTTCTCGGTGACAATGGTGTAGTTGTCCTCAAAGCCGTCGGCCTTGAGCATATCCTGCACCTTGGCGTCGGGCCGGGGAGTGATCTTGTCGATCATGCTCCAGGGGAAGGACACCTTCGCCTCATCCTGGAGGTAGTCCAGGAAGCCCTGGGGCACCAGACCGGCCTTCACCCAGGCCTGGGCATAGGCCAGGACAGCGGACTTCACCTTGTCGCCGTTGTGGGAGCAGTTGTCCATGCTCTGCACGGTGATGGGCAGCTCGCCCGCCTGATAGCGCTGATAGAGCAGGGCGGTGACCTTGCCCATGATCAACTGGGGCTCCGCCCCCCGCTCCAGGTCGGCGGGAGAGATGGAGTAGCCCTTCTCGGTGATGGTGAAGCTCACCATCTGCAGGGAGGGGTTCTTGAAGATCTCCTCCAGCCGCTCCCAGTCCTCGTGGAACTGGGGGTCGGCCTTCAGGCTCTCGGTGACAGAAGCCACCACCCGCTTCTCAATGGAGCCGTCGGACTTGAGCAGCACGGACAGACTCAGGTTGTCATAGGGCCGGTAGGCCTTGTCGATGATCTCATAGTCGAATCCCTCGGCCACGATGACGCCCCGGTCATACTCCCCCGCGTCCAGCACCCGCTGGAGCAGGGCGGCCGGGAAGGCCCGGAAAATGTTGCCCGCCCCGAAGTGAATCCAGGTGGGCTGGTCGTGGGTCTTGGCCCGGACGGCCTTCAGGTCGAACTTGGGGAGCTCATAGCCCTTGTCCGCCCACTCCTGGGCGTTGAGGGCGCCGGTCTCGATATCGGAAAGTTTCATATCTGGTATCCCTCTTTACTTCGATTCCTTTTGTTCCGCGTCCAGCTTATCCAGCATATCCCAGACGCCCCACATGTACATGATGCCCAGGGCGCGGTCGTACAGGCCGTAGCCGGGGCGGCAGGTGCCGGGGCCCTCGCCCCACAGGTGACGGCCGTGGTCGGGGCGGATATAGCCCTCAAAACCGCAGTCGTGGTAGGCCTTCAGAATGTCCAGAATCCCGGTGTCGCCGTCGCAGTCCCGGTGAGAGGTCTCTGAGAAGTCCCCGTTGGGGAAGTGCTTCACATTGCGGATGTGGGCAAAGGCGATGCGGTCGCAGTGCTTGCGCACAATGTCGGCCACATTGTTCTTGGGATTGGCGTTCAGGCTGCCGGAACACAGGGTCAGGCAGTTGTAGGGGTCGTCCACCATGGACAGGAAGCGGTCAATGGCCTCCGCGTCCACCAGCAGGCGGGGCAGTCCGAAGATGTCCCAGGGGGGATCGTCCATGTGAATGGCCATCTTGATGTCGCACTCGTGGCACACGGGCATCAGCTTCTCCAGGAAGTACTTCAGGTTCTCCCACAGCTTCTCCTTTGTCACAGGGCGGTACATCTCAAACAGCTCGTCCAGGCGGGCCATCCGCTCCGGCTCCCAGCCGGGGAAGGTCATGCCGTTCAAATTTTTGAGAATATAGTCGGCCATGGCCCGGGGGTCGTCCTGGATCAGATCCTTTTCATAATACAGGGCGGTGGAGCCGTCGGGCAGGGGGTGGAACAGGTCGGTACGAGTCCAGTCAAAGACGGGCATGAAGTTGTAGCAGATCACCTTCACCCCGAACTCCTTCAGGTTCCGCATGGTCTGAATGTAGTTGTCGATGTACATGTCCCGGGTGGGCAGCCCCACCTTGATGTCGTCGTGGACGTTCACCGACTCCACCACGTCCATGTTGAAGCCGTAAGGCTCCAGCTGCTTCTGGACCTGAGCGATCTCCTCCTTCTCCCAGATCTCGCCGGGCTGCTTGTGGTGCAGAGCCCAGACGATGCTGGTCACGCCGGGGATCTGCTTGATGTCGGCCAGAGAGATGCTGTCGTTCCCTTCGCCATACCAGCGGAATCCCATCTGCATGGGCATATGCATGCGCCTCCTTAAAAATAATAAATGTCTCTCCCCGCGGAACGCCTCCGGCGGGCCGGGGGCGGCAAGTATTGGACAGGCGGGGTTCCGCTCCCCGTGCCGTCCTCCTAATTGATATTCTAATATACTAGTATGCTAATTTCAACTGGCAGTTCCTCCTTTTTTTCTCTCCCGTTTTTGTGTAGAATGCCAGTTTTTCACTGGCGGTGGGCACCTTTTCTGCCTGGAGCCCCAGATAGAAACGACGCCTCCCCGGACCCAGCGGTCTCGGGGAGGCGTCGGCACGGATTATACTCTGCCCTCCGGGGCCGGGTCGCCGGCCAGAGAGAGCATATAGTCGTAATAGGGTTTCAGGAAGCGGAACCCCTCCAGCACCTGATCAGCCAGCTCCGGCTGGAACAGCGGTCCCTCACAGTTCTCATCTCG
Source organism: Pseudoflavonifractor capillosus (assembly GCF_016899775.1). Taxonomy (GTDB): domain Bacteria; phylum Bacillota; class Clostridia; order Oscillospirales; family Oscillospiraceae; genus Lawsonibacter. Next base: position 28,442 of record NZ_JACJJE010000041.1, read on the forward strand.
GGCAAAGGAGATGCTTTTCCGGTTGTACCAGGGGGCCAGAAGGGGCCCCGGGTCCCCTTTGGGGCGCTTGTACAGCTCCCCCTCCAGATGGAAGGGGAACTTCTCTAGCTTCCGGGCCAGCCGCTCCACCGGCTTGGGGTCCCGGTCGATGCGGGCGCGCAGCTTGGCCATGGTGACCGGGGTCGCGTCATAGCACCCCATGCCGAAGCTGTAATACTCCGGTGCGATCTCAAAGTAGAAGGCGGGCAGGCTCACCCACTCCTCCCTGGGCCGCCGGAGGGTAAACCACAGGTGGTCCTTGTAGGGCCCCCGGCCATAGAGCCGCCGGGCGTCCCGGTAGATCCGGGAGACGTGTAGGTTCAGCCCCAGCTCGGGGTAGAGCTCCTCCATAGCCTGGTGGACCTGGTCTCCCAGCTCCCGCATGGGCTGTTCCACCAGAGTGCGGTACTCCTCCTTATGGGCCAGAAACCAGCTGCGTTCGTTGTTGAATCGGATGCCCCACAGAAAATCCACGGCACCCTGGGTAAATCCTTGAAACATAATCGATCCTTTGTATCTGTCTTTTTCTCAGGCCTGGATGTCCTGGCTAGGGGGCGTCTCCGGCACCTCCGGGGTCTCCGGCTGGGCCGGCTCCTCCGGAGTGGTGACCGGAGTCTCCGGCTGGGTGGGCTGCTGAGGCTCCTCCGGAGTCACGGGGGTCTCCGGGGTGGAGGGCGTCTCCGGAGTGGTCGGAGTCTCCGGCACCTCCGGGGTCTCCGGCACAGTGGGAGTCTCCGGCTTCGACGCGGGCTGGCTGGGGTCCCCGTCGGCGGGGTTATAGAGGATGGTGGTGGGCCGCATCTTATAACTGCTGACCCCCATATCCTGCTTCTCCAGCAGGGTGCCGTCCTCGGCGTAGATATACCGGTAGGTCTGGGCTTTCCGGCCGCGGTAGGCGTTCTGAACGCTGTCCACCCGGGTGGTCCCCCGGGGCACAGAGCTGTCGGCCTTGTACTGGGTGGTGGGTGCGATCCAGTCATACTGGGTCCGCTGAGGCACCGCATAGCGGCCGTCCTCGTTGGTGCCGTAGATTTTCACAGTGAGGTAACGGCTGCCGTTCTTGTCATAGCTCTCAGTGACCACCTTCACCGGGTAGTTGGTGTTGTTCTTGAAGCGGAAGTCGGAGGAACCGTACCACACGGTGGCGTCCATGCCGTCGGGCACGTACTCCACGGCGTACATGTGGGCGTGGCGCTCCACAATCTCCAGGGTGGTGTGGAGGACGGCGTAGTAGATGGTGGAAGAGGTCTGGCAGATGCCGCCGCCGATGCCCTCCACCGACGCGCCGCCCGAGTACACCGGCGCCCCCAGATAGCCCTTGTCGGCGGTGCGGCTGCCGGTGGTGTTGTTATAGGAGAAGACCTCCCCGGGCATGAGCAC
>NZ_JACJJE010000042.1 GCF_016899775.1 Pseudoflavonifractor capillosus
CCAAAGAGCCGCCAGGGGGTGGGCGGCATGGAGGCAGGGGCGGCAACGCCGTTCCTGCCGATTGCGCCCACCCCTTGGCGGCTCTTTGGTTCCTTTCTGCCCGTGCAGAAAGGAACTCGCCGCCGGGGCGGCGAAATACCCCCCCTGCGCACAACGAATCCAATCCGAAATCTGTCCCCTCATCCGCCCCCTTCGGGGGCACCTTTCCCTATCCCCTCTGTCGCTTCGCGACATCTCCCCTTGACAAGGGGAGTCGGCCCCCAGGGGGAAGGCTAATGAGAGCGGGCGGCGAAATCCCTCTGCAAAGACTTAAACCAACATCCGCTTCAAATACTTCCCGGTATAAGACCGCTCACACTGAGCGACCTCCTCCGGCGTTCCGGTACACACGATGGTGCCGCCGCCGTCGCCCCCCTCGGGGCCCAGGTCGATGATATAGTCGGCGGTCTTGATGACGTCCAGGTTGTGCTCGATGACCACCACGGTATTGCCCGCGTCCACCAGCTTCTGCAATACGTCAATGAGCCGCTGGACGTCATAGCTGTGCAGGCCGGTGGTGGGCTCGTCCAGGATATAGATGGTCTTGCCGGTGGAGCGCTTAGAGAGCTCGGTGGCCAGCTTCACCCGCTGGGCCTCGCCGCCGGACAGGGTGGTGGAGGCCTGGCCCAGCTTCACATAGCCCAGGCCCACCTCCTCCAGGGTTTTCAGGCGGTTGTAGATGCGGGGCAGGTTTTCGAAGAAGGGCAGGGCCTCGTCCACCGTCATCTCCAGCACCTCGTAGATGTTCTTGCCCTTGTAGTGGACCTCCAGGGTCTCCCGGTTGTAGCGCTTGCCCTTGCACACCTCGCAGGGGACGTAGATATCGGGCAGGAAGTGCATCTCGATTTTCAGCAGGCCGTCCCCCTGGCAGGCCTCACACCGGCCGCCCCGGGTGTTGAAGGAGAACCGCCCCGGGCCGTAGCCCCGGGCCTTGGCGTCCTGGGTGGAGGCGAACAGCTCCCGGATGTCGTTAAAGAGACCGGTGTAGGTGGCGGGGTTACTGCGTGGGGTGCGGCCGATGGGGGACTGGTCGATGTCGATGACCTTATCTAGGAACTCCTCCCCCTCGATGCGGTCGTGCCGGCCCGGACGGACCTTCACCCGGTTCAGGTCGGCTCCCAGCTTTTTGTAGAGGATCTCGTTGATCAGGGAGGACTTTCCGCTTCCGGACACGCCGGTGACGCAGATGAAGGTGCCCAAGGGGAAGTCCACGTCGATGTGGTGCAGGTTGTTCTCCGCCGCTCCAATGACTTTCAGGTGCTTCCCGTTTCCAGTCCGGCGTTCCTTGGGGACGGGAATTTTTCTGCGCCCGGACAGGTAGTCGCCGGTGATGGAGCCGGGGGTGTTCATCACCTCCTCGGGGGTGCCCGCCGCCACGATCTCGCCCCCGTGGACGCCGGCCCCAGGTCCCACGTCGATGATATAGTCGGCGGCCCGCATGGTGTCCTCGTCATGCTCCACCACCAGCAGGGTGTTGCCCAGGTCCCGCAGGTCCTGCATGGTCTTCAGAAGCATGTCGTTGTCCCGCTGGTGCAGGCCGATAGAGGGCTCGTCCAGGATATACAGCACCCCCATGAGGGAGGAGCCGATCTGGGTGGCCAGGCGGATGCGCTGGCTCTCGCCGCCGGACAGGGAGCCCGCCCCCCGGGACAGGGTGAGGTACTGCAGGCCCACCGACTGGAGGAAGCCCAGCCGGTTTTTGATCTCCTTCAAAATCCGCTCGGCAATCATCATCTGGGTCTCAGACAGCTCCAGGTGGTCCACAAAGTCCAGAGCCTGGGTGACGGATTTGTGGCAGAACGCGTCGATGTCCAGGCCGCCCACCGTGACCGCCAGGGACTCCTTCCGCAGGCGGCGGCCCTGGCAGGTGGGGCAGGGGCACTCGCTCATGCAGTCCTCCAGCTCCCGGCGCATGGCGTCGGACTGGGTCTCCTTATAGCGGCGCTCCAGGTTGTTGCAGATGCCCTCAAAGGGCTGGTGGAGGGTGCCCTTCCCCCGGGGCTGGTCGTAGTGGAGGGTGAGCTCCTCCCCGCGGGTTCCGTAGAGGATCACGTCCATGACCTCCTTGGACAGGTCCTTCACCGGGGTGTCCAGCTTGAAGCGGTACTTTTTCGAAAGAGCGTCAAAGTACATGCGGGAGATGCCGTCGGACTTGATGTTGCTCCAGCCGGAGGCGGTGATGGCCCCCTCCAGGATGGACAGGTTCTTGTTGGGGATGACCAGGTCCGGGTCCACCTTCAGCTGGCTGCCCAGGCCGGTGCAGGTGGGGCAGGCCCCGAAGGGGTTGTTGAAGGAGAACATCCGGGGGGTGAGCTCCTCGATGGACACGCCGCAGTCCTCGCAGGCGTAGTTCTGGGAGAACAGGATGTCCCGGTCCTCCCCCACCACGTTGATGACCACCAGTCCGCCGGACAGGCCGGAGGCGATCTCCACCGAGTCGGTGAGGCGGCGGGCGATATCATCCCGGATGACCAGACGGTCCACCACGATCTCGATGGAGTGCTTCTTGTTCTTCTCCAGCTTGATCTCTTCACTGAGGTCGTAGGTGATGCCGTCCACCCGGCAGCGCACATAGCCGGAGCGGCGGGCATCCTCAAAGACCTTGGAGTGCTCGCCCTTCTTGCCCCGAATCACCGGGGCCATCACCTGGATGCGGGTGGCCTCGGGCAGCTCCAGCACCTGGTCGATGATCTGGTCGATGGTCTGCTGCTTGATCTCCTTGCCGCAGATGGGGCAGTGAGGGGTGCCCACCCGGGCCCAGAGAAGGCGCAGGTAGTCGTAGATCTCGGTCACTGTGCCCACGGTGGACCGGGGGTTTTTGCTTGTGGTCTTCTGGTCGATGGAGATGGCGGGGGACAGGCCGTCGATGTAGTCCACATCGGGCTTCTCCATCTGTCCCAGGAACATCCGGGCGTAGGAGGACAGGGACTCCACATACCGCCGCTGGCCCTCGGCATAGATGGTATCGAAGGCCAGAGAGGACTTGCCGCTGCCCGACAGGCCGGTGAGCACCACCAGCTTGTCCCGGGGGATGGTCACATCCACGTTTTTCAGGTTGTTCTCCCGGGCGCCTTTTACATAAATATGATCCTGCATGGTTTTTCCTCTTTTTTGTGTTCGTTTTGCCCGCCCCGCGGGACAGGCGCGTTCTCTATTGTATCGTAGTCATAGCCATGTAGTAGAACAGCAGGCACGCCAATGCCAAAACCACCCACTCGCTTTGCTCCATGGCGATGTAGAAGTCGGAGGGCTCCGCGTCGTCGATGTTCCGCACACGGCCCAGCAGGCTCAGGCGGAAGAAGAGGTGGGGGAAACAGATCTGAATGATGTTGAACAGGGCCAGCAGGGTGACCGCCAGATAGAGCCCCATGCTTCCCCGGTGGGTGAGCTCTGGCTCCAGGGCCACCCGAACCAAGGTGTACAGATCAGGCTCGTGGAACTCCTGCTGTGTAATGACGCGGCCGTTCTCTCCCAAAATAGTCCCGTCGCTTGCAAATGCGTAGGAGGAACTTCCCCAGAGAGGTTCCCCGTCCTCCTGAATCAGCGACAGAGTGGAGCTGGGGAGATAGCACCCCCGAAACAGCACCTCATCCCCCAGGCGGATCTCAATGCCCTGACTTCCCTCATAGCCGTCGGGGACGGCGGCAGGGTCCTCTGTAATCTGATAGGGACCGTAGGTATAGTCCCCCCACTGATAGGAGACTTCCCACTCCGGAGACACGGCAAACCGGGCGGTTTCTCCGTCCACCGTACCCTGGTAAATCTGAATATCTCCCTCGGTGCCGGGGTAGAGCAGGGCGTCCTGATACTCCAAACCGGGCCGGTTTATCATCACCAGAGTAGCAAAGAAAAACGCAAGGATTTCTATGGCCATCACGATCAACAGCACCCGGCGGTACAGGGACATTTCGCTCCACTTTGCTTTCAGCGCGGTCATGGTAAGCCCTCCTCGACAGAAGCGGATTCTCTCCTGGGTTTCAATGGAGCGCCAGCGCGCCCCCCGCGTTTTGTAAAGCATCCGGGGTCAGCCCCCGTGCCAGCAAAAACTGGTCGGGCACGCCGGAGGCGTTTTGGAACCCCAGGGAGACGGCGTTCTGGAAGCCGTACCGGCCGTAGTAGTCCGGATCGCCCACCAGAAACAGGGCGTTGTACCCCAGCTCCGCCGCCCGGCGGCCCCCCTCTTGGAGAAGCTGGCCGCCCAGGCCCCGGCTCCGGTCCTCCAGCCGGACACACAGGGGGGCCACCATCAGCCCCCGCAGCCCCTGGGGAGCTCCGGGGACCGGCAAAATGGTGAGGAGGATGTGTCCGATGAGCTGTCCGTCCTCCTCGGCCACCAGCTCCAGCTCGGGACGGTAGCTGTCCCGCCGGCGCAGCTCCAGCACAAAGTCCTGTTCGGTCCCGTCGCTGACCTTCGCCGTGGCAAAGGCCGTCTGGACCAGGGAATAGATCTGGGAATAGTCGCCCGCTTGGGCCGGTCGGATGGTCATGGTCTCTCTCCTGCTTTTCGGTTATTCTGCGGCCGCGGTCACGTCCGCCGCGGTCCCCCGCACCAGCTTCATCAGATCCGCGGGGGACAGTTCCACCTGGAAGCCGATCTTCCCGGCAGAGACGAAAATAGTCTCCTGGTCCAGGGCGCTCTGGTGAAACACGGTGGGGAACTGCTTTTTCATCCCGATGGGGGAGCAGCCCCCGTGGACGTAGCCAGTGAGGGGGAGCAGCTCCTTGCTGTGGAGCATGGCGATGGACTTCTCCCCCACCGCCTTGGCGGCCTTTTTCAGGTCCAGGGTGGCCGCCACCGGGATGTCAAAGACATAGTATCCCCCGGAGGCCCCTTTTGTCACCAGGGTTTTGAACACCTGGGCCGGGTTGATCCCCAGATTTTGAGCTACCGTCACCCCGTCCGGGGCCTCGCCGTCCCCGTGGGAATAGGTGTGGGGGGTGTAGGGGATCTTCTTTTGGTCCAGGACCCGCATCACGTTGGTTTTTTCTTCTTTCTTGGACATGTGGTTTTCCTCATTTCTATCACAGGGGGATTTTGCCGCCCCGGCGGAGACGGCGGGTGGATTTCGCCGCCTGCGGGCGGCGAGTTCCTTTGCCCATGGCGGCAAAGGAACCAAAGCGCCCCCGGGGACGGCTCAGGATGGGCACTACGTGCCCATATTCGCCTTACCCCGGACCCCATTACGGGGGACGCCCTATTGTTAGATGTTGCTGGATTTCCGGCGCGCAAAAAGGGAGTAGCCTCCGCGATTCCTTCCGGGCCACTGGGCCCTGGGTTTGCAAAAATTGCCGCTGGTGCGGTTCCACACCTGCGCCTGGGTTTCCCGAACCAACGCTCATGGTCCGGTTTTCGCTGTAGGGGCGACCCTTGCGGTCGCCCGTAAGCCTTCCCCTGGGGGAAGGTGTCGCGCGAAGCGCGACGGATAAGGGGAACGGCCTCAGCATGAGGGCGGTTCGTTTGCCGCATAGGGGCGGCACACCTGAGCCGCCCGTAAGCCTTTCCCCCAAGGTGAAGGTGGCACGACCGGAGGTCGCAACGGATGAGGGGGAAGGTCTCGGGCGCATTGTAGGGGCGGCCCCATGTGGCCGCCCGTCGGTGGCCGGAGTGGAATAAAGTAGGAGTGCGTCACGGCAAGGTCGCCCTCTCGGCTTGGCAGTAGTAACAGTCCTCCCGCCACTTGGCGGGGTTTGTGTCGATGTAGTCCCAGATGCGGAGATAGTCCGCCTCACTGCGGATGATGTGGTCGTGGTAGCCGCGCTGCCAGACAGTTTTCCCACAAGCCATTGTAACAGTCCGTTTTAAATAACGAACAATCCAAGGAACCGATTGTGTAGGGGCCGATGTCCCCATCGGCCCGTTGTTGGCAACAGGGAGACGGAGTAAAATGTGGACATGATTTGGCATTACAATGTATTTATCTACAGATGGAATTTGAGAAATTGTTTGTTCGACAATGGCACCGATTTCCGATAATTGAACGTGCGGGCCGATGAGGACATCGGCCCCTACGACGCAACCAAATAGATGCTCCCTGTCCCTACTGCATATGGTAACAAAATAACACCCCGGTTGGCTGTAATCGTATCCGGTCAGACGATTCTGTTTTCGTTTTGGGAGAGAATCCATAAAATTCTCCTTACTTCCCTCTCAACTCGATAATCTGATCTCTTAACGAAGCCGCCAGCTCGAACTCCAGCATCTTCGCCGCCTCTTTCATGGCCTTCTCCAGCCGGGCGATCTCGGCGGCCTTCTCCTGTTTGGTCATGGCCTTGACCTTGCCCTGGCGCTCGTCGGAGGCCACATCCTCCGCCGTGGCGGAGATCTCCAGCAGCTCCCGCACCGACTTGACCACCGTTTTGGGGGTGATGCCGTGGGCTTTATTATAGGCGTCCTGCTTCTCCCGGCGGCGCTCGGTCTCGTCCATGGCCCGGCGCATGGAGGGGGTGATGGTGTCGGCGTACAGGATGACCATGCCGTCGGCGTTTCGGGCCGCCCGGCCGATGGTCTGGATGAGGGAGGTCTCCGACCGGAGGAAGCCCTCCTTGTCCGCGTCCAGAATAGCCACCAAAGAAACTTCCGGCAGGTCCAGGCCTTCGCGTAAGAGGTTGATGCCCACCAGTACGTCGAAGGTGCCCAGACGCAGGTCCCGCATGATCTCCATGCGCTCGATGGTGTCGATGTCGTGGTGCATGTACCGCACCTTGATGCCGGTGTTCTGGAGGTAGGCGGTGAGGTCCTCCGCCATCTTCTTGGTGAGTGTGGTGATGAGCACCCGCTCGTTGCGCTGGGTGCGGATGTTGATCTCCCCGATCAGGTCGTCGATCTGGCCCTCCACCAGGCGGACCTCCACCTTGGGGTCCAGCAGGCCGGTGGGCCGGATGACCTGCTCCACAATCTGGCCGGAGCGGGTGCGCTCGTACTCGCCGGGGGTGGCGGAGACATAGACCACCTGGTTGAGGCGTTTCTCAAACTCCTCAAACTTCAGGGGGCGGTTGTCAAAGGCGCAGGGCAGGCGGAAGCCGTAGTCCACCAGGGTGGTCTTTCGGGCCCGGTCCCCGTTGTACATGGCCCGCACCTGGGGGAGGGTCACATGGCTCTCGTCGATGAACAGCACAAAGTCCTTGGGGAAGTAGTCCAGCAGGGTGTGGGGAGGGGAGCCCACCGGCCGGCCCTCGATGACCCGGGAGTAGTTCTCGATGCCGGAGCAGTAGCCCAGCTCCTGCATCATCTCGATGTCGTACATGGTGCGCTGCTTAATGCGCTGGGCCTCGATGAGCTTGCCCTCCCTCTCAAAGAAGGCCACCCGCTCCTCCAGCTCCTTGTAGATCTCCTGGATGGCGGCGTCCATCTTCTCCTTGGGGGTGACGTAGTGGGTGGCCGGCCAGATGGGGATGTTGTTCAGCCGGCGGATGGGGGTGCCGGTGACCACGTTGATCTCGCTGATGCGGTCGATCTCATCCCCAAAGAACTCGATGCGCAGAGCGGTGTCCTTCCAGTAGGCGGGCCACACCTCCACGGTATCTCCCCGGACCCGGAACATGTTGCGCTCGAAGGCGATGTCGTTGCGCTCATAGCGGATGGCCACCAGGCGCTTCAAGAGCTCGTCCCGCTCGATGGTCATACCCACCCGGAGGGCCACCATCATGGCGGCAAAGTCCTCCGGTTCGCCCAGGCCGTAGATGCAGGACACGGAGGACACCACGATCACGTCCCGCCGCTCCAGCAGGGAGGCGGTGGCGGACAGGCGCAGCCGGTCGATCTCCTCGTTGACGGCGGAGTCCTTCTCGATGAAGGTGTCCGTGTGGGGGATGTAGGCCTCCGGCTGGTAGTAGTCGTAGTAGGAGACGAAATATTCCACCGCGTTTTTGGGGAAGAACTCCCGGAACTCGGCGCATAGCTGGGCGGCCAGCGTCTTATTGTGGGCCAGCACCAGGGTGGGACGCTGGACCTTCTCGATGATCTTGGCCATGGTGAAGGTCTTGCCCGAGCCGGTGACGCCCAGGAGGGTCTGCTCATCCAGCCCCATCTCAATGCCGTTGGACAGCGCCTCAATGGCCTCCGGCTGGTCGCCGGAGGGCGTATACTCGGAAACCACTTCAAATTTTGGCATCTCCGCCCCTCCCCCTGTTTGGATTCTCCTTATTATATCAGAACAAATGTTCCCCAGCAAGATGGTTTTGCTCCTCTCCACTGAAAATGGAGAGGAGCATGCCCGTCACACATTACACGTACTGTAAACTTTTGAGGTGCTCACTGTCTTTCAGGGAGACCATATCCCCGTCCACAAACACCAGATGGTCAATGAGCTCGATGCCGATGGGGCGCAGGGCGCCCCGGAGGGTGTCGGTGGTCAGCCAGTCCGCCTGGGATGGGATGGCCAGGTTGCTCACATGGTTGTGGGCCACGTAGATCTGGGCGGCCCGCAGGCCAATGGCCTCCTCGGCGATGCGCCGGGTGTTCACCTCCGCCAGCTCAATGCTGCCCTCGGCCACCTTCCGCACCCCCAGCACCTGCCGCTTGCCGTCCAGGCACAGAACGTAGACCATCTCGTTCCGGGCCCCGAAGAAGTAGGGCTCCAGCCAGGCGTAGGCCTCCTCCGGGCTGTTGATGATGGCGCTCAGCCGGGTGCGGGCCCCCTGGTACCGGCCCAGCACCGCCGGGAGCATCCGGAGAAAGACCGCCGTGTGGTCCCCCACACCCTTCACCTTCTTCAGCTCCTCCACCGAGGCGTCCAGTACCCCGGCCAGGGAGCCGAACCGCTCCACCAGCTCGTGGGCCAGGTCGTTCACATCCCCCTGGGGGATGGTGTAGAACAGCAGCAGCTCCAGCACCCGGTGGTCGGGCCAGCCCTCCAAGCCCCGGGCCAGAAATTCCGCTTTCATCCGCTCCCGGTGTCCGGTGTGGCGGTGTTTGGGCTTATCCGCCATGGGAAGCACCTCCCTTCTCTATCGTTCACGGGCGGCCCAGGTGTGCCGCCCCTACAAAGAAACACAGAGTTCTACAGAGCGGGCTGGTCTTGGCCCAGCCCCTACGGCGATAACAGCCCGGGAGCGTTGGCTAGGAACCCCAGGCGCATTTCCGGAACCGCATCAGCCACAGATTTTGCAAACTCAGGGCCCAGTGGCCCGGTTGGAATTCAGGCCCATCACACCTGATTTTGCGCGCCGGAAATTTTCCGCCCACCCAAAGGGATACCCCCGTAATGGGGCCCGGGGCCGACTCCCCCTGTCAGGGGGAGATGGCCCGAAGGGTCAGAGGGGGTAGGGTAGGCGAATATGAGTGCGGAGCACTCATCCTGAGCCGTCCCCGGTGGCGTTTTGCCTACTTTGCCGCCACGGGCAAAGTAGGTCGCCGTCCGGAACCACATCCCATTAGAGCAAAAAGAGTATCCCTGACGGCGAAATCACGGACCTTTCAGTTCCAATTTTCGATATATCAGCCCTTGGCCCCGTACTTCTCCAGATAGGCCTCCATCCAAAACGCGGGCGGTCCCTGCGGGGACCGCTCTGCGCGTTCGCGCGCCGCGTTTTCCGGGGGGCACCAGTTCCCCCCGGAGGCCCCCCTCCGCTCTCCGAGGGGGACGGGGGATTTGATGGCTCAGCCCTTGGCCCCGTACTGCTCCAGATATGCCTCCATCTTGGCCTTCATGTCGTCGTCGATGTAGACCTTGCCGTCGATGGGGTTGTTGTGGAGGAAGGAGATGACCTCCCGCACGGTAACGATGGGGAAAACCTGGATGCCGTAGTCCTCTCGCAGCTCGTCCAGGGTGGAGCACTCCCGGGTGCCCCGCTCCATCCGGTCCACGCTGACAAAGAGGGCCTTCATGTTCACGTCGGCCACGTGCTTGAAAAGCTCGATGGACTCCCGCACGGCGGTGCCGGCGGTAACCACGTCCTCGATGATGGCCACGTCGTCCCCGTTCTGGGGCTTATAGCCCACCATGGAGCCCCCCTCGCCGTGGTCCTTGACCTCCTTGCGGTTGAAGCAGTAGGGCAGGTCCCGGCCATAGTTCCGGTACAGGGAGGCGGCGGCGGACACCGCCAGGGGGATGCCCTTGTAGGCGGGGCCGAACAGGCAGGTGATGCCGTCAGGCATGTGCTCCTGGATGCAGGCGGCGTAGTAGTCGCCCAGCTTGGCGGCCTGGGCGCCGGTCTTATAGTTGCCGGTGTTCACAAAGTAGGGGGTCTTCCGGCCGGACTTGGTGGTGAAGTCCCCGAAGGTCAGCACGCCGGAGCGCACCATAAAGGTAATAAATTCTTCCTTGTAAGTCATAACAGCAGCCTCTCAATCGGTAGTATGGTCCATTTTGTATGGGAAAACTCGGAAACCGTCTTATTATATCACGATCCGTCCCCGGATACAAGGACCAGCGCGGTAGGGAAACCACCTCTTTTCCGTCCAATCTGTCCCCCTGAGACCGTACCTTTCTTTTCCTGTATCATTTCCCCATCCAGGCAAATACTAGGGGCACATCCATTCAATAAGGAGGTCATCCCCTTGAAACAGTTTCCTCTTTTCCGGCGCGGACTGGCCGCCGTGCTGACCCTCTTGCTGGTCTGCGCCCTGCCCCTGTCCGCCTCCGCCTTCTTCTGGGACAAGAAGGAGGAGGTCCCCGCCGTGGCCGACTTCACCAAAAACGGCCTGGTGGGGGACACCATCGCCTTCTCCCCCCAGGACTTTGCGGTGGAGTCCGGCACAGACGCCGTGCTGTCCCACATCACCCTGGCCTCTCTCCCCGACCCCGGGGCAGGCTCCCTCACCATGGGCGGTCAGGCGCTGACCGTGGGCACGGTGATCGACGCCACCGCCCTGTCCGGGCTGGCCTTCCAGTCCAGCCCCGCCCCCACTGTCACCACCACCAGCTTCACCTTCACCCCCGCCTTCTCGTCCTCCTCCGCCCAGCCGGAGGACACCACCGTCACCCTCTACCTGCTCACCGCCGCCAATGAGGCCCCCATCGCCCGGAACATGGACCTGTCCACCTACCGGAACGTGGCCATCACCGGCTACTTCGACGCGGTGGACGGGGAGGGGGACACCCTCACCTTCCAGCTCACCGACACCCCCGCCCGGGGCAGTGTGGAGCTGGCTGAGGACGGCTCCGCCCGGTTTGTCTACACCCCCTATGAAAACAAGACAGGCAAGGACTCCTTCACCTACGTGGCCATCGACTCCGCCGGGAACACCTCTCCCGAGGCCAAGGTGACCGTCCAAATCGACAAGCCGGACACCAAGGTGGACTACGCCGACCTGGACGGCAGCCCCGCACACAAGGCGGCCCTCCGTCTGGCGGAGGAGGGCATTTTCGTGGGCGAGTACCGGAACGGTCAGTATTTCTTTGACCCGGACCAGACAGTCTCCCGGGCGGAGTTTCTCTCCCTGGCCATGGCGGCCGCCGGTCTGGAGCCCATGGAGGATGTAACGGTCACCAGCTTCTCCGACGACGCGGCCATCCCCACCTGGGCCAAGGGCTGCGTCTCCTCCGCCCTGTCAGCGGGGGTGATCCAGGGCTCCAGAGACGACAGCGGCGCCCCCGTCTTTGGGGCGGAGGACGTCATCACCCAGGGGGAGGCCACCGTGATGCTCAACAACCTGCTGGACGTGGCCGACGTGCCTCTGGAGGTCTTTGCCTCTGAGGGAACCGAGGCCCACTGGGCCAGCCAGGCCGCCGCCAACCTGGCCGCCTCCGGCGTGCTCCGGGAGGAGGAGACCAACTCCGCCGCCCTGGGCAGCACCCTCACCCGGGCCGACGCGGCCGAGCTGCTGGACGGCGCGCTGGACGTGCTGGCCGCCCGGGAGGACGACGGCTGGTTCCCCTGGTAAGCAAAAAACATCCACCGGACTGCTCCGGTGGATGTTCTTTTTATACTTAAATGCCCCGGTTCAAGGTTTTACGCAGGCGGATCTTGCCCGCCAGGGCCTCGTCCAGCAGCTTCAGGAACTTCTCCTTGTCCTCCGGCAGACCGCCCTTCAGGGGCAGGTAGTTGGAGGCGTGGTTGCTGGTGAAATGCAGCGGGTCCACGTCCAGGTGCTCAATGAGCAGGTGGCACTCCTCCAGGATCTGGTCCGGGGTGCACACCTTGAACCGGCCGGCCAGCACGTCCTCCCCCAGGGGGGTGCCCTTGGCGGGGGCGAAGGTCATGGCAGACAGGTGGCGGGGCTTCATCTCGTTGATCATCTTGGCGGTGGACAGGATGTGCTCCTCCCAGTCCCCGTCCTGGCCGGTGAGGCCCATGATGATGATGGCCCACAGGTCAAAGCCGGCGGCCACCAGTTTCTGCCCCGCCTCCAGCATCTGGGCGGCGGTGACCCCCTTGTTGATAGCCTTTAAAACGGCGTCGCTACCGCTCTCCACCCCCAGGTAGGCCCGGTTCAGGCCCGCCTCCCGGATGGCCCGCAGCTCCTCCGGGCTCTTGGCCAGGGTGCTCCGGGGACCGGCGTAGGTGGTCACCTTCTCCAGGGCGGGGAAGGTGTCGTACAGCTTGCGCAGCACCCGGATCAGGTCGTCCGTCTTCATGATGACGGCGTCCCCGTCCATGAGGAACACCCGCTTGAGCCCCGGGCCGTAGTAGTCCCGGGCCATGTCGATGTCCTCCAGAATCTCCTCCACCGGGCGGATGCGGAATTTCTTCTCCTTGTACATGGCGCAGAAGGTGCACTTGTTGTAGGAGCACCCGATGGTGCACTGGAGCAGGTAGCTCTTCCACTCCCCGGGGGGGCGGTATAAAATGTCGCTGTCGTAACGCATAGTTTTTGTTCCTTTCTTCCTTTTCACAAAATAAACAACATGTTTGCGGGGAATTTTGCTGCCCCAGGCGCTCTTTGCAGGGGGATTTCGCCGCCTGCGGGCGGCGAGTTACTTTGCCCATGGCGGCTCGTCGTCGCAAAGTCCGCTTGTCTCCGTTTCCGCCTGACGGCGAAAACTGCGCCCGCTCCCTTGCTCCTCCTCTTCCCGGCGAACCCGCTGCGCTGGGCTTCGCCGGGAGTACGGGAGAGATTAACCAAAACGCCACCGGGGACGGCTCAGGATGAGCGCTCCGCGCTCATATTCGCCTTTCCCCGGACCCCATTACGGGGAACGCGTACTTGTTAGGTCTTGCAATATTTCCGGCGCGCAAAATCTGAGTGGGTGTCTAAATTCCCGCCGGGCCACTGGGCCCTAGGTCTGCAAAAATTGCCGCTGGTGCGGTTTCACGACTGCGCCTGGGTTTGCCGAGCTAACGGTACTCGGTCTGTTGACGGCGGGAGCCCCAAGGGGCTGGGCTCCCCTACGCAAAAACGGAAGGTTTTCTCGAAACCCGTAGGGGAGGGGACGACTCCCCTTATCAATGGGAGATGGCCCGAAGGGCCAGAGGGGATAGGGAATTGCCCCTCCCGCCGTATATCGGAAATCTTTCGTCATCGGCGGGCCGGCCAGTGTCCGGCCCCTAAGGAAAATCCGGGATGTTTCTTTTCGTAGGGGCGGCACACTGGGCCGCCCGGGAACGGTCCGATGAGGATACCGGGCCCTACGTGAAAAATACAGCGGTTTCCATATCCGCCGTAGGGGCGGGTGCCCTCACCCGCCCGCCGTCCCTCTGAGCCGAACTTGAGCCCCACCAGCCCAAAAGGCGCGCTTCCAACCGGTAGGGGTACCACCCAAAGGTTACCGGAAACTCAGCGGCAGCGGTCATAGACCGGAAGCCAATCCTCTGTCCACCCGCGCCTTTGCGATGACCGCCAAGGCTGCCTGATTGGGGCCCCCGTAAAATGGGGGTCCAGGGGGCGGGCGAATATGGGCACGCAGTGCCCATCCTGAGCCCACCCCTTGGCGGTTCTTTGGTTCCTTTCTGCCCGGGCAGAAAGGAACCCGCCCCGCAGGGCGGAACCCTGCTCGCCATCACAGCGGAGAAACTCCTCCTGCGACGAACGAAACAATCCGATCATCGCCCCATCATCCGCCCCAGTGTGCGCACTGGGGCACCTATCCCTATCCCCTCTGGCCTTCGGCCATCTCCCCTTGACAAGGGGAGTCAGCCCCCAGGGGGAAGGCTCATAAAGAGTGGGCGGCGAAACACCCCTGCCAAAATCTAAACCTCCACCGGCGCTCCGTCCCGAAACACCTTCCGAACATTTTTCTCCGCCTTGCTCCGGGGGAGCATGACCTCCCGGCCGCATCCCTGGCAGCGGAGCTTGAAGTCCATACCCACCCGGAGGACGAGCCACTCCTGGCTGCCGCAGGGGTGGGCCTTTTTCATCTTCAGCACGTCGTTCACATGGATATCCATGAAACTCACACCTCCGCCATTTTAAAGCCGATGCCCCAGACGGTCTTGATATACTCCCGGTCGCTGGCCTTGCCCAGCTTGGAGCGCAGGTTGCTGATGTGGACGTTGACGGTGTTGTCATCACCGAAGTAGTCCTCCCCCCACACGTGCTGGTAGATCTGCTCCCGGGTGAACACCTTTTTGGGATACTCCATCAGCAGGGCCAGGATCTCAAACTCCCGGGCGGTGAGGGTGACGGGGCTGCCCCCGGCGGTGACGGTGAACTCGTCCCGGTCCAGCACCAAGTCCCCGCAGGAGAGCTGCTGCTTCTGGGCCGGGGGCGCGGAGAACTTCTTCACCCGCCGCAGCTGGGCCTCCACCCGGGCCAGTACCTCCAGGTTGTCGAAGGGCTTGGGGATGAAGTCGTCCGCCCCCATGCGCAGCACGTTCACCTTGTCCTCCAGTCCCGCCTTGGCGGACAGGACGATGATGGGCATGGTGCGCAGGGGCCGGATCTTCTGAATGAACTGCTCGCCGGTGAGGCCGGGGAGCATCAAATCCAGCAGCACCAGGTCGAAGTTCTCCCGCTCCGCCCAGAGCAGCCCCTCGCTGCCGGAGAAGGCCGCCTGGCTCTCATACCCCCCATCCCGCAGGATGGTGCACAGCAGATTGTTGATGTCCTGGTCGTCCTCCACCACCAGGACGCGAATGGATTCCATGGGTTTTCCTTCCTTTCTTGGGGAATATGCAAAATCCGTAGGGGCATGCTGTACGCACCCACGGACGGCCCCGTGAGGGCACGGGGCCCTACAAAAACAGGCTTTAGCAGGGCCCGATGTCCTCATCTGGCCGATCTTCAATTTTGCCGCCCCTACTTCTTGATCTCCTCCCAGTACCGCCGGGCGGCCTGCTCGGTCTTGTTGTCCCCGTACTGGTAGTATTTCCGGTTTTTCAGCTCGTTGGGCAGGTACTGCTGCTTCACCCAGTGGCCGGGGAAGTCGTGGGGGTACAGGTACCCCTGCTCCCGCTCCATCCCCGCTGAGTCGGCGTGGACGTTCTGGAGCTCCCGGGGGATGTCCCCGGTGCGGCCCGCCCGCACGTCCGCCATGGCCGCGTCGATGGCCATGCAGGCGGAGTTGGACTTGGGCCAGGTGGCCAGGAGAATGGCCGCCTCGGACAGGGGGAGCTTGGCCTCGGGCAGCCCTAACTGCAGGGCGCTGTCCACACAGGCCTTCACAATGGGCACCGCCTGGGGGTAGGCAAGCCCCACGTCCTCGCTGGCGGAGCACAGCAGCCGCCGGATGGCGGTGATCAGGTCCCCCGCCTCCAGCAGCCGGGCCAGGTAGTGGACCGCCGCGTCCGGGTCGGAGCCCCGGAGGGACTTCATCAGGGCGGAGGCGATGTCGTAGTGGTTGTCCCCCTCTCGGTCGTAGCGCATGGCGGATTTCTGGGCCGCCGTCTGGGCGTCCTCCAGGGAGATCACCAGCTTTCCCTCCTCCCGCCGGGCGGCGGAGGAGAGCAGCTCCAGGGCGTTCATGGCCTTGCGGATGTCCCCGCCGCAGGCGGAGGCGATGTGCTCCCGCACCCCGTCCTCCAGAACAAGAGTCCCGCCCAGCCGCTCATTGAGCAGGTCCACCCCCCGGTCGATGGCGGGGAGGGCGTCCTCGGCGGTGATCTGCTTGAACTCAAATACGGTGGACCGGGAGAGCACCGCCCCGAACACGTAGAAGAAGGGGTTCTCCGTGGTGGAGGCGATGAGGGTGATCTTCCCGTTCTCCATAAACTCCAGCAGGGACTGCTGCTGCTTCTTGTTGAAATACTGGATCTCGTCCAGGTACAGCAGTACCCCGTCCGGGGCCAGGAGGGTGCCGATGTCGGCGATAATGTCCTTAATATCAGAAATAGAGGCGGTGGTGGCGTTGAGCCGGTGGAGGGGGCGGTTGGTGCGCTGGGCGATGATGTTGGCCACCGTGGTCTTTCCCGTCCCCGAGGGGCCGTAGAAGATCAGGTTGGGGATGTCGCCCCCCTCGATGATCCGGCGCAGCAGGCCGTCCTTTCCTAAGATATGTTTCTGGCCCACCACCTCATCCAGGGTTTTGGGCCGTATTTCGTCGGCGAGAGGCCGGTAGGCCATGGCGTGTTCTTCCTTTCCTGCGAAAAATCAGGTGAGCTCCTTTTTCATGCACAGACACAGCTCGTCCCCGGCAAAGGGGCCCCAGGGCTCGGTCTCCCGGTAGCCCAGTTTGGTGTACAGGGCGACGGCTTCGGGCATGGCCCGGCCCGTCTCCAGGGCCATAAACTGATACCCGTGAAACAGGGCCTGGAGCTCCAGCTGTTCCACCACCTGCCGGGCCAGACCCCGGCGGCGGAACTCCGGGAGGACATAGACCCGCTTGAGCTCGGCGGTGTCCTCGTCCAGGGGCTGGATGGCCCCGCAGGCCGCCGGCGTGCCGTCCACGATCAGCAGACAGGCCGCCTCGATCTTCTCCAAGGTATTGTAGGGCCGGTACTGGAGGGCGGTCTCTCCAAACCGGTCCACATATTCCTGGTCCAACTTGCGGACCAGGGCGCGGAACTTGGGGTCGTCCCCGCCGGTGAGGCGGAGCTCCCGCTTGCCGCCCCTCATGCGTCCAGCTCCAGGGTGGTCCGAAAGGCCACCACCGCGTTGCCCACAATTTGAATTTCACCGGGCTGTCCGTCCTCCAGTGCCACCCGCACCTCCATGGAGCCGGGACGGCCCATGGCCTCCCCCTGGACGGCGGTGAACCGAACCTCGTCTCCCGTTGCGGGGATCAGCCTGTTCCGGACCAGATAGGCCCCCATGGGGCCGTTGGCGATCCCCGTCACCGGGTCCTCGGCCACCCCGTTTGCGGGGCCGAACATCCGGGCGTGGACCAGGGGCTCCTCCCCCGGGTGAAGGGTAAAGACCAGATATCCGCTGCAGCCGATCTCGCCGCTCAGCTCCTTCAGGGCCTCCAGGTCGGGGGTCAGGCTGTGCAGTTTGTTCAGGTCGCTGAGCACCACCATCAGCTTGGGGGACCCCACAGAGGCCGAGGCCATGGGGTAGCCCGGCCGCAGGTCGTCACGGATCACACCCAGGGCGGCCAGCACCCGGTCCTGATGCTCCCGGGACAGGGGCTCCCCCAGGACGGCCCTGCCCTGGGACATGACCACCCGGTAGTCCCCGTTCTCCTTACACACGTCTACCGCGAAAATACCCGCTCCACACTTCTGGACCACCCGGGCGCTGTCCAGCCCCAGCTCCATGGCCCGGACATAGTGAGAGGCGATGGTGGCGTGGCCGCAGACCGGGACCTCCTTGGCAGGGGTGAAGAAGCGCACCTGCACGTCGTACTCCCCCGGTTTCCCGGGCAGGATGAAGGCAGTCTCCGAGTTGTTCAGCTCCCGGGCGATGCGCCGCATCTCCTCGTCGGTGAGGCCCCGGGCGTCCAGCACCACCCCGGCGGGGTTGCCCGAGAGCTTTTCCTTGGTGAAGGCGTCCACCTGATAGACCGCATAGCTTCGCTTCATGGATGTTTCCTCCTTTATGCCTCCTGGCCGGCGGGGACCTCTTTCTGGAGCAGCCCCGCCGCCAGACACATCTTCTGTTTTCCCAAGTAGTTCACCAGGGCGATGGACCGGCCCACCCCGATCATGGCCGCGATGGTCCCCACACCGATGCCCACGATCCGGCCCGCCGCCAGCAGGCCCAGCATGCAGGTGGCCGCCACACAGCCCACGTCAAACACATTTTTTGCAAAGCCCTGGTCCCGGCCCAGCCTCTCCGCCACCGCGGCCACGATGCCGTCGCCGGGGTTGGGGACCAGCTTCATGTTTACCGTGATGGCCGCTCCCGCTCCGGTGAAGAAGATGGCCGCCAGCAGCAGGCCGAAGTTGGCCAAAAACCCGTGTTCCGCCGCCTCATAGGGGATGAGAGCGCTGTACAGGTTCAGCACCCGGCTGAACGCCAGGCTCAGGGGCAGCTGGAGCAGGTCGGTGAGCCGGCTATTTTTCCCCCGGAGCACAAACTGCCCCGCCACAAAGAGGGAGTACAGCAGGAAGGTCATGTCCCCGAAGTTCCAGCCCCAGATCTCCGACACCGCGAAGGCGATGGAGATGATGGGGGATACCCCCAGCCCCGCCTTGGTGTTCAGGGTCAGCCCCAGGGCCAGCACCAGCATGCCCAGTAAGTACAATACCCAGCGATTTACGGTTTTCAAGAAATCCCTCTCCTTGTGTTATGGTTTTATGCGTTGGCCCCGGCCCGGTTTTTAGCGAAGTGATCGCACCAGGGCCGCAGGGTACAGCTCTCACACTGGGGCCGGCGGGCGATGCACACCGCCCGGCCGTGGAGGACCATCCGGTGGCAGAAGTCGTTGGACTCCTCCGGGGGGAGCACCTGCCGCAGCTGCATCTCCACCTTGGCGGGATCTTTGGATCCGTCGGTGAGGCCCAGCAGACCGGTGATCCGGATACAGTGGGTGTCGGCCACCACCACTCCGGGCACGTGGAATACATCTCCCAGCATGAGATTGGCCGTCTTGCGGCCCACACCGGGCAGCTTCAGGAGCTCCTCCATGGTGCCCGGCACCTTGCCGCCGTAGTCCCGCAGCAGCATCTGGGAGGCCAGGACGATGTCCCGGGCCTTGGCCCGGAAGAAGCCGGTGGAATGTATGTACTGCTCCACCTCGGCCACGTCCGCCTGAGCCAGGGACTCCAGGGTGGGGAACCGGGCAAACAGGGCGGGGGTGACTTTGTTCACCCGCTCGTCGGTGCACTGGGCCGCCAGGCGCACAGAGAACAGCAGCTCATAGTCCTTCTCATATTCCAGGGAGCACAGGCTGTCGGGGTAGAGCGCCTTCAGTTCGTTGACAATGCTCCAGACTTCCTCGTTGGTTTTCATAGACTGTCCCACCTCACGGGTCAGAGTTTAGATGCGCCCACAGGGCGAACAAAGTTATTATATCACATCAGGAAAAGAAATTCGACAGGATTTTGGACGTTTTCCGGAAACGGAGCCATCTTGTTCCCGCCCTGCGTCAAAACGATCTGTTTCCCTCAGCCCTGCTTCCAAAAAACTGTGGAAACAATTCGTTGTAATTTCCGCCCGGTCTGTTATAATAGGGAATATCACCGCCCGGACGCCGGGCTGAATCAGAGAAAAAGGAGTGTTCCCATTGGTCACAGAAGTCATGGACTTTATCACCGCCGCCGACCCTGAGGTGGGGCAGGCCATCCGTGCCGAGTATGACCGGCAGCAGCAGAACATCGAGCTCATCGCCTCGGAGAACATCGTCAGCGCCGCCGTCCTGGCCGCCGCCGGCACCGTCCTCACCAACAAGTACGCCGAGGGCTACCCCGGCAAGCGCTACTACGGCGGCTGCCAGTGCGTGGACGTGGTGGAGAACATCGCCATCGAGCGGGCAAAGAAACTCTTCGGCGCCAATTACGCCAACGTGCAGCCCCACTCCGGCGCCCAGGCCAACTTCGCCGTCTATCAGGCCCTGTGCCAGCATGGGGACACGGTGCTGGGCATGAGCCTGGACCAGGGCGGACACCTGACCCACGGCTCCCCGGTAAACTTTTCGGGCAAGAACTACAACATGGTGGCCTACGGCCTGGGCGAGGACGGCCGCATCGACTACGACCAGGTGCGGGACCTGGCCAGAAAGCACAAGCCCCGCATGATCCTGGCCGGCGCCTCCGCCTACCCCCGGATCATCGACTTCAAGACCTTCGCCGACATCGCCCACGAGGTGGGCGCCTATCTGTTCGTGGACATGGCCCACATCGCCGGCCTGGTGGCCGCCGGGTGCCACCCCTCCCCCATCCCCTACGCCGACGTGGTGTCCACCACCACCCACAAGACCCTCCGGGGCCCCCGGGGCGGCATGCTCCTGTGCAACGATGAGGCCATCGCCAAGAAGCTCAACTCCGCCATCTTCCCCGGCTCCCAGGGCGGCCCCCTGGAGCACATCATCGCCGCCAAGGCTGTGGCCCTGGGCGAGGCCCTCAAGCCCGAGTTCAAGACCTATCAGCAGCAGATCGTCAAGAATGCCGCCGTTCTGGCCCAGACCATCATGGAGGGTGGGCTGGATCTGGTGTCGGGCGGCACGGACAACCACCTGATGCTGGTGGACCTGCGCCCCGCCCACCTCACCGGCAAGGAGATGGAGCACCGCCTGGACGAGGTGTATATCACCGTCAACAAAAACGCCATCCCCAACGACCCGGAGAAGCCCTTTGTCACCTCCGGCATCCGGGTGGGCACCCCCGCCGTCACCTCCCGGGGCTTCACCGAGGAGGACATGAAGGTGGTGGGCCGCCTCATCTGCCAGGCCGCCCAGGACGACTTCGCCTCCAAGGCGGACGAACTGCGCGCCCAGGTGAAGGAGCTCACCGGCCGCTATCCCCTCTATCAGAACGTCTGACCCTGCACCCTGCCTTTCCGCTCCGGCGGTCCATGAGGACCGCCGGAGCTTTTTTGTTCCGGGAGCGGTTTTCTCCAGTTTTCCCGCGTTTTTGCCGGGGCAGACACGTATTGTGGTATGTGAAAAAAGTCCCAAGGAAACCTTAATCGTTTCTTAAACATTTGTAATTGCCTTGTAATTGCTTTTCCCGGAAAAAGCAACCTATAATGGAACAGGAGAATGCACTGATCTGCATATGCGGCCCCCCGCATGGCTGTGCCGCGCGGGTGAACCCCTTTGCGGTTTGCTCAGCAGACATTACGTTAGGAGGACTTGATACCATGCCAGAAGTGACTGTTCCCCAGCCCGCTCCAGCTGCGTCCCCGGCCTCTCCGCCGGGCCGGCCCAAGCCGAAGTTCAACAAGCGCAAGGTGCGCCAGGCGGTTATTGCCGGCGCGGTTGTGGTGGCTTTGGCGGCGGGCGGCTTTCTGCTCTACCGCTTTCTGACCAAGCAGGACAGCGCCAGCAGCGAGATCCAGACCCAGGCCGTCCAGTACGGCACCATCCAGAGCAAGGTTACCGGCAGCGGCAACGCCAAGGCCAAGGAATCCGCCGCTATCACCCTCACCGCCGGCGGCACGGTGCAGGAGGTCTTTGTCTCCCCCGGCGACACGGTCACCGCGGGCCAGCCCCTGTACACCATCTTCAGCCAGGAGGCCCAGGACCAGGTGACCCAGGCCCAGACCCAGGTGGACAACCTGAACAAGGAGATGTCCGCCCTGCTGGAGGACGCCAACAACCTCACCGTCCGGGCCCCCTTCGCCGGCAAGCTCATCAATGTGAAGGAGTTCCAGCCCGACCAGGAGGTGGCCAAGGAGACCGCGGTGGCCACCCTGGTCAACGACAAGAAGCTGAAGCTCTCCCTGTACTTCAGCTACGCCTATGAAAATCAGATCCGCACCGGCCAGTCCGTCCAGGTGTCCATCCCCACCGTCATGGGTACATACACCGGCACTGTGGAGAAAATCAACAAGGTCCGCTTCATCTCCCCCGAGGGGGCGGTCCACTTTGAGGCGGTCATCGCCTTCCAAAACCCAGGCACCCTCACCGCCGGGATGGACGCCTCGGCCACCCTCACCGCCTCGGACGGCTCCGCCATCTACCCCTATGAGAACGGCAAGACGGAGTACTACGAGACCCGGGAGATCGTCACCAAGGCCGCCGGGCCGGTGGTGTCCCAGGGCAACCTGATGGACTACGCCGACGTGTCCGCCGGGGAGGCCCTGCTCACCCTGGGCTCCAGCACCATCGACGAGACCATCATGTCCAAGCAGAAGGAGATCGACGAGGCCCAGAAGAAGCTGGCCGACGCCCAGAAGGGCCTGGCCGACTTCAACGCCGTCTCCCCCATTGACGGCTCGGTCACCTCCTGCACCCTCACCCCCGGCACGGAGGTCAAGAGCGGCGACACCGTGGTCACCATCTCCAACACCACCAACATGGTGGTGGACATCACCGTGGACGACCGGAACATCGCCTTTGTCCAGCCCGGCCTGACGGTGGAGCTGAGCGACTGGAACGGCAACACCTTCATCGGCACTGTCACCGCCATCAACATGGGGGCCGCCGAGAGCCAGAACGGTATGACCAACTACCCCGTCACCCTGACGGTGGACAACCAGGACGGCTCTCTGCTGGCCGGCATGTATCTGGACTACTCCTTTGTGGCCAGCCAGTCGGACGACTGTATGATGGTTCCCATGCAGAGCGTGAAGAACATCCCCGGCGAGGACGGCAGTACGGACAGCGTGGTCTTTATCCGGGCGGACAAGCGCCCCGAGAACGCGGTGGACCTGGAGATCCCGGAGCCGGAGCCCGGCCAGCCCCCCATGTACCCCTCTCCCGAGGACGGCTTCTATCCCGTGAAGGTGGAGACCGGCCTGAACGACGACTACAACGTGGAGATTAAGAGCGGCCTCAACGGGGACGAGGAGGTCTTTGTCAACTACCTGGTCGAATCGGCCTATGGATGAGCGGGGTGAACTGCCATGCTCATTGACGTGAAAGACCTCTATAAAATCTACAACGAGGGAAAGGAGAGCGAGGTCCGGGCCCTGGACGGGGTCACCCTGTCCATCGACCGGGGGGAGTTCGTGGCCATCATCGGCGCCTCCGGCTCGGGCAAATCCACCCTCATGAACATCCTGGGCTGCCTGGACATCCCCACCTACGGGGACTACATCCTCAACGGCACCCACATCAACGACCGCTCCGACCGGCAGCTGGCCCACATCCGCAACAAGGAGATCGGCTTTATCTTCCAGGGCTACAACCTGATCCCCGCCCTCACCGCTTATGAAAACGTGGAGCTGCCCCTCATCTATCAGGGGGTGTCCATCTTCCAGCGGGAGGAGCGGGTGATGGAGGCCCTGAAAAAGGTGGGCATGGACTCCCGCTGGAAGCACAAGCCCGCCGAGATGTCTGGCGGCCAGCAGCAGCGGGTGGCCATCGCCCGGGCCATCGCCACCCATCCCCCCATCATCATGGCCGACGAGCCCACCGGAGCCCTGGACTCCAAGACGGGCCGGCATGTGCTGGAGATCCTCCACACCCTGAACCAGGAGGGCTCTACCATTATTCTCATCACCCACGACAACGGCATCGCCGCCACCGCCCACCGGGTGGTCCGCATCTCCGACGGCCGCATCGTGGCCGACGGCACCCGAGAGGAGGTGGGTCTATGAAGCTGGGCCAGGCATTCAAAATGGCCGCCAAGTCTATCTTTTCCAACATCGGGCGCTCGGCCCTCACCATGCTGGGCATCATCATCGGCCTGGCGGCGGTGATCATCCTGGTGTCCTACGCCCAGGGGCAGAACGCCGCCATGCGGGCCTACTACGAGAGCATGGGCACCAATACGGTGGAGGTCTACGCCTATACCTGGGACTCCTCCCTGGATGTATCCAAGTCCCTGTACAACTACTGTCTGGGTCTGGACAATCTGGTGGTGGGCGTCACCCCCAACGGGCAGGTCAGCAGCAGCCCCAAGATTTCCTACGGCTCCAAAACTCTGCCCACCGACGACTACCAGACCGCCACCACCCTCTATCTGGGCAACGACCAGTACGGCCTGTGCAACGACTACCAGATCGCCCGGGGGCGGGAGCTGTCCTTTCTGGACATGGAAAAGCTCAATCAGGTGTGCGTGCTGGGCTCCGCCACGGCGGAGGAGCTGTTCTCCTTCGCCGACCCCCTGGACAAGACCATCACCATCAACGGCATCCCCTTCCGGGTGGTGGGCGTCTATGAGAGCAAGTCCAAGGGGGTGAAGGTCGGGACCAAGGAGGAGGACCAGTACCTGCTGGACGAGATCAAGCGCAAGGACCGGATGATCCTCATCCCCTATACCATGACCCGCTACTTCAACAGCAACCAGCCCATCGACCAGTTTGTGGTCAAGGTGAAAAGCTCGGACGCCATCGCCCCCACGGTCACCAGCCTGAACGGTTTTCTCTCCGGACTCATCGGCGACCAGAACGGCAGCTACGGCGTCACCTCCCCCCAGACTTACCAGAAGGAGCAAAACCAGGCCGACGCCATGCAGCAGCGGTTCCTGGGGGGCATCGCCGCCATCTCCCTGCTGGTGGGCGGCATCGGCATCATGAACATCATGCTGGTCACCGTCACCGAGCGCACCCGGGAGATCGGCATCCGCAAGGCCATCGGTGCCGAACGGAGGAGCATCATTGTCCAATTTTTGATTGAAGCAGCCATGATCTGCGGCATCGGCGGACTGTTCGGCATTGTCGTAGGCTATATCGGGACTCTGATCGTGGGCAAGCTGTCCTTCAATATGATCCTGATTCCCAGCCCCGGGGTAACCCTGGGAGCGGCCGCCATCTCGGTGGCGCTGGGCATTATCTTCGGCATGTACCCCGCCATCAAGGCCTCCGGCCTCCAGCCGGTGGTGGCCCTGCGGGCAGATTAACGCTGTAAGGGAGAACATATCTATGAGAAAACAACATCGAATGATCCACGCCCTGCTGGCGGCCGCCCTGGCCGCCGGGCTGGTGATCCCCCTCCCGGCGGGAGCGGCCGGGGCCTCCTCCTTTCAGGATGTGAGCGACCCCGCCACAGCGGTGAACGCCGACATCCTGCGTCTGATGGGGGTGGTCTCCGGCGCGGGGGGCAACACCTTCCGCCCCAATGACAAGCTGACCCGGGCTCAGTTCTGCACCATGGCGGTCAACTTCATGGGGCTGGGGGACCAGGTGGTCCTCCACTCCACCCGCACCATCTTCACCGACGTGCCCTCCAGCCACTGGGCCAGGGGATATATCAATCTGGCCGCCTCCACCATGGTGGACCCGGGCTCCGGGTCCAGCTCGGGGGGCTCCTCTTCCGGCGAGGGGACCACTCCCTCCCCCGGCACCCCTCTGATCGCCGGGGTGGGCGACGGCCGGTTCCTGCCTGAGCAGGAGCTCTCCTTCGCCCAGGCGGTGACCATCCTCATCCGGGTGCTGGGCTACTCCAGCGACAAAGTGGGGGCGGTGTGGCCGGACGGCTATCTGAATCTGGCCCAGTCCATCGGCCTCACCGACGGGATCAGCGCCAAGGCGGGAGACACCCTTACCCGGGCCCAGGCCGCCCAGCTGTTTGTCAACGCCCTCTCCTGCAAGACCGGGGAGGGAAAGGACTACTACACCACCCTGGGCAGCGAGTCCAAGCGGGACACCGTCCTGCTGGCGGTCAACACCCAGACCGACGACGGCTCCGCCATGGGTGCGGTGCGCACCTCTGAGGGCACCTACCTCCCCGACGCGGAGGACGTGGCCCCCACCGCCCTAGTGGGCCGCCGGGGCGTGCTGGTCCTCAACGACCAGAGCGAGATCGTCACCTTTGTCCCCGACGACAGCACCTCGGTGACCGTCTCCCTGCTGGACAACGCGGAGCCCAGCTATCTCACCGCCATGGGCGGCAGCCGGTACACCATCGCCGCCGACACCCCCATCTACACCTCCGGCTCCAGCGAAGGGAAGCCCTACTCCGAGGGCTATATGACCCTCACCGCCGGCAGCCGCCTGACCCTGTTCACCCTGCGGGGCAAGGTGACCGCCATCTACGCGGCTACCACCGCCACCGCGACCGACGCGGACGCTGTGGTGGTCATGGACCGGGTGAACGCCGCCGACTTCCACCGGCTCACCGGCGGCGCCACGGGCTACACCATTCTGAAAAACCAGCAGACCATCAGCCTGTCCCAGATCCAGCCCTACGACGTGGTCACCTACGACAGCATGTCCAACACCCTGCTGGTGTCCGACCTGCGCCTCACCTGCAAGTATCAGAACCCGTCTCCCAGCCCCAAGGCCCCCACGTCCATTACCCTGCTGGGCCACACCTTCCCGGTGCTGGAGAGCGCGTGGAACTTCACCGACCAGGTGTCGGCGGGCCAGCAGGTCTCCCTGCTGATGACCGTGGACGGCCAGGTGGCCGCCATCCTGCCCTCCAGCGCCCAGACCCGCTCCACCGCCATCGGCATGGTCACCGGAGAGACCACTGTGGACCTGTTCCTGCCCAACGGCGGCACCATGGAGCTGAAGGGCTCGGAGAGCAAGCTGAAGAACGTGAACCAGGTGTGCACCATCACCTCCACCGATGAGAACATGCTGAACGCCTCCCGCCTGTCCACCCAGAGAGCCCCCGGCGACTTCGACCCGAAGGCCCTCACCCTGGGCGAGTACAAGGTGGCCCCCGGCGTGCGGGTGTACGAGCAGTTCCGGGACGGCGCCCAGGTGGCCGTGCCGCTGTCCAATCTGGACTACGGTGCCATCCCCCAGAACCAGATCACCGGCGTGCATATGAACAGCTCCGACATCGTGGACGTGGTCATCCTCAACAACGTCACCGGCGACGCCTACACCTACGGCCGAATGGTGGGCCACACCACCGTCACCGAGGAGCCCATTTACGGGGATGACGGCGAGCAGGTGGGTACCAAGGAGAACTACAAGACCTCCTGGAGCCTGGAGAACCGGAATGTACTCAAGTTCAACGAGAAGGCGGGCTACGCCGGCAAGACCGGCGACCTGATCGGCGCGGTGGCCGGAAAGAACGGTCTCATCATCAGCATCGTGGAGCTCAGCGAGTACCAGGCTTCCCCCTCCGACTTCTTCGAGCGGGACGGCCGCTACTACGTTACCGTCAAGGGTCGCACCTACGCCGTGGCCGACAGCGTGGAGTGCTACAAGACAGCCACCAAGAGCTGGTTCGACCAGGAGGACGGCATGGACCGCCTGCGGGCCTGCCTGGCCTTCTCCAGCAAGCTGACGGTCTACATCGACCCCATCGGCGATAAGGTCCGCATCGTTACCGCAAATTGATCCCAGCGTTTTCAAGGGCGCGGCTCCGGCCGCGCCCTCTTTTTGCCTTCTCTCTGTCTCGAACACAAAATTAAATTTTATTTTTCTCTTGACTTTAATATTATTTAGTATATACTAAATATAGTTAAATCGTTTGTGAAAGGAGTCTTGAGATGGATCTGGATAAGATTCCCGCCTGGATTTTGGATCTGGAGCCCGAGGACGCCGGGTTTTTAAAGAATTTTGTTCTCAAATCCGGCTCTCTCAAGGAGATCGCCAAGCTGTACTCCGTATCCTATCCCACCATCCGGCTGCGGCTGGACAAACTCATCCAGAAGATCGAGCTCAGCGACCAGAAGGAGGAGGAGCCCTTCTCCGCCTTCATCAAGGGGCTGGCCGTGGACGCCCGTATCGACCTGGAGACCGCCAAGCTGATTCTGGACCGGTACCAGCAGGAGGAGCACCGCAGACCCAGCAACATCACACCGTTAAAGCAAGATCGGAGGTAAATGGCATGAATCCCGCTCTCTCCCTTGTCATCGCGTTTCTCATCCTCGCATTCCACATCTGGGCCAGCCGCCGGAGCCCCCGGTTCTGGTTTCTGGGGGGCATTGTCCCCCTGGTCTGGTTCGGCCTTCTGGCCTTTCTCTGGTCACGCGGCCAGATCTCCCTGCCCGCGGACTGGAAGATATTGGTGTTCCCTACGCTGATTCTTCTCCTGCTTTGGCTCAAGGGAAACCTGGCGGCCAAGAAAAGGGAACTGGAGCAGATGAAAGCAAAAGATTTGTAAGGAGGCGTTGCTATGAAGGAAATCATCATCTTACTGCTCACCTTTGCCATCCTGGCCGTCCAGTATCACCTGGGACTGATGCGCAAACCGGGGTTTGGCGCAGTACTGCCCGCCGCCCTGGCCGCCCTGTTTTTGGCTGTCAGCTTCTTGGAGCAGACAACGGAGTACGGGATCACCGGGCTTCTGTGCGTGCTGGCCGTGGCTGCGGCCTGGGGAGCGGGCCGGCTGAAGGCCGGTAAACATGAAAAGGCGCAGCTGGACCAAATGAAAGCAAAAGACCTATGAAAAAAGCAGGGCGGATGCCCTGCTTTTTTCAGATTGTCAAAAAACTTCTGTCAAGACGTATCCGCCCGAGTTATTGCGGGGGAGCTCGAGGGGGCGGCAGCCCGCCTCGAATGAGATCGAATGCCCTGAATGCCTTGCACGGCAAGGCGTTCAGCGAGCGCAGCGAGGACTTTTCCGCCGCGCAGCGGCGGGAAAGTAACGGCATTTTTGCAGGGCGTCCGCCCTGCTTTTCATAATTTCCACCGCACGCCCACGGTGAACACCCCGTCCTTCAAATCCGCGAAGGCGGTGTGGCCCATCTGCTCCGAGAGCGCCTTGACGATGGCCAGCCCCAGGCCGGTGTTCTGGCCGGTGCGCATCTGGTCTGCGGTGTAGAACCGCTCGAACACCCGGGGCAGGTCCTCCTGAGTCAGCTCCGGCGCGTCGTTGGAGAAGGCCGTGACCAGTGTCTGCCCCTCCTGATACAGCCGGATGTCCAGGGTTTTGGAGCCGTGCTTCAGGGCGTTGCCGATAAGGTTGGTCAAGATCCGGGTCACCGCCCCCGGGTCAGCGGAGACGGCCGGCGGACTTTCCATCAGTTCCACCGTCACCTGGAACCCCGCCTGCTCGAAGTCCTCGTAAAAGCCCGCCAGCAGGGGCTCCAGGCTGCGGCGCAGGTCCACGCTCTGGAGCTCCAGGGGGTACTCGCCCCCCTCGATACGGGACAGGTCGTAGAAGGAGGTGATCAAGTCCTGGAGCACCTTGGCCCGTCCCTCCACAATCTCCAGACAGTGGCGGTACTCCTCCGGGGAGATGTCCTCCCGCCCCATCAGCTGGAGGTAGCCCAGAATGGAGGTCAGCGGAGTGCGCAGGTCGTGGGAGACGTTGGCAATCTGCCGTCGTAAACTCTCCTCCCGGCTGCGCAGGACGCGGGTCTCCCGCTCCTTGTCCTCCAGCAGGCCGTTGATCTGGGACAGCAGCTCCTCCAGCTTGTCGTCCGGACTGTATAGCCGCAGGCGGGTGCCTGGAGCTACGCGGGCCTCCTTCAGATCCCGGGCCGCCCGGCGCAGAGCGCGGCTTCGGCGGTACTGGGCATACAGTACCGCCGCGAGCAGGATAAGAGAGAGGATGAGGAGAATCAGCATTGGAGAGACCTCCTATGGAATTAAAATGTGGACGGAGGAGTTTCGCCGCCTGCGGGCGGCGAGTGACTTTCCCAGCGTGCCGATTTACAATGCAAGTGCAACAGTAAATAAAAAGAGTGACTCAAAGAGGAAAAGCCAGTAAAATGGTAGTTGC
>NZ_JACJJE010000043.1 GCF_016899775.1 Pseudoflavonifractor capillosus
CCCCCTTTGTCGCTTCGCGACATCTCCCCCTGACAGGGGGAGTCGGCCCCCAGTCCCCCATTACGGGAGTGCTCTCCTGCTTGTGGTGCAGCCCTTCCGGCGCGCAAAATCAGGAGTGCGTGGGTGCGCTTTCATCCGGGCCACCGGGCCCTGAGTGCGCAAAATTTACCTCTGGTGCGGTTCAATTTCTGCGCCTGGGTTTGCCCACCAACGCTCCCGGCGCGAATCCTGCTTCGCCCCAAACCTTCCCCTTGGGGGGAAGGTGGCTGGCCGAAGGCCAGACGGATGAGGGGGCCTTTCCCATCAAGCCTTCCCCCTTTAAGGGGGAAGGTGCCCCCGAAGGGGGCGGATGAGGGTGCTCTCTTGGATGCTGTGCGTTGTCCGCTGTAGGGGCGGCCCAGTGTGCCGCCCCTACGGGCACCAAGAGACACCCTGGGGGACGCCGTCCCCTGAGCCGAACTTGAGCCCCACCAGCCTAAAAGGCGCGCTTTCAATCAGGAGGAGCACCGCCAAAGGTTACCGGACCCTCAGCGGCAGCGGTGATAGACCGGAAACCAATCCCATGTCCGCCCGCGCCTTTGCGATGATTGCCGGCCTCCCGCATTGGCGGCCCCCGTAAAATGGGGTCCAGGGGCGGCGAATATGAGCGCGAAGCGCTCATCCTGAGCCGCGCCCTGGTGCCTCTTTGGTTTCTTTCTGGGCACCCAGAAAGAAACTCGCCCCGCAGGGCGAAACCCTGCACCTAAACTTTCGAAAATGCATCCCTGCAAAAAGTCAATTTCCTGGCAGCTTTTCCTTCTTATAATCCGCCAGCGCCGCGCGGATGGTCTCCACCGCCACGCCGGACAGGTTGCCGGTGGACTGGATCTCCTCCATGAGCTCCACATACTGGTGCTCCATACGGTCCACGAACTGGACTGCAAAGTCCCGCACCTGCTCCACCGGCACCTCGTCCAGCAGGCCGTTGGTGCCGATATACAGCAGCACCGCCTGGCGGCTCACCGGCATGGGCTGATAGAGGGGCTGTTTGAGCAGTTCCAGCAGCCGTTTGCCGTGGTCCAGGGTCTTCTGGGTGGCCGGGTCCAGATCGGAGGAGAACTGGGTAAAAATCTCCAGCTCCCGGAACCGGGCCAGGTCGATGCGCATAGTGCCGGCGGTGCGCTTGATGGCCCGGGTCTGGGCCGCGCCGCCCACCCGGGAGACGGACAGGCCCACGTTGACGGCGGGCCGCTGTCCGGCGAAGAACAGGTCGGTCTCCAGATAGATCTGCCCGTCGGTGATGGAGATGACATTGGTGGGGATATAGGCGGACACGTCCCCCGCCTGGGTCTCGATGATGGGGATGGCGGTCATGGAGCCGCCCCCAAACTCCTCGGTCAGGCGGCAGGCCCGCTCCAAGAGGCGGGAGTGGAGGTAAAACACGTCGCCGGGGTAGGCCTCCCGGCCGGGGGACCGCTTGAGCAGCAGGGACAGTGCCCGGTAGGCCACCGCGTGCTTGCTCAGGTCGTCATAGACGATGAGCACGTCCTTCCCCTGGTCCATGAAGTACTCCCCCATGGCCGCCCCGGCGTAGGGGGCGATGTACTGCAGGGGGGCGGGCTCGCTGGCGGTGGCGGACAGGATGATGGAGTAGTCCATGGCCCCGTGCTTCTGGAGGGTGTCCCGCACCCGGGCCACCGAGGAGGCCTTCTGGCCGATGGCCACGTAGATGCAGATGACGTCCTGCCCCTTCTGGTTCAGAATGGTGTCCACCGCGATGGCGGTCTTGCCCGTCTGGCGGTCGCCGATGAGCAGCTCCCGCTGGCCCCGGCCGATGGGCACCATGGCGTCAATGGCCAGAATGCCCGTCTGCAGGGGGACGGTCACCGGCTCCCGGGTGATGACGCCGCTGGCCTCGTGCTCAATGGGGCGCCTCTCGGTGGTGTGGATGGGGCCCAGACCGTCGATGGGGCGGCCCAGGGCGTCCACCACCCGGCCCAGCATGCCCTCGCCCACAGGGACGTCGGCGGGCTGACCGGTGCGGCGGACGGTGCTGCCCTCCCGCAGGCCGGTCTCGGCCCCCAGTAGGACGCAGCCCACCGTGTCCCGGGACAGATCCATAACCATCCCCCGGACCCCGGTGTCAAACTCCACCAGCTCGCCGTACACCGCTCGGTCCAGGCCGTAGATGGTGGCGATGCCGTCGCCTACCTCCAGGACGGTGCCCTCCTCGGTGCGGCGGGTTTTGTTGTCGTATCCTTCAATCTCCTCCCGCAGGAGGGAGACAATCTCTTCCGGTCTCGCGTTCACAGCGCTCTCCCCTCTCCCAGCGTCCGGGCCAGGGCATCCAAGCCGCCCCGCACGCTCTTGTCATAGGTGACCCCCTGGAGCTCCAGGCGCAGCCCCCCCAGCAGGGCGGGGTCCACCCGCACCTCCAGCTCCACCTTTTTGAGGCGGTGCAGACGGCACAGGGTCTCCTTCAGCCGGCCCAGCTGATCCTCCGTCAGCGGCCGGGCACAGGTCACGGTTCCCAGGGCTCCGCCCTCCCGCTCCAGAGCCAGCCGCCGGGCGGACTGGACCACTTGGGGCAGCAGGGGCAGCCGCTCCTTCTCCGCCATCAGGGTCAGAAGTCTGCCCGCGGGGCCGGGCGGGGCCACCTCGGGCAGGCGGGCCAGGACCCGCCCCTTCTCCTCCGGGGTCACAGCGGGGCTGCAGAGGGCCTCCCACAAAACAGGCTCCTCCTCCAGCTGCCGGGCGCAGCGCGCCAGCTCAGCTCCGTCGCCCCCGGCCTCCAGGAAGGCCTGGGCATAGCGGTCCGCCAGCTCTCCCATCAGAGATCACCCGCCTCCCGCAGAAAATCCTCCACCAGGTCCCGGTCGCCCGCCTGGTCCATGGCGCGGCCGGACACCTTGGCCGCCGCCAGCAGGGCCAGAGCGGCCACCTGCTGCTGGGCATCCTGGAGCATCTGACGGCGCTCGGCCTCCATCTGTGCCTGGGCGTCGGCGCGGATGGCCTGAGCGTCGGCCTGGGCGGAGGAGATGATCTGGTCATACTCCCGCTGCCCCTGCAGCTTGGCCTGGGCCACGATCTGGTCGGCCTGGCCGCGGACCTGGGCCAGCCTGGCCTCGTTCTCCTGGTCCAGGGCCTGGGCCGCCTGCTTGGCCGCCTCCGCCTGGGACAGGCCGTCCTCGATGGCCTTGGTGCGCTGCTCCATCATGGCGGTCACCGGCTTGAAGAGAAAATGACGCATGAGCAGATAGAGCACAACCAGGTTGATCCCGGTCCACAGGACCGTCCAGGGATCAAGATTCAGCACGGCGCACGCCTCCTTTCCAAATCAGGGCCGCTCAGCCCAGGATCAGGATGGCCAGGGCGGTGATGAATGCGTAAATGGCGGTGGCCTCCGCCAGGGCGCAGCCGATGAGCATGCTGCTGCGGATCTGGCCGGCGGCCTCAGGCTGCCGGGCGATGGACTCGGCCGCTTTGCCGGTGGCGATGGCGATGCCGACGCCGGCGAGGGTGCTGGGGACGATAGCCACTGCGGCTGCGATTGCGGTTGTCATAATGATCTCCTCCTAATTGTGTTTCCTCAATGATCAGGTCTGTTGGTTTGAATTGCGGTTCTATTCCTCTTCCAGGGCTTCCCCTATGAAGATGGCGGTGAGAAATACAAATACGATGGTCTGAATGATGCCGTCAAAGATGTCGAAGTACAGGCTGAAGGCCACCGGGACCACTGCCGGCGCCACCATTTTTACCAGTTCCATGACGATGAAGGCGGCCAGCACATTGCCGAACAGCCGCATGCACAGGGACAGGGGCCGGATGGCCACCTCCATGATGTTGATGGGCAGCATCACCGGCGACGGCTTTAGAAACTGGCCGAAGCCCCCTCTCACCCCGTGTACCCGGAAGGCGGCGGTGTAGATGACCACCATGCTGCTCAGGCCCAGGGCGGCCGTCACGTTCAGGTTCTTGGTGGGGGGGACCAGTCCCACAAGGCCGATCAGGTTGGCGCAGGTGATATACAGGGCCGCCGTTCCCAGCCAGGGGGCGAAGCGCCTCCACTCCTTGCCGATGATGTCCCGGCTGAAGTTGTTGATAAGCCCCACAAACATCTCCAGCACCAGCTGCCGCCGCCCGGGGACCGGTTTCAGGTTCCGGGTGAGCAGGATGGCGGCCAGAGTGAGGGCGGCCATGATGATCCACGACACCACCACCGACTGGGATACCGGGATGCCGCCCAAAACAGGTATGGTGAAGGCCACCGGGTTCTCCAGCTGGGCGGTCAATTCCGCTTTGACTTCCTCCAAAAGCCATCCCTCCTCTCCAGGATGATTTCCGGCCCTATCTTAAGGGCGGCCGGCCGCGTTTGTATACCCTTATGAAAGTAAAAAAAACGGAAGGGTGGGAAAATTAACAAAATCCTTGCGTGTATTTGACAGTTTTATATCCTGTCTTTATAATATATTTCGTAGACGAGTACAGTGGGGAGGATTTCGTATCGGAGCAGCGGCGGCGCGCCGCCTGAGAAGGGGGATTTTTATGAAGAGGCCAGCAAAACGATCCATCAGCCAGCGGATTCGATCACTCAGCCTGTTTCTGGTGCTGAGTACCGCCATGATGGGGATGACCACCACGCTTCTGTTCTCCCTGCGCATGGAGTATCAGTCCATGGACCGAAACCTGATGAACTCCGCCCAGGTGCTGGCCCAGTCCCCCCAGGTGGCGGAGGTGCTCTCCGGCCGCAGCGGCAAAGAGACTCTGACGGCATATCTGGACAGCACCATCTCCCGGGTCAAGGACATCGACGCCATTGTGGTGGCCGACCGGGATGGGATCATCCGCTACAGCCCCGATCCCTCCTATGAAGGGACAGTGTACCCGGAGTATCAGTCTTTATCCGTTTTGAACGGGGAGAGCACCCAGGTGGATACCGGCGCCGGGGTCTCCGAACTGGAGCACCGGGCCCTGGCCTCGGTGACGGACGAGGAGGGGGAGCTGCTGGGCTTTGTCTCGGTGGGCATCGGGGTGCGCAGCGTCCACCAGACGGTCATCGACACGGTGGCCTGCTTCGCCATCCTCACCTTCCTGGCCGCCGGAGTGGGCCTGCTCTTCTCCCGGCACCTGTCGGGGGCCATCAAGGACTCCCTCATGGGCTATGAGCCCGATGTGTTCCGCAAGCTCTTCCACCAGCGGGAGGACATTCTGGAGGCCCTGGACGAGGGCATCCTTGCCATTGACCGGGACTGCGTGATCACCTATATGAACGCCGCGTGCCTGGGAATGTTCGGGGCCAAGGACGCCGGAGAGGTGCTGGGGCGGCCCCTGCTGGAGATCTACCCCGCCTCCCAGCTGCCCCGCCTGCTCACCACCGGAAAGCCGGAGTACAATGTCCATCTGAAGCAGATGCCGGGCAGCCAGGAGGTCCTGGCCAACCGGATGCCCATTTGGGAAGACGGGGAGATCGTGGGGGCGGTGGCGGTGTTCCGGGACCGCACCGAGGTGACCAACCTGGCCGAGGCCCTCACCGGCAGCCGCCACCTGGTGGAGGCCATGCGGGCCTATGCCCACGAATTCATCAACAAGCTCCACACCATCCTGGGCCTCATTCAGCTGGACCGGGTGGAGCAGGCGGAGCAGTATATCCTGGACGTGTCGGAGGTCCACCACCAGTCGGTGAGCCGGGTGATGAACCAGATCGAGGACACGGCGGTGGCCGCCCTGCTGGTGGGCAAGGCCAGCCGGGCCGCCGAGCTGGGCATCCAGCTCCAGGTGGACCCCAGAAGCTCCCTGTCCGGGGAGGAGCACATGCTGCCCTCCGGGGTGATGGTGACCATTCTGGGCAACCTGATCGAAAACGCCACCGAGTCCCTGAACCACTCCACCCGGAAGCAGAAGGAGATCCACGTATCTATTTTGGAAAACCCGGACGGCCTGCTTTTGTGCGTGGAGGACACCGGACCGGGCATTCTGCCCGAGCTGCTCCCCTACATCTTCGAGCCGGGGGTGTCCACCAAGAGGGAGGCGGGGCACGGCCTGGGGCTGGTCCAGATCAAGGACCTGACCGACCTGTACCACGGCCAGATTCGGGTGGAGAGCGAGCCCAAGTCGGGCACCTCCTTCTTCCTCTCCTTCCCGGCCCACTCCAC
The DNA here is from genome assembly GCF_016899775.1 of Pseudoflavonifractor capillosus. Taxonomy (GTDB): domain Bacteria; phylum Bacillota; class Clostridia; order Oscillospirales; family Oscillospiraceae; genus Lawsonibacter. The sequence goes on from NZ_JACJJE010000043.1 coordinate 6,132, forward strand.
ACCATCTCCCCAGGGCGGCGCTCCGGGGAGCCCCTGATAGGAGCAAGATCATATATGTATCGCACTGTTATCGTGGAGGACGATCCCATGATCGCCTCCATCAACCAGACCTTTCTGTCCCGGGACCCCCGCTTCTCCCTGGCCGCCGTCTTTCACAGCGGCCAGGAGGCCCTGGAGTGGCTGAGGAAGCGCCCGGTGGAGCTGCTGATTTTGGACGTGTACATGCCCCGCATGTCCGGCCTGGAGCTGCTGCGGGAGCTGCGGGCGGAGGAGATCACCCTGGACGTGATCATGGTCACCGCCGCCAACAACAGCAAAACGGTGGACGCCCTTCTGAAGCTGGGGGTGGCGGACTATCTGGTGAAGCCCTTCACCGCCCGGCGCTTCCAGCAGGCCCTGGACACCTTCTGCCGCCAGCGGGAGGCCATCTCCGCCCACACCAGCGTCAGCCAGGAGGACCTGGACGCCATGCTCTCCAGCGGCCGCAGCGCCGCCCCCGTCCCCAAGGGGCTGCAGCTGCGCACCCTGGCCCGGGTGCGGGAGTGCCTGGCCCAGGCGCCCCGGGAGGGCTGCACCTGTGAGGCCCTGTCTGAGCAGGTGGGGCTCTCCTCGGTTACCGTGCGCCGCTACCTCACCTATCTGGTGGGGCGGGGAGAGGCCACCAGCCGCATCAATTATGACACCGGCGGCCGCCCCTCCCTCCTGTACCGCCTGTCGCAAAGCTGACATTTGAAGCTCCAGTTTGCTGTGAAGCCGCCCGTCCCGCCCGCTGCGGGACGGGCGGCTTTGCGCTGTGCGTCTCCCACAGACATAGAAAATCTGCCGGGCCGCGCCATTGGGGACCGGAGGGCCTTTCCAGGCAAAGAGCCGCCGGGCTTCCACGGCTGTTTCCTACAAATTCCCTCAAATTTCCTCAAAAAGCTTGGCTCCTTTTCACAAAGCTGAAATTTTTCCCGGTTCGCCCTTGCATTCCCGGGCGGGTTCCGCTATAATGTGCTTATTAAGCGAACAAGTGTTTATCACCGATAGACAGTTTTCGCCAACCATCTCAAAACGAGAGGAGTATGAACATGAAACGAATTCTTGCATCTGCTCTGTCCGCCGCCCTTCTGATGGGCGCTCTGGCCGGCTGCGGCGGGAACACCGGCTCCGGTTCCGTCTCCGGCTCCGACGCGTCCACCGGAGGCTCCAGCTCCGGGGAGAACGTCATCAAGATCGGCGTCTTTGAGCCCGCCACCGGCGACTCCGCCTCCGGCGGCAAGAAGGAGATGCTGGGCATGCAGTATGCCAACTCCCTGACCCCCACGGTGGAAGTGGGCGGCACTGAGTACACCGTGGAGCTGGTCTACGCGGACAACGGCTCCTCCACCGACAAGGCCCCCACCGCCGCCAGCCAGCTGGTGAGTGAGGGCGTCTCTCTGGTGCTGGGCTCCTACGGCTCCGGCGTGTCCATTGCCGGCGGCCCCACCTTCGGCAGCGCCGGCATCCCCGCCATCGGCGTGACCTGCACCAACCCCAACGTCACCGCCGGCAACGACTACTACTTCCGCATCTGCTTCCTGGACCCCTTCCAGGGCACCGTCCTGGCCAACTTCGCCATGGATAACTTCGACGCTGAGGTGGCCTACTGCCTGGGCGAGGCGGGCAACGAGTACGACCAGGGCCTGATCGCCTACTTCACCCAGGCCTTCGAGGCCGCCGGCGGCACCGTCATCACCGACTCCTTCCCCACCAACAACTCCGACTTCAACACCTACCTGAACAAGGCCAAGAGCGAGGGGGCCGACGTCATCTTCACCCCCGTCTCCATCGCCTACGCCACTCAGATTCTGAGCCAGGCCGCCTCCCTGGGCATCGAGGCCCCCTTCCTGGGCTCCGACACCCTGGACGACAACATGGTCCTGGAGGCGATCAGCGGCACCGACATCCAGCTCTACGTGTCCACCTTCTATCAGGAGGGCGGCAACGCCGACTTCGACGCGGGCATCAAGGAGTACATCAACACCGCTGAGGGCGCCCTGGACGCCAACGGCGGCAACGACACCATCGCGGCCGTGTCCGCCATGGGCTATGACGCCTACTACGTGGCGCTGGAGGCCATCAAGGCCGCCGGCTCCACCGACCCCGCCGCCATCAAGTCCGCCCTGTGGGACGTGACCTACACCGGCGTCACCGGCGACATCGCCTTTGACGACGTGAACGGCGACGCCATCCGGGACACCGCCTACATCAAGCATTCCACCAACGACGGCGCTTGGGAGCTGGAAACCGTCCAGACGGTTGAGCAGTAATCCGCTCGCCCGGTATCCTTAGAAACAGCTGCTGGCTTGGCGGGGGCCCCGGGTCCCCGCCAAGCCTTATGTTCCGGTTTCCGGGCTGCCTCAAAGGGCGGAGGGACCCTCCGCTCGTTGAGACGGTCCGGGAAACAAAACCCAAATAGGGAGGACTTTCCATGGAATTCTTTATCTCCACCCTGCTGTTCGGCATCTCGGTGGGAGGACAGTACGCCCTGATCGCCATCGGCTACACCATGGTCTACGGCATTCTCCGCCTGATCAACTTCGCCCATGGCGACGTGTTCATGGTGGCCGGCCTCATGGGCATCTACCTCACCTCCGGCCTGACGGCCTACCTGCCCCCGGCGGCGGTGATCCCGGCCAGCCTGGTGCTGGTGCTGGTTCTGACGGTGGCCCTGGGCTTCTGCATCGAGCGGGTGGCCTATAAGCCCCTGCGCTCCGCCCCCCGGATGAGCGTAATGATCTCCGCCATCGGGGTGAGCTACCTGCTCCAGAACACCGCCACCTATGTCACCGGCGGCCAGCCCATGACCTACCCCACCCTCCCCTTCCTGGGGGAGACCGTCACCATCGCCGGCACCCCCATCAAGTGGGTGGTCATCCTCACCCCCTTCCTGGTAGTGGCCCTGGTGATCGTCCTCACCCAGCTGATCAACCACACCAAGATCGGCATGGCTATGCGGGCGGTGGCCAAGGACTTTGAGACCAGCCAGCTCATGGGCATCAAGATCAACTCGGTGATCTCGGCCACCTTCGTCATCGGCTCCGCCCTGGCGGCGGTGGGCTCCATGCTCTACTTCACCACCTACCCGGCCATCGTCCCCACCTCGGGGGCCATGCCCGGCCTGAAGGCCTTCGTGGCCGCGGTGTTCGGGGGCATCGGCTCCATCCCCGGGGCGGTGATCGGGGCCTTCCTCATCGGCATCTGCGAGAATTTCGTGAAGATCCTCCCCTTCGAGGGGGCCACCACCTTTGTGGACGCCTTTACCTTCGCCCTGCTCATCATTGTTCTGGTCTTTAAGCCCACCGGCCTGTTTGGGGAAAAGGCCACCGACAAGGTCTAAGGGAGGGAGCGTCAACTATGATCCAAGAGAGAAAAAGCAGAAAGGGCGCCGTGGCCGGCCTGATCTTCGCCGCGGCTGTCCTGCTCTTAGTGGTGCTGCTGGAGAATCTGAGCACCTTCCTGGGAACCAGCGCGGTGCCCAGCATCTTCCTGCCCACCAGCCAGCTGTTCTCCGTGCTGAAAAAGGCGGCGGTCTACTCCCTGGTGGCGGTGTCCATGAACCTGCTCAACGGCTTCACCGGTCTGTTTTCCCTGGGCCAGGCGGGCTTTATGCTCCTGGGGGCCTACACCTACGCCATCCTCACCGTCCCCATGTCCGCCAAGGACACGGTGTACTATCTGTACGGGGGTTCGGCGGTGTCCTTCTCCCTGCCCGACCTGTTCGGCGGGCTGGACACCCCCACCGGCCTCATCCTGGGCGTGGTGCTGGCCATCCTGCTGGGGGGCTGCGTGGCCGCCTTCTTCGCCTTCCTCATCGGCCTGCCGGTGCTGCGCCTGAAGAGCGACTATCTGGCCATTGCCACCCTGGGCTTTGCGGAGATCATCCGGGCCGTGTTCCAGTGGCAGGCCCTGGGCCCGGTCACCAACGGCGCCAACATGATCACCCAGATCCCCACCTTCAACAACTTCAACATCACCGACGCCAACGGGACGGTGATCCTGCGCCTGTCCACCTTCTTCCCCTTCCTCATCGCCATTTTGTGCATCGCGGTCATCGTCATGCTCATCAACTCCTCCTACGGCCGGGCCTTCAAGGCCATCCGGGAGGACGAGATCGCCGCCGAGGCCATGGGGGTCAACCTGGCCAAGCACAAGCGGCTGGCCTTCTGCATCTCCTCCTTCTTCGCCGGGGTGGGCGGGGCCCTGTTCGCCATGTTCGCCAACAACGCCCAGGCCAAGGTGTACACCTCCACCATGACCTATGAGATTCTGCTCATCGTGGTCATCGGCGGCATCGGCTCCATCTCCGGCTCGTGCCTGGCCACCTTCCTGTATGTGGCCTGCTCCGAGTGGTGGCTGCGGTTCCTGGACAACACCCAGGCCTTCTCCTCCCCCACGGAGACCAGCCGCATCCTGTTCATCATCCTCTTCGCCGCCGCCGTGGTGGGCACCTCCGCCATGCTGATCCGCCGCCGCCGCAAGTCCGGGGACGCGTTCTGGAAGGAACTGATCGTGTGGATCGTGGGGCTGCTGCTCATGGTCTGGTGGGTGTGGTTCATCATCTCCGGGTCCCTGACCATACCCTTCGCCCGGAACGGCTTCCGCATGGTGGTCTTCTCCATCATCATCATGATCGTGGTGCTCTTCTTCCGCCAGGGCATGATGGGGAACAAGGAGTTCACCGACCTGCTGTTCCGCCGAAAGAAAACCAGTAAGGAGGCGGTAAAATGAGCCAAGTGGAAAACATCCTCCGTCTGGAGCACGTCACCATGCAGTTCGGCGGCGTGGTGGCGGTGAACGACCTGTCCCTGGAGGTGAACAAGGGGGAGATCGTGGCCCTCATCGGCCCCAACGGCGCCGGCAAGACCACCGCCTTCAACTGCATCACCGGGGTATATGAGCCCACCAACGGCCTGGTCACCTTCTGTGAGGAGCCCATGGTCCGCAACCACCCCCAGGGAAAGATGGCCAAGAGCTATCTGGGGGAGAACGGCACCCTGTACACCGCCCGGCTGGATGTAGGCGACCCGGAGGCCCTGGCCGCCATTGAGGCGGAGCAGGATCCGGAGGCGAAGGCCGCCCTCCAGAAGGCCTACGACCAGACCCTGGAGGAGCGCAAGGCCCCCATCCAGGCCAAGGACCCTCTGGCCTTTTCCGACAAGGTCCTCTCTCCCACCCCCGACAAGATCACCCAGCTGGGCATCGCCCGCACCTTCCAGAACATCCGCCTGTTCTCCGCCCTGTCTGTATTTGACAACGTATTGATCGCCAAGCACATGCGGGCCAAGCAGAACGTGTTCTCCGCCACCTTCCGCCTGAACCGCGCGGAGGAGAAGCGCATGCGGGAGGAGGCCATGGCCCTGCTGGAGGAGCAGGGGCTCTCCCATCTGAAGGACGAGGTGGCCGGCTCTCTCCCCTACGGCCTCCAGCGCCGTCTGGAGATCGCCCGAGCTCTGGCCACCCAGCCCAAGCTCCTCCTCCTGGACGAGCCGGCCGCCGGCATGAACCCCCAGGAGACCCAGGAGCTCACCGACTTTATCCACAAAATCCGCGACGAGTACGACCTGTCCATCCTCATGATCGAGCACCACATGGACCTGGTCATGCGCATCTCTGACCGCATCTATGTCCTGGACTTCGGCAAGCTGATCGCCCAGGGCACTCCCGCGGAGGTGCAGAATAATCCTCGGGTCATCGAGGCGTATTTGGGGGTGGCAGACGATGCTGAAGATTGACGAACTGAAGGTGAGCTACGGCGGCATCGAGGCCGTGAAGGGCATCACCTTTGAGGTGCCAGACGGGAAGATCGTCACCCTCATCGGGGCCAACGGGGCTGGCAAATCCACCACCCTGCGCTCCATCGCCGGTCTGGTGAAGCCCGCCCACGGGCGTATCCACCTCCAGGGGGAGGATATCACCGCCCTGTCCCCCGACCGCATCGTGTCCAAGGGCATCACCCTGGTGCCCGAGGGGCGGCATGTGTTCCCCGATCTGACCGTGCTGGAGAATCTGAAAATCGGCGCATACCTGCGCAAGGACAGCCTGGAGGACGACCTGAACTGGGTGTATGAGCTGTTCCCCCGGCTGAAGGAGCGGTCCTGGCAGGCGGCGGGCACCCTGTCCGGCGGCGAGCAGCAGATGCTGGCCGTGGGCCGGGCCCTCATGTCCCGCCCCAAGATCATTATGATGGATGAGCCCTCCCTGGGCCTGGCCCCCATCGTGGTGAAGGGCATCTTCGACATCATTCAGGAGATCAACAAGCAGGGGGTCACCGTTCTGCTCATCGAGCAGAACGCCAACATGGCCCTGCGCATCGCCGACGTGGGCTATGTGCTGGAGACCGGGCGCATCACCCTCACCGGTTCCGGTCGGGAGCTGCTCACCAACGAGGCGGTCAAGAAGGCCTATCTGGGCACCTGAGCCCGCAGACAAAACCCAACTCCCCCGGCGTTGCCGGGGGAGTTTCTGCGCCCGGCTTCCGGCGCCTCGCTTTTGACAAAGCCCTCCGTTTGTGATACCATGTGACAAATGTTATGCCGAAGAAAGGACGGGACGAGCCTATGAGACAGTGTATGGATGCGGACAACCTCCACCGCCGCCTGCGGAAAATCATCGGGCAGGTGCAGGCCATCGACCGGATGGTGGACGAGGACGTGCCCTGTGAGGACGTCCTGGCTCAGATTAACGCCGCCAAGTCCGCCCTGCACAAGGCGGGGCAGGTGGTGCTGGAGGGCCATCTGCAGCACTGCGTCCGGGACGGCATCGAGCACGGGGACGCGGAGAAAACCATCCAGAACTTCGCCAAGGCGGTGGAGCGCTTCTCCAACATGGGGTGAACGCACATCCGAACGCCCAGGCGCCCAAAGCGGCTATGCCGCCTTGGGCGCTTTTTGCATCCGGCAGAGAGGTTTCGGAAAAATTTAAGATTTCTTTCCTGTGATTTTAAGAATTTCAGAGTATGGTAAGAAAAGCGGGCTCCGTCTTTCCACAAAAACCGGAGCCTGTGTGGAAAGAATTACGGCGGCTCATACCGCCTGTGCTTGGAAAGGAGTCCCTTATGCCTTCCTATTCTGATCCCCGCGACCCCCGCCGGACGGGACAGGCCCCAGCCCAGCCCCGCCGCCGGAAAAAGCGCCGCCGGAGACTCCCTGTGCCGGGGATTGTCCTGATCCTCTTTCTGGTGGGCGGCGTGCTTTTCCTGCGGGGGCGCTTTGTCAGGTCCCACTCCCTCGATACGCCCCCTCCCGACTCCCATTCGGAGCAGGGAGAGGCGGAAGCGGTGGGAGACGGCCTCCAGGCTCAGCTCCAGGAGCTGGCCCGGGAGGAGCCCCGGGCCCGGGACATCCTCGCCCACCTGGAGGACTACCCGCGGGAGCTGCTGGAGCTGGCGGTGCGCAACCCGGAGACGGTGGACTTTGTGGCCGATTATCCCCAGGAAAAGGACAGGGCCCCGGCGGAGACCGTGGAGGAGGCGGAGCGGGGGACCATCCCTCTGCTCCTCCAGTGGGACCCCCGCTGGGGCAGTGCCCAGTACGGGGACGGGCCCATGGCCCTCAACGGCTGCGGCCCCACCGCCCTGTCCATGGTGATCTGCGGCCTCACCGGGGACGGAACCGCCACCCCCTGCGCGGTGGCCCAGTACGCCCAGGAGATGGGGTACTACGTGGATGGGGTGGGCACCAGCTGGGAGCTCATGTCCGCCGGAGGGACACATTTCGGTGTCACCGCCCGGGAGCTGCCCCTGAGCCAGTCGGTGATGGAGAAGGCCCTGGCGGCGGGGGAGCCCATCATCTGCAGCGTGGGTCCCGGGGACTTCACCACCAGCGGCCACTTCATTGTCCTCTCCGGGCTGGAGGACGGGAAGTTCCAGGTCCGGGACCCCAACCGGCGCTCCAACAGCGAGAAGCTGTGGGACTACGACACCCTGGCCGGGCAGATCACCAATTTGTGGGCGTTTTCCCTGGCATGAGAGAACAAACATTGCGTAAAGGCGGGATGGCTGTCGGCTGTCTCGCCTTATCTGTTGCGGCATCGCTTTCGGGCGGCCCGGTGTGCCGCCCCTACGGCTCAAACCGACCGCCTTTATAACTGGGACCGTTCCCCTCATCCGTCTGGCCTTCGGCCAGCCACCTTCCCCTAAAGGGGAAGGCTTTGCGGGAGGGGCAAGCCCCTCCCCTACGGCATAACCAAGACAGCTACAGAGTCGGGTAGGGGAGACCCTTGGGCCTCCCGCCAGGTTTGCATTGGGAGCGTTGGCTCGGCAAAGACAGGCGCGGCGGTGGAACTGCACCAGCCCTCAATTTTGGGACAGCCAGGGCCCAGTGGCCCGGCGGGAATTTAGAGTGCCACTCAGATTTTGCGTGCCGGAAATTTTATGACCACTCTAAGGGGTAACCCCCGTAAATGGGGTCCGGGGAAAGGCGACTATGAGCACCGGAACGGTGCTCCTCTGGAGCCGTCCCCGGCGGCGTTTTGGTGACTTTGCCGCCGGGGGCAAAGTCACTCGCCGCCCGCAGGCGGCGAAATTCCCGCCGGCAGATGACCGATCCTCCTTGACACTTCCGTGCAAAAAATCCCCGTCGACATAAAAAATTCATGGTAAATTTATTTCTCAAACATTGGGAACTATGCTATAATGTCCATATTACTATGTCTCTGCGGGAAATTCCGGCCTGAGGGCCGGAAAACCGGACAAATACAAGGCTTGTTGGAGGGGATTTCGGATGAAGAACAAGATCACCGTTTCCATCGCGGGTCAGGAGTACACCATGGTGGCCGAGGAGGGCGAGGACTATGTGAAGCGCTGTGCCGCCCTGGTGGACAGTCAGGTGCGGGACGTGATGAACGGGGCCCGCCTGGGCTGGTCCGACGCCGCGGTGCTGGCCGCCATGAACATTGCGGACCAGTTTTTAAAGGAGCAGGAGGCCAGTGAGAATCTGCGCCGCCAGATCAAGGAGGGCCTGGATGAGAACGCCAAGCTGAAAATGGAGCTGTCCGAGTCCAAGCGTGAGATCTTCAAGCTCCAGAATCACAAAGGATAACCGGGCCAGGCGGAGCGGAATTTCCCGCTCCGCCCGGTGAAATTTCAGGAAAGGAAGGCTTGCCCCATGCTGGAGCTGCTCGCTCCCGCCGGCTCCATGGAGTCGGTCCAGGCCGCGGTCCAAAACGGCGCCGGCGCCGTCTATCTGGGCTACGGCGATTTTAACGCCCGCCGCAACGCGAAGAACTTCACCCGGGAGGAGGCTGCGGCGGCGGTTTCTTACTGCCATCTCCGGGATACCAAGGTGCATCTCACCCTGAACACCCTGCTCACCGACCGGGAGCTCCCCAAGGCGGCACAGGTGGCCGCTGAGATCAGCGAGATGGGGGTGGATGCGGTCATCGTCCAGGATCTGGGGGTGGCCCGGATGCTGCGGCAGGTGGCCCCGGACGTTCACCTCCACGCCTCCACCCAGATGACCGTCCACTCCCTGGACGGGGTGAAGGAGTGCGCCGACCTGGGGATGACCCGGGCGGTCCTGTCCCGGGAGCTGAGCCGGGACCAGATCGCGTACATCTGCCAAAATTCCCCCATTGAGATCGAGGTGTTCGGCCACGGGGCGCTGTGCATGTGCTACTCGGGCCAGTGCTATCTGTCCTCCGTGATCGGGGGGCGCAGCGGAAACCGGGGGCTCTGCGCCCAGCCCTGCCGGCTGAAATACGGCTGGGGCAAGCGGGCGGACGAGTACCCCCTCTCCCTGAAGGACATGTCTCTGGTGGGCTACCTGAAGGAACTGGAGGACATGGGGGTGGCCTGCCTGAAGCTGGAGGGCCGCATGAAGCGCCCCGAGTACGTGGCCATCGTCACCCGGGTGTACGCCGACGCCCTCCGGGAGGGGCGGGAGCCCACGGCGGAGGAGCTGCGGCAGCTGGAGGCCGCCTTCTCCCGCCAGGGCTTCACCCAGGGCTACTTCCTGGACCAGAAGGGGCCCGACATGTTCGGCACCCGCCAGGAGGGGGAGGACCCCAGAGAGCTCTTTGCCCAGGCCCGCACCACCTATGAGAGCGGGGAGAACCGCAAGACCCCCGTGCGGCTGTACGCCTGGATTCAGGTGGGGGAGCCCGCCCAGGTGGCGGCGGAGGACGCTCAGGGCCGGGTGGTCCAGGTGGAGGGGCCGGTGCCCGAGGCGGCGGTGAACGTCCCTCTCACCCGGGAGAAGGTGGAGGGGCAGCTGGGCCGCACCGGCGGCACCCCGTTCCACTGCGAGAAGGCCACCGCCCGGGTGGACGAGGGCCTCTCTCTCCCCCTGTCCGCCCTGAACGCGTTACGCCGACAGGTGCTGGAGAAGCTCTCCCAGGAGCGCGCCCGCCCGCCGGAGCGGAACACCGGGGAGTACCACCCCGGGGTGCGGTATGAGAACCCCAAGGCGCCCCCCGCCCTCACGGTGTCGGTGCGCCGGGCGGAGCAGATTACCCCGGAGCTGCTGGCCTTAAAGCCGGAGCGGATCTACATCCCCTGTGACGAGGGGGCGGCCTGCCCCGACGCGGTCCGCCGCTGTCAGGATGCGGGGGTGGCTGTGTCCGTCCAGCTCCCCCGCATCTGCTGGGACCGGGAGCTGCCCCAGCTGGAGCAGCAGCTGGAGGCCGTCAAGGAGCTGGGGGTTCAGGAGGCCCTGGCGGGCACCCTGGACGGGGTGCGCCGGGCCAGGGAGCTGGGCTTCCAGGTCCGCAGCGACTTCGGCATCGGGGTGTACAACAGCCAGACCCTCAAGGAGCTGAAAAAGCTGGGGGTGGAGGGGGCCACCGCCTCCTTCGAGCTGAAATTTGCCCAGATTCGGGACCTGTCCAAGGCCATCCCCATGGAGGCCATCGTCTACGGGCAGCTGCCCCTGATGATCACCGAGAACTGCATCATCCACAACCACACCGGCCGCCACTCCTGCGAGGATGGACAGCGGCTGGTGGACCGGAAGGGGGAGCACTTCCCGGTGGTGAAGGCCTGGGGCTGCCGCAATGAGATCTTGAACGGCAAGACCCTGTTCCTGGCGGACAAGGCCGCCGACTACCAGCGCCTGGGATTGACGTCGGTGCGGCTCATGTTCACCACCGAGTCCCCCGAGGAGTGCGTCCGGGTGCTGGAGCGCTACCTGGGCAGGGGGCGGCATAAGCCCGGGGAGTTCACCCGGGGGCTCTACTACCGGGACGTGGAGTAGAGAGTGAAGAGTGGAGAGAGCTTGGGTGAGGAGGTGCCCCATGTTCAGCCGGCAGAGACTGTTCTGGTCGCGGGACCCCTACGACCTGGAGGGGACCCAGGAGCGGTTCGTTCAGGCGGTGGCGGACAACTGCGCCTGGCACATGGGCCGGTGCCCGGAGTACCGCGCCATTGCCCAGGGGCTGGGCTTCTCCCCCAAAACCCTGGTGGAGACGGGGGACCTGTCCGCCGTCCCCATGGTGCCCACCCTGTTCTTCAAGCGCCACGCCCTGTTCTCCATGCCAAAGTGGCGGATGGGGATGAAGGTCACCTCCTCGGGGACCAGCGGAAAATTCAGCCGGGTGGGCTTTGACTGGGGGGCCATCTTCGCGGAGATCCCCATGGTACTGAAGCTGGGCTGGAGGCACGGACTGGTGTCCCCCCGCCCGGCCAACTACGTGGTGCTGGGCTACAAGCCCCACCGGGAAAATTCCATCGGGGTCACCCGGACCATGTTCGGGCTGACCTTCTTCGCCCCGCCCCTGCGGCGCTTCTACGCCCTGCGGATGGAGGGCGGCCAATATGTCCCCGACCTGGACGGGGCGGCCAGAGCCCTGGCCCAATTTGCTCGCTCCCCCTTCCCCACCCGCATTGTGGGCTTCCCCTCCTATTTGTGGTTCGGCCTGAAGCGGATGGAGGAGCTGGGGGTGTCTCTCAAATTAAGACCCGGCTCTCAGATCCTGCTGGCAGGGGGCTGGAAACAGCACGCTGCCCAGCAGGTGGACAAGTCGGTCCTCTACGACCTGGCTCGGAAGGTGCTGGACGTCGGGGAGGAGCACATCCACGAGCTGTTCGGGGCGGTGGAGCACCCCATTTTCTACAACACCTGTAAACATCACCACTTCCATGTGCCCATCTACGCCCGGGTGCTCATCCGGGATGTGCGGACGCTGGAGCCCCTGCCCATGGGGCAGACGGGGCTGGTGAATCTTATCACCCCCCTGAACCGGGCCACCCCCGTGACCAGCGTGGTCACCGACGACCTGGGGGTGCTCCAGCCGGGGGAGGACTGCGGCTGCGGAATTAACTCCCCCTACCTGACCATTTTGGGCCGGGTGGGCATGCCGGAGATTCAGACCTGCGCCGCCGGTGCGGCGGAACTGCTGGGCAGAGGGGAGGGATTCTCGTGATCTTTGCCGCCGGAGCGCTGCTCCCTCAGGAGGAGCTGCCCGCCCTCCTGGACACGCTGGAGGAGCGGCTGAATGAGACCCGGTCCGGCCCGCCCCTGGACGTGGACATGGTGCTGGACGCGGTGGAGAGCCTGGGCCGGGCTCTGGATTCCGGAGAGCTGGACCCTCTGCTGGCCCAGTACGCGCCCCCGAGCGCGCTGGAGGAGCTGCGGGAGGTGCGGGGGATGATCCGCCGGGAGACCCTGGAGGAGCGGCTCCAGCTGGAGCTGGGGGACCTGCGGCCGGGGAGCCAAGTGGAGCGGCCCTTTGGCCGGACCCTGGTTCAGCCCCTGGGGATGCTCCTCCACATAACCCCGGGCAACCAGCCGGGGCTTCCCCTGTTCAGCGCCCTGGAGGGGCTGCTCACGGGGAATCTCAACCTCATCAAGCTCCCCCACGGGGACCGGGGGCTGACCCTGGCCGCCCTGAAACTGCTCACCCAGCGGGAGCCCCGGCTGGCCCCCTGGCTGTACGCCTTTGCGGTGTCCTCCAAGGATACGGACACCCTGGAGCGGCTGGCCGCCCTGGCGGACGGAGTGGTCACCTGGGGCGGGGACGGGGCGGTGTCCGCCCTGCGGAGGCTGGCTCCACCGGGCTGTAAGCTCATGGAGTGGGGCCACCGCCTGAGCTTTGCCTATGTGGCCGGATACGAGGACCGGGAGGCGGAGTGGTCCACCCTGGCCCGTCACATCGTCCGCACCGGCGGGCTGCTGTGCTCCTCCTGTCAGGTGATTTACCTGGACACGGACCGGCTGGAGGAGGGGGAGGCCTTCTGCCAGGCGTTCCTCCCCCTGCTGAACCGGGCCGCCCGGGAGCGGAACCGGGACGGAGCGGCTCAGGCTGCCCTGTATACCCACACCTACCGCCTGGAGCGCCTGGCGGAGGGGGCCGGGGACAAAACCTGGTTCGGGGAGGGCTGCTCCCTCACTTTGAAGCAGGAGCGGGAGCTGGAGCTCTCTCCCTTATATGGAAACGTGCTGGTAAAGTGCCTGCCCCGGAAGGAGCTGATTCCCGTCCTGCGCCGGCAGAAGGGGCGGCTCCAGACGGCGGGCCTGCTGTGCCGAGCGGAGGAGCGGGAGGAGTTGACCGCCCTCCTGGCCCGGGCGGGGGTGACCCGAATCACCCGGGCGGGGGAGATGTCCCGCACCTTCCCAGGGGAGGCCCATGACGGGGAGTATTCCCTGCGGCGGTATATACGACTGGCAGACATCCAAACTTAAACATCAGCCCGCCCGGACGGGGCGGAGGCACCAAGGAGCGACTATGGAACTGAAGATCAAAGCGGTATCCCCCAAAATCGGAAAAGAGATCCCCACCCCCTTTTACGCCACCCCCGGGTCGGCGGCCATGGATCTGCACGCCTGTCTGGACCAGCCCATCACCTTGCTGCCCGGCGGGCGGACGGTGATCCCCACGGGCATCGCCATCGCCCTGCCCTCGGCGGACTATGTGGCCCTGGTGCTAGCCCGGAGCGGCCTGGGCATCAAGCACGGGGTGGTCCCCTCCAACTGCGTGGGGGTCATCGACAGCGATTACCGGGGCGAAATTATGGTGGGCCTCTATAACTCCGGGGAATCGGAGTACACCGTTCAGCCCGCCGACCGCATCGCCCAGCTGATGGTGGTGCCGGTGGTCCAGGCCCAGATCCGGATGGTGGACGAGCTGGACGAGACACAGCGGGGAACCGGAGGCTTCGGCTCCACCGGGAAGTAAACATTCATCCAGAGAGGAGCATCCCAGTCATGTTCGGATTTTTCAAAAAGAAGAGCGGGGAGGTCCCCGAGGAACAGGAGCGGCTCCAGAAGGCGGCTGCCCGGGAGGCGGAGCGGAAGGAGGCGTCGGCCATTCCGGAGGAGCTGAGGGCACTGGGTCAGAAGTTTCTGCCGGAGGAGTTCAGCATTCTGGCCGTCACCGGGGCCGGCGGCTTTGGAGGCAGCCGGCCCCAGGAGAACGGGCCCTGGCTGGCTGTGCTGGAGCTGACCGCCTGGAAGGAGGAGGACAGCGAGGAACCAGCCCACCGGGAGAAGACCCAGCTGGTCGCCCTGGCGGACGACAAGCTGATGGAGTACCTCCGCCGCCGGGTGCGGGGGGACAGCGTCTTTCAGATCATGGTCCGCCCCTCCGAGGACGGGAAGCAGTTTCTGATGACCGAGCTGCCCCAGCCGGAGATCGACCCGGAGATGAAGGCCATCCTGGAGGAGCAGAAGAAGCCGGTGTCTATCTGGGTGCCCGAGCTGGGGACCTTTACGCTCAACCGGCTGGTCAACTGGTTTGAGGCCGAGGTGGAGTGGCTGGGCCAGCCCGCCCGGCTGGACATCGACCGGGAGGAGGACTGGGACGCCTGCGTGGAGCAGGCCAAGGCCCTTATGGCCGACCAGAAGGGCTGGGACGAGAAGGTGCGCGCCTTCGCCGCCCAGGAGCTTCTGGAACAGGCCAATGACTGGGCCCAGGACGCCGCCGAGAGCGAGGACGGGGAGCCCGAGGAGATCACCCGGGAGCAGTTCATGGAGCGCATGGAGCTGGACGCCGTCCAGATCTCCGCCGACGGGAGCTTTGAGTTCTGGTTCAACGACGGGGACCTGTTCTGGGGACACGCCATCCATGTGACCGGGGCGCTGGATCAGGGGCCGGAGATGGCACAGATGGAGGGGTAAGCGCCCACTCTTTCAAAAGCCTTCCCCCGAGGAGAAAGTTTACGGGCGGATCTGGACCCGCCCCTACGGCGATTCAGCTCCAGTGCCGTTGGTTCGGAAAACCCAGGCGCAGGTGTGGAACCGCACCGGCGGCAATTTTTGCAAACTCAGGGCCCAGTGGCCCGGCGGGGATTCAGACCAGTCACTCAGATTTTGCGCGCCGGAAATTTTTGCCTATTTAAAGGGGTAACCCCCGTAATGGGGTCCGGGGAAAGGCGAATATGAGCGCGAAGCGCTCATCCTGAGCCGTCCCCCGGCGATCCTTTGGTTTCTTTCCCATCGCTGGGAAAGAAACTCGCCCCGCAGGGCGAACCCCCCTGCGTACAACAACCCCAATCCGAAACCTGTCCCCTCATCCGTCACGGCTTCGCCGTGCCACCTTCCCCCCAGGGGGAAGGCTTATGATGGCAGGCGGCGAAATCCCCTAGAAACCCACAGATATGACTACGAATTGGAATACAAGCAGAGGATATGACTGAAAGGAGGCGGCTCCATGGCCGTGATTTTAGCCTCTCAATCCCCCCGGCGGCGGGAGCTGCTGGAGCGGATGGGCATGTCAGACTTTTTGATCCGCCCCGCCCAGGGGGAGGAGATCTTTGACCCGTCCCTCACGCCGGCGCAGCTGGTAGAGGTCCTCTCCCGCCAGAAGGCGGAGGAAATTTCCGCCGGCGCCGGGCCGGAGGACATCGTCATCGCGGCGGACACGGTGGTGTCCGTGGACGGCCGGGTGCTGGGCAAGCCCGGGGACGAGGCGGAGGCCGCCGAAATACTCGCTGCCCTGTCCGGCCGGGAGCACACGGTGTACACCGGGGTGACGGTGCGCCGGGGCGGGGAGACCGTCACCGAGTACGAGGCCACCGCCGTCCGGTTCCGGCCCCTCACCGGGGAGGAGATCGCGGCCTATGTGGCCACCGGGGAGCCCATGGACAAGGCCGGGGCCTACGGCATCCAGGGCTACGGCTGCCTGCTGGTGGAGGGGATCTCCGGGGACTATTTCAACGTGGTTGGCCTGCCGGTGTGCCGGCTGGGCAAGATTCTGGCCCGGTTCGGGGTGGAGCCCCTGCGCCTGGCCGCAGAGAAGGAGCGGAGAGCGTGAAGGATTTTTTGCGCCGGAACGGCATCTGGCTTTTGGTGATTGCCCTGCTGCTCAGCATTCTCATCGGCGTCTCCTCCGCCTTTATGGGGGGCAACGCCGATCCCCTGTCCAACCTGGTGACCACCATCACCACCCCTGTGCGCAATGGGGCGGCGGCGGTGGGGGACTTCTTCCAGGGGGTGTCCCGCTACGTCTTCCACTATGGGGAGATGGAGCAGCAGATTAGCGACCTGGAGGAGGAGAACGCCCAGCTGCAGCAGCAGATTCGGGAGAGCCAGGAGGCCCTGCAGGAGAACGAGCTGCTCCGAAACCTGCTGGACCTGCGGGAGCGGCGGCGGGACTTTGTCTTCGAGTCCGCCAAGGTCACCGCCCGGTCCAACGACAACTGGCGCTCCACCCTCACCTTGAGCAAGGGCAGCGAGTCGGGCATCCAGGAGGGGAACTGCGTGGTTACCTCCACCGGTGTGCTGGTGGGCGTGGTCTCGGAGGTAGGCAGCCATTACTCCACGGTCAGCACCGTCATTGACACCAGCATGGAGATGGGGGGCATCATCACCCGCACCAACGCCGCCGGCGTGCTGGAGGGGGATTTCAGCCTGATGCAGGGGGGGAAGCTCCGCCTGGCCTATCTCCCTGACGAGGCACAGCTGGTGGCAGGGGACGAGGTACTCACCTCCGGACGGGGGGACGTGTACCCCTCCGGCCTGGTGGTGGGCCAGGTAGAGGGCGTGTTCAACGACGCGTCCGGCATGAACCGCTATGCGGTGGTCGTCCCGGAGGTGAATCTGGACACCCTGGTGGAGGTCTTTGTCATCAAGGAGTTTGACATTGTGGAATAAAATAGGTTCCGAGCGCGTCGCGCCCGGAAGGGAAAAAGAGGTGATACCGTGACCACCCGGGATCAAGTGCACAAGTGGTTTTTCTATGCTCTGGGGCTGGTCCCCATCTGGGTGCTGGACGCCTTTGTTCTCAACCGCATCGCCCCCTTCGGGGTGATCCCCATGCTGCTGCCCCTGGCGGTGGCGGCGGTGGCGGTGCTGGAGGGGGCCTACGCCGGGACGGGCTTCGGACTGGCGGTGGGCCTGCTGTGGGAGCTGTCCTACGCCGGGGGCTTCGGCGGGCTGGTGTTCGGCATGGCCCTGGCGGGGATGGCGGTGGGCGCGGCCTCTCAGTATGTGCTCAGCCAGAACTTTTTCAGCTGCCTGCTGTGCTCCGCGGTGGTGCTGGGGGCGCTGGACGGGCTGCGGCTGATCCGGGCCCTGTTCATTCGCCTGGACACCCTGGACGTGCTGCTCCGGGTGGCGGTGCCTGAGGTGCTGCTCTCCCTGTGCTGGACCCCACTGGTCTATCTGATTTTCCGCTTCATCTTCCGGCGGGTGGGAGGAACCCGGCTGGCCTGACCGGCCCCTCCCCCGCCTGCCCCTCTGGAAAGGAGGTTTTCCATGAATCCCAAACAGTTTCACCGCCGCCTGATTGGGGTAATCCTGATCCTGGCCATTTTAATGACCTTTCTGTGCTCCAACCTGTACAGCATCCAGTATATAAATGGGGCGGACTACGCCAACCAGTCGGTGGCCCGGTCCTATGAGAACCAGACGGTCTCCGCCAGCCGGGGCCTGCTCCTGGACCGGAACGGAAAGGTGCTTTCGTCTAACCAGATCTCCTACCGGGTGACGCTGTTGCTCTCCTATTTGGGGGAGAACGAGGAGGAGCGGTGCGCCAACCTGCTTGCGCTCATCCAGGTGTGCCGGGAGGAGGGGGTGACCTGGGCGGACACCCTGCCTATCACCACCACGGCGCCCTTCTCCTATACCACCGAGGCCCCCTTTTACTCGGTGAGCACCGATGAGAACGGAAATCCGAAGTACAACGAGGACGGCGAGCTGGTCTATAACATGACCCGGCTGGGCCGGCTGGCGGTGTATATGGGGTGGATCGAGGACCCCACAGAGCTGGCGGAGGGGGAGATTCCGGAGTCGGACGCCTCCGGCGGGTCGGCCCCCGGGCTATGGGACCGGATCATGAACTTCTTCGGTATGGGTCAGCAAGAGGAGGCCCCTCAGGAGGAGCCGGAGCCCTATCAGCTGCCCACCGCCGAGGAGCTGCTGGGGATGATGTGCAAAAGCTTCGGCGTGAAAGGCGAGGGCGCAGTGGACGAGGCGGCGGCGAAGGAGAGCGGCGAGGCGGTGCCCACCCTGAACATCGGGGACATGTCGGAGACAGACGCCCGAGCGGTGGCGGGGGTGCTCTGCGAGCTCTACTACCGCAATCGGATCACCAACTGGCCCATCTACTACTTCGCCGAAGATGTGGACGTGGACTTCATCACCCGGGTGAAAGAGCTGGGAATCAAAGGGGTGGAGATTGAGACCGCCTCTGTGCGCAAGGCTGAGACCGAGTTCGCCGCCCATCTGCTGGGCCGGGTGGCCGCCATGGAGACCGACGAGGTGGACTACTACCTGGGGCTGGACGAGGGCTACACCCAGAACGACTACGTGGGCCGGGAGGGGGCCGAGCTGGCCTTTGAGAGCTATCTCCACGGCACCCCCGGCGAACAGCTGGTGGAGCGCAACGAGGATGGAAAAATCACCTCCTCCCAGTGGCGGGTGGACGAGGAGACAGGGGAGCCCATGGCCCCGGAGCCGGGGGACAACGTGTTCCTCACCATCGACATCGAATTGCAGCAGATGGTGGAGGAGCTGCTGGCAGAGCGGGTGCCCGGCCTCAGCGACGAGGTGGAGGGGGCCGCCTGCGTGGTGCAGATGGTGGACACCGGGGAGATTTTGGCCGCTGCATCCTACCCGACATTTACCCTGACCACCTACAGCGAGGACTACAACCAAAACTACAATGACCCACTGAAGCCCTTTTTGAACCGGGCGTTTCAAGGTCTCTACCCCCCCGGTTCCACCTTCAAGATGATCACCGCCATCGCCGGGCTGGAGGAAGGGAAGATCGAACCAAACACCATTATTCGGGACTTGGGGCGGTACACCTTCTGGACCGACGTCAACCCGCCCCAGTGCTGGATCTACCGCCAGTCCCGAGGGACCCACGGCCCGGTGAATGTGACCGAGGCCATCAAGGTGTCCTGCAACTACTTCTTCTATGACGTGGGCCGGCAGGTGGGCATCGACAAGCTGGACGAGTACGCCGCCATGTTCGGCCTGGGACAAAAGACCGGTGTGGAGCTCTATGAGGAGTCCGGCGTGGTGGGCGGCCGGGCCTACACCGAGTCCCTGGGCCAGACCTGGTACGAGGGCAGCGTCACCTCAGTGGCCATCGGCCAGGAGAGCACCCAGGTCACCCCCATCCAGCTCACCAACTATATCTCCACCCTGGTGAACGGTGGCACCCGGTACTCCACCCACCTGCTCAAGACGGTAAAGTCCAGCGACTTCTCCCAGGTGGTCTATGAGTACGAGCCCCAGGTGCAGGACGAGATCAACATCGCCCAGGAGAACCTGGACGCGGTGACCGAGGGTATGCGGGAACTGACCACCGGCGACGGCTCCCTGGCCAGCGCCTTCCGGAACCTGCCCTTTGAGGTGGGCGCCAAGACAGGCTCCGCGCAGGTAAGCTCCACCAGCGATTCCAACGCCGTCTTCGTGTGCTACGCCCCCTATGACGACCCGGAGATCGCCATCTCCCTGGTGGTGGAGCACGGCGGCAGCGGATCGGTGCTGGCCTCCCTGGCGGCGGAGATCCTGGCCTACTACTTCACCACCCCCGACAGCCAGAGCGACGTGGTGACTGAGAATACCCTGGTGCCGTAATTTTCTCTCAAGTTCATCCCCTCTGTGCCTTGAAAATGTTCCCAATCTCGGTATAATGGTTATACTGTCCCCTGCGCCCGGCGGACGCGCCCTGACAGCGCGTCCGCCGGAGCTTTGAGTTTGATGCCCTCCTTTTTTGTGTGTGGGCAGAAAGGAGTTTCCCAACTATGTCAGATTGTACGCACGATTGTTCCTCCTGCAGCGCGGACTGCGCCTCCCGGGATCTGATGGCCCCGGCCAACGCCAAGTCCAGCATCAAGCGGGTCATCGCCGTCATCAGCGGCAAGGGCGGCGTGGGCAAGAGCACCGTCACCGCCTCCCTGGCCGCGGCCATGGCCAAGCGG
The DNA here is from genome assembly GCF_016899775.1 of Pseudoflavonifractor capillosus. Lineage (GTDB taxonomy): Bacteria > Bacillota > Clostridia > Oscillospirales > Oscillospiraceae > Lawsonibacter. Next base: position 26,461 of record NZ_JACJJE010000043.1, read on the forward strand.
GGCCACAAGGTGGCCGTGCTGGACGCGGACATCACCGGCCCCTCCATCCCCGCCGCCTTCGGCATCCACGAGCACGCCATGGCCACCGACGACGGCATCCAGCCCGCCGTCACCCCCGGCGGCATCAAGATCATGTCCCTGAACCTGCTGACCAACAACGAGACCGACCCGGTCATCTGGCGGGGCCCCGTCATCGCCGGCGTGGTAAAGCAGTTCTGGACCGACGTGGAGTGGGGCGAGGTGGACTATATGTTCGTGGACATGCCTCCCGGAACCGGGGACGTGCCCCTCACCGTGTTCCAGTCCCTGCCGGTGAACGGCCTGCTGGTGGTCACCTCTCCCCAGGACCTGGTGTCCATGATCGTCACCAAGGCGGTGCACATGGCCCAGATGATGTCCATCCCGGTGCTGGGCCTCATTGAGAACTACAGCTACTTCCAGTGCCCCGACTGCGGCGCCAAGCACGCCATCTTCGGCAAGAGCCACCTGGAGCAGGAGGCCATGCAGCTGGGGCTCCCCCTGCTGGCCCGGCTGCCCATCGACCCCGCCGTGGCCGCCGCCATCGACGCGGGCCAGGCGGAGAACCTGCCGGTCAACTATCTGGAGGGCGTGGCCGCCCAGCTGGACGGCTGATCCCGCTATCCCAAAACAAGAACTCCCCTCCGCAGCGTATCTGCGGAGGGGAGTTCAGCTTGTCGAAAAACCTCTGTTTGGACGAATCCGCCCGAGTATTGGCGGGGGAGCTCGAGGGGGCGGCAGCCCGCCTCGAGTGGAATCAAATGCCCGGAATGCCTTGCAGGGCAAGGCATTCCGCAAGCGCAGCGAGGACTTTTCCGCCGTTGAGCGGCGGGAAAGTAACGGCATTTTTTTGTTACTCCACCTTCCGGTCGATCCACCGGGTGCGGAATTTGGAGTAGACGATCTTCTGTTCGCTGTACAGCCCGTAGTAGCCCGAGAGCATGTAGGACACCCCGCAGCACAGGGCGCACAGGGGGAGGCTCCCGCCGCCGAAGAGCTCGAAGGCCAGCATCAGAGAGGTGAGGGGGCAGTTGGTGGCCCCGCAGAACACCGCCGCCATCCCCAGCGCCCCGCCGAAGCCGTGGGGCAGGCCCAGCAGGGGGCCCGCCAGGGTGCCGAAGGCCGCCCCGGTGAACAGGGCGGGGACGATCTCGCCCCCCCGGAAGCCAGCCCCCAGGGTGAGGGCGGTGAACAGGATTTTCAGCAGAAAGGCCGCCGGGATGGTCTCCCCCGCCAGCATGCGGCGGATGACCGCGTCCCCCGCCCCGTTGTAGTCCTGGCTGCCCACCAGCAGGGTGAGGATCAGCACCAGGGCGCCCCCTGCCGCCGCCCGGAGCAGGGGATTGGGCAGGAAGCGGGCGTACACCTTCGGCGCGGTGTGCACGGCCTGGCAGAACAGAATGGACACCAGGGCGCACAAAATCCCCAGGGCGGCCGCCTGAACCATAGTGACAGGGCCCAGGGCCGCCTCCAGGCCGATCTCATACCCGGGGGACTGGTGGAGGCCCATGGCCTGGGCCACCTGGAAGGCAGTGAGGGCGGATACGGTGCAGGGCACCAGGGCCGCGTAGTACATCACCCCCACGCTGACCACCTCCATGGAGAACAGCATGGCGGTGAGGGGGGTGCCGAACAGGGCGGAGAAGGCGGCGGACATGCCGCACATGACCATCACCCGCCGGTCCTTGGCGTCCAAATGTACCACCCGGCCCAGCCAGGCTCCCAGGGAGCCCCCCAGCTGGAGGGCCGCCCCCTCCCTGTCTCTTATACACATCT
>NZ_JACJJE010000044.1 GCF_016899775.1 Pseudoflavonifractor capillosus
AGATGTGTATAAGAGACAGCCCCCGCGGCGCCCCCGATCAGGTAGGGGAGGGCCGCCGTCAGGTCCAGGCCGCCCCGGAACAGGTAGACGGCCGCCGACAGCACGCACAGGGGGAGGATCACCGCCACCGAGGTGGCGAAGGCCTGCCGCTGGCTCAGGCCGCACACCCGGGTGAGCAGGGGCACCAGCACCGAGCCGCCCCCGCCCCCGAAAAATCCGTTGGTCAGCCCCGCCGCCGCCCCGGACAGGGCATGGCGCAGCTTCCCGCTTTTTTCCATACAAAAACACCCCTTCCGGCCTAGTTTGCCGGAAGGGGCGCATTTTTATGTATCCAAAGTGCCGGAAAACCCGGGAGCGGTCCCTATTGGAGCAGGTCCAGCCGCCCGGCCTGAATGGCGGGCAGATTGCGCCGGATGCGCTCCCTCGGCCAGTCCCACCAGCGCAGCTCCAGCAGGGCGGCGGTGGTCTCCGGATCAAACCGGGGGCGGATGGGTTTAGCGGGCACGCCGCCCACAATGGTATAGGGGGGTACGTCCCGGGTGACCACCGCCCGGGCTCCGATAATGGCCCCGTCCCCGATGGTGACGCCGGATAAAATCACCGCCTCATAGCCGATCCACACGTCGTTTCCCACCGTGATGTCCCCCCGGTTGTCCCAGGCGTCGGTGACGCGGGACTTCTCCAGCCCCCACTCATCAAAGAACAAGGGGAAGGGGTAGGTGGACAGGGAGCGCATGGTGTGGTTGGCGCTGGTAAAGAGAAACTTTGCCCCGCAGGCGATGGAGCAGAACTTCCCGATGGTCAGCCTGTCCCCGTTGACGGGATAGTGGTACAGTACGTTGTTGGTCTGAAATTCCGTGGGGTCGTGAACAAAATCGTTGTACATGGTGTATTCGCCCACGGTGATATTGGGAGCTGTGATCACCGGTTTCAAGTAAATGGTCTGCCGGTCCCCGGTGCGGGGGTAAATTTCCTTCTCTGGAATCGCCATCAAAAAACCTCCTGACTGTTATTTGATCTCCGCCGCGATTCCAGTCAGGGCAATACAGCGCTTCACGCATACCACCTCTTTGGGCCTATTGTATCACCCGCGCTCCTCCGGCGCAAGGGGAGCGGGGCGGCCCGCCCGCTGGTCCAGCAGATCCTTCCCGCGCTCGGACAGCTGGCTGATGAGCTCCACTACCTGCTCCCGGGGGAGGTCCCGGCTGCGGATATAGGCGTGGTAGCCCCCGTAGACCGTGTAGCTGAGGAAAATATGCATGTCCGGATTCCGGGCATACTCCGGGTGCTGCCGGAATACCAGCTGCTTGACGCTCTCCTCCACCTTCTCCACCATCCGCCCCGACCGGCTGCCGGAGAACAGGATCTGGATCCGCTCGTCCTGGGCCCGATAGCCCTGAAACAGCTCCCGGGTGAACTGGGCGGGCCGCTCAAAGACGTACTCCGGGTGGTGCAGGCCGAAGATCACCTGCTCCACCACCTGGGTCTCCAGGGCGTCGGACAGGGCGTACAGATCCTCGTAGTGGCTGTAAAAGGTGGACTTGTGGATGGCCGCCCTCTGGCACAGCTCCTTCACCGTGATCTTCTCCAGGGGCTTCTGCCGCCGCAGGTCCAGAAAGGCCTGCTGGATGCTTCCTTCCGTTTTTTTCACACGCAGGTCCAAAGTTCTGCCTCCTTCTGCCGACTCTTTTGCAAAAGAGTCGGATAACCGACGTTTGTAGGAAATCGCCGCTGGCCAACCCGGCGGCGGGTCTGGTATGGTGAAAGCGATCCATCTCACCCTTTGACATGGGAGGTACGCCATGGAGTTCCATGCCTTTTATACCGGTGCGTCCTTTGACGCATATGAATATCTGGGGGGCCATCTGACCGAGGAGGGGGCGGTGTTCCGCACCTTCGCCCCGTCGGCGGAGAAAATCTCCCTCATCGGGGAGTTCAGCGGCTGGGAGGAGCTCCCCATGGAGCGGGTCCACGACGGGAACTTCTGGGAGTGCTCCGTCCCCGGGGCCCGGGCGGGCATGATGTACAAGTACCGCATCTACACCCGGGGCGGCCGGTGCCTGGACCACTGCGACCCCTACGGCTTCTATATGGAGCTGCGCCCCAACAGCGCCTCCATTCTGTGGGACCAGTCCGCCTACTCCTTCCAGGACCGGGGCTGGCGGAGCCGACCCAAAAACTGGCGGGAGGGCCCTCTGAACGTCTATGAGGTCCACCTGGGCTCCTGGCGGCGGAAGCCGGACGGGGGGTGGTACACCTACCGGGAGCTGGCGGGGCAGCTGATCTCCTACGCCAGGGAAATGGGGTACAACGCCCTGGAGTTTCTCCCCCTGGCCGAGCACCCCAGCGACTCCTCCTGGGGGTATCAGATCACCGGCTTTTTCAGCCCCACCTCCCGGTACGGCACCCCGGACGACCTGAAATATCTGGTGGACCAGTGCCATCGAGCGGGACTGGCCGTCCTGCTGGACTTTGTCCCCGCCCACTTCGCCGTGGACGACTACGGGCTGTGGAACTATGACGGCACCGCCCTGTACCAGTACCCCAGTCCAGACGTGGGAAACAGCGCCTGGGGCAGCTGCAGCTTCATGCACTCCCGGGGGGAGGTGCGCAGCTTCCTCAACTCCGCCGCTCGCTTCTGGCTTGAGGAGTACCACTTTGACGGCCTGCGGGTGGACGCGGTGCGCAATCTGATCTACTGGAACGGGGAGCCCGCCCGGGGGGAGAACCAGGGGGGCCTCCAGTTCCTCCGGGCGCTGAACCGGGGGTTGAAGGAGCGCTGTCCCCACGCCCTGCTGGTGGCTGAGGACTCCTCCGCCTACCCCGGCGTCACCCGCCCGGCGGAGGAGGGCGGACTGGGCTTTGACCTGAAGTGGGACCTGGGGTGGATGCACGACACCCTCTCCTACTTCCAGGCCCCGCCGGAGGAGCGGGCCGGTCAAGGGGGAAAGCTCACTTTCTCCATGGACTACTTTGCCAACGAGCGCTATCTGCTCCCCCTGTCCCACGACGAGGTGGTCCACGGCAAGGCCACCATTTTGCAGAAGATGCACGGGAACTATGAGGGAAAATTCCCCCAGGCCCGGGCCCTCTACCTCTATATGTTCGCCCACCCGGGGAAGAAGCTGAACTTCATGGGCAACGAGCTGGGCCACTTCCGGGAGTGGGACGAGGGCCGGGAGCAGGACTGGAATTTATTGGACTACCCCCTCCACGGAGGGTTCCTGGCCTTCCACAGGGCGCTGAACCACTTATACCTCACCGCCCCCGCCCTGTGGCGGGACGAGGGGGAGGGGTTCTTCACCTGGCTCCGGCGGGGGGAGGACGGCCTGTTCGCTTTCCTGCGGGAGGGGGACGGCCAGCGGCTGCTGGCGGCGTTCAACTTCCTGGACCGGGAGCAGGACCTCGCCCTTGACTGGAGCGGAGCCGCCCGTCTCCGGCCGCTGCTGGACAGCGACAGCGCCGCCTTCGGGGGCAGCGCCCAGGGGGAGTCGGAGGTCCCCACGGCGGAGCGCGGCTGTCTCCGCCTCACCCTCCCGCCCTACGCCGGGCGGCTGTACCAGGTGGAGTGAGGCTCACAGCCCCAGGCGTTTCCTTCTCCGCCGGTGCTCCAGCCGGGCGGAGACAAAGGCGGACAGGGCCCGGAAAAATCCCCGGAACCCGTGGCCGTTGGCCATGTCCAGCGCCCCCAGGGCAAATTTTGTGTCCGCCAGCCCGTTGGACAGCTTCACCAGCCCCCGGAAGGGCATGTTGCGGATAAACAGGGACACCGGATCGGGCTCCCCCAGCCTGGCCTTCCGCTTGGCCATGCGGCCCAGCACCCAGTTGGCAAACCGGGCCGCCCGCCCCCTGGCGTAGGACAGCTGGTAAAAACTGTCCTCCAGGGTGAGGGGGGCGCTCCGGTCCCATTTGGCCTCCGGGATGGGGCGGCCCAGCAGTGTCTCGAAAGCCTCGTCCGGCACGTCCTCCACCTGGCCGGAGAAGTAGCAGGCCAGGGTTTTCTTGTCGTACACCGCCCCCGGGTCGGTCCCCGCTACTTCCAGAGCGGCGGACAGGGGCAGGTCCCCGGCGTTGGGGCCCACGGAGATGCGGTAGGCGCCCCCCTCCACCTCCCACTGATTGGTCCTGGGGTTGAACCACCGGAAGGCGTACCCGTCCAGGGGGATGGCCACCCGCCGGCTCTCCCCCGGCTGGAGGGTGAGCTTCTGAAACCCCTTCAGCTCCAAAGCGGGGCGGAACACCCGGTCCCGGGGGCCGGTAAGGTACACCTGGGCCACCTCCGACCCCGCCCGTGTCCCGGTGTTGGTGAGGGTGAAGGAGACCCCGTCCCGGCGGACACTCAAATCCGAATAGGCGAAGGTGGTGTAGCTCAGGCCGAAGCCGAAGGGGAAGGCCACGGGTTTCCCAACGGTCTGGTAGTACCGGTAGCCCACAAACAGCCCCTCCCGGTACTCCGCCGTCCGCTCCCGCCCCGGGAAGTACCGGGCGTTGGGGGCGTCGGCCAGGACCAGGGGGAAGGTCTCCGCCAGGCGGCCGGAGGGGTCCACCTTCCCGGTGAGCAGGTCGGCGGCGGCCCCCGCCCCTGCCTGACCCCCCAGGTACCCGTGGAGCAGGGCCTTACACCGGTCCAGCCAGGGCAGCTCCAGCGCGCCGCCCCCCGCCAGCACCACGGCCACGTTGGGGTTGGCCTGTGCCACCGCCTCCAGGGCGCGGACCTGGTTGTCCGGCAGGGCCAGGTGGTCCCGGTCCAGCCCCTCGCTCTCAAAGCACTCGGGGATGCCCAGAAAGAGGATGACCGCTTCCGCCTGACGGGCCAGCTCCGCCGCCTCCCGCTCCAGGTGCTCCGAGGGCTGGCCGTTCCGGCGGTAGGCCTTGGCGTGGCCGATGACGTTTAGGCCGCTCTCCTTCAGACAGTCCAGGGGCCGGTCCAGCCGGGTGGGGCGGACCAGGGAGGAGCCCGCTCCCTGATACCGGGGCTCCAGGGCTAAATCCCCCAGCACCGCGACTTTGGTCCCTGGGGCCAGGGGGAGAAACCCGCCCTCATTTTTCAGCAGCACCGCGCTCTCCGCCGCCGCCCGGCGGGCCAGGGTATGGTGGGACGCCTCGTCAAAGTGCTTGGGGGCGGTTCGGGCGGCTTCGGTGGTGGCCAGCACTACGTCCAGCAGCTCGTCCACCCGCCGGTCGATCACGTCCTCGGTGAGTTCCCCACGGTCCAGGGCAGAGAGCACCTCCCGGTCGCTGTCCCCCTGGGTGCCGGGCATCTCCAGGTTGCTCCCCGCCTTCAGGCCGTCCACCTGACGGTTGCAGGCCCCCCAGTCGGTGACCACCATGCCTGTGAACCCCCACTCCTCCCGGAGAATTTCGGTGAGCAGGTGGGGATTTTCGTTGGCGTAGGTGCCGTTCACCCGGTTGTAGGAGGACATGACCCCCAGGGGGCGGCCCTCCTTCACGGCGATCTCAAAGCCGGTGAGGTACAGCTCACGCAGGGTGCGCTCGTCCACCACGCTGTCGCTGGTCATGCGCAGCAGCTCTTGGCTGTTGGCGGCGAAGTGCTTGATACAGGCGGCCGCCCCCTGGGACTGAACGCCCCGCACCAGGGCGGCGGAGAGCTTGCCGGACAGATAGGGGTCCTCGGAGAAGTACTCAAAGTTCCTCCCCCCCAGGGGGCTGCGCTTCAGGTTCATCCCCGGCCCCAGGAGCATGTGCACCCCCTGGGCAGCGGCCTCTGTGCCCAGGGCGCGGCCCACCTCCTCCAGCAGCGCCGGGTCCCAGCTCCCCGCCAGACAGGCGGCGGTGGGGAAGCAGGTGGCCGGCTGGCTGGGGAGCTGGCCCAGATGGTCCCCCCGGCCCAGCTGCCGCCGCAGGCCGTGGGGGCCGTCGGACATCACCATGGAGGGCACCCCCGCCTGGGGAAAGGCGTAGGTGCTCCACACGTCCTTCCCCGAGAGGAGGGCGACTTTTTGTTCCAGTGTGAGTTGTTTGAGAATGTCCGGGTGTTTCATAGGGCGCTCCTTCTGTCTTGGGTCAAAGACCATACCGCCGGTTTCGGCGGTTGTAAGAGAAACTGTACGGCTGATTCAACAGACATTATCATAGCAAAAAAACTCCGCCCGGTACAGGCGGAGTCCATTTTTTTATAAAATTTTCATATTTCCCGCCTGCGCCCCGTCCCCTGGGGACAGAGGCGCGGGCGGGGGAGGGAAACGCTCAGTCCTCGCCGCCCATGAGCAGATACATGACCGCCTTCTGGGCGTGGAGGCGGTTCTCCGCCTCGTCGAAGATCTCCTCGGCGTGCTCCTCGAACACGTCGGCGGTGATCTCCTCCCCCCGGTGGGCGGGCAGGCAGTGCTGCACCATGCAGCCGGGGTTGGTGAGGGCCATCAGCTCCTTGTTCACCTGATAGCCCACAAAGGCCTTCTCACGGACGGCCTTCTCCTCCTCCTGGCCCATGGAGGCCCACACGTCAGTGAACACCACGTCGGCGCCCACGGCGGCCTCTTTGGGGTCGCGGCAGAGGGTGAACTTGAAGCTGGGGTCGCTCTGGGCAAAGGCCAGCACGTCCGGATGGGGGTCATAGCCCTCGGGGCAGGCCACGGACACCTCCATGCCCACCTTCAGGCCGCCCACGATGAGGGAGTTGGCCATGTTGTTGCCGTCGCCGATGTAGCACATCTTCAGGCCCTCCAGCACCGCCTTGTGCTCCCGGACGGTCATCAGGTCGGCCAGCACCTGGCAGGGGTGGCAGAAGTCGGTGAGGCCGTTGATGACGGGGATGTTGGCGTGGGCGGCCAGAGTCTCCACCTCCTCCTGGGCGAAGGTGCGGATCATAATGCCGTCACAGTAGCGCAGGAGCACCCGGGCGGTGTCCTCCACCGGCTCGCCCCGGCCGATCTGGCTCTCCTTGCTGGACAGGAACAGGGCGTGGCCCCCCAGCTGATACATGCCGGTCTCGAAGGAGACGCGGGTGCGGGTGGAGTTCTTCTCAAAGATCATGGCCAGGGTCTTGCCCTTGAGCTTGTCGTGGGGGATGCCGTGCTTCTGGCTGAATTTCAGCTGGTCCGCCGTGTCCAGGATCTTGAGAATCTCCTCACCCGTCAGATCCAGCAGCTTGAGCAAATCTTTTTTCATCTTCGGTCACCTCTTCTTAGTGGGTCAGCATGGTGCCGATGCCCTCGTCGGACAGCAGCTCCAGCAGAATGGCGTGGGGGACGCTCCCGTCCAGCAGGGTGGCGGATTTGACGCCGGAGCGCACCGCCTCCACGCTGAAGTTCACCTTGCCGGCCATGTCCGCCGGGATGGTCCCGTTGCGGATGAGGGCGGGCACCTGGGACAGGGGGAGCACCGGGATGGGGGCGTCCGGGGACTCGGGGGTGTGGAGCAGCTGTTCGGCCGCCACCAGGTGGATGAGCTTCTCCGCCTTCAGAGCCACCGCCAGCTTGGCGGCGGTGTGGTTGGCGCTGACGCTGTACACCTGGGTGGGGTCCTCGGCCCCCTGGGCGATGGTGGCCACCACGGGGGTGTAGCCCTTGGACAGGAAGTCCTCCAGAAGGCCGCCGTCCACCTGGACCAGCTCGCCGGTGCAGGGGTGGTCCCCGCCGGCGGACTTGGCGGTGAGGAAGCCGCCGTCAATGCCGCACAGGCCGATGGCCTTGGCGCCCAGCTTGTTCAGGGTGGCCACCAGAGTCTTGTTCACCTTGCCGCACAGGGTCTCCTGCACCAGGTCGATGGCATTCTCATTTACCTGGGGGAAGCCGTCCACCACGGGCAGCTCCTTCCCGGCGTCCTTCAGGGCCTGGCGCACCTCGGGGCCGATGCCGTGGACCAGCACCACCTTGACGCCCACCAGGCGGAGCAGGGTGATGTCGGTGGCTACGGCGTCCCGCAGCTCCTGGTTCATGGCCACGCCGCCGCAGTTGACCACGACGATCTTGCCGTTGTAGCGCTGGATGTAGGGCAGGGCCTCGGTGAGAATGGTGGCCCGATCCAGATGGGTATTGGACATAGCGTTTACCTCCTAGTCAGATGTGGGAAAGCCGGTCACAGGGGAATCCCCGCGGTCTCGTCAAAGCCCAGCATCAGGTTTAAATTTTGAATGGCGGCGGCCGCCACCCCCTTGCCCAGGTTGTCGAACCGGGCGGTGAGCAGGGTCTGTTCCTCGTGTCCGCACACGGTGATCTCCAGGCGGCTGCTGCCGGCGAAGGCGCCGGAGTTCAGGCGGGGACCCTGGCTCCCGAAGGGGGCCACGGACACCAGCGTCTGCCCCTCATAGTAGGAGGCGAGCATCTCGCAGATATCCTGGGCCGAGGGGTGTCCTTTCAGCAGCCGGTTCTGCAGGGGGACCGAGGTGGACATGCCGCTGTACATGTCGCTTAAAATGGGGGTGAACACCGGCGGGGCGGTGAGCCCGGCGATGTGCTGCATCTCGTTCAAGTGGTTGTGCCGCAGCCCCAGGGAGTAGAGGCTGGGGCAGGCCAGGGCCGCGTCCCGGCCGGGGTCCTGGAACTCGGCGATCATCTCCTTGCCGCCGCCGGAGTAGCCGGTGATGGAGAAACAGGAGACCGGGTAGTCCGGGGGCAGGATGCCCAGCTTCACCAGGGGAGCCACGGTGGACAGGAAGCCAGAGGCGTGACAGCCCGGGTTGGACACCCGCTTGGAGAAGCGGATGCGCTGACGCTGGCCCGGCAGCAGCTCAGCGAAGCCGTACACCCAGCCCGGCTCGGTGCGGTGGGCGGGGGAGGTGTCCAGAATCCGGGTGTTGGGGTTCTCCACCAGGGGGATGGTCTCTCTGGCGGTGTCCTCCGGAAGACACAGGAGGACCAGGTCGGCGGCGTTCAGAAACTTCTTTCGCTCCTCCACGTCCCGGCGCTTGTCCGGGTCGATGATGAGAAACTCCAGGTCGTCCCGCTGGGACAGCAGCTCGTAGATCTTGGCGCCCACTACGCCGCCTTTGCCATCGATAAAAATTTTAGGTCTGTTCGTGGGTGTTCACCTCCCTGAATTTTATAACAAATGCGCAGGAGATTTCGCCGCCTGCGGGCGGCGAGTGACTTTGCCCGCGGCGGCAAAGTCACCAAAACGCCGCCGGGTACGGCTCCGGATGAGCACTTCGTGCTCATAGTCGCCTTTCCCCGGACCCCGTTGCGGGGAACGCGTACCTGCTGGATTTTGCAGCACTTCCGGCGCGCAAAATCTGAGTGGCGGTCCGAGATTTCTACCGGCCCACTTCGTCGTCGCGGATTTCGTATCCCTCGCTTCGCCCGGATCGGGCAAAGCTCGCTCACTCCATCGCTCCTCCTCTCCAACGCAAACCCGCTACGCTGGGCTTTGCGTTGGGGGCCGCCTTCGGCGGCCTATTTGGGTGGAAAATTATAGCCAGTGCGGTTCCACAACTGTCCCTGGCTTTGCCGAGCCAACGAAACAGATTCATTGGCGGCGGGAGCCCCAAGGGGCTCCCCTACCCAGATCAAGGACCGTTTCTGGAAACCCGTAGGGGAGGGGCTTGCCCCTCCTGCCGTCCCTCTGAGCTGCACTTGAGCCCCACCACAACAAAGGCGCGCTTTCCACCGGGAGAACTGCCACGTGAAGGTTATTGAACGCTCAGCGGCAGCGGTTATAGAAGGAAAACCAGTCAGCTGAGCTGTCCGCGCCTTTGCGACGGCAGATCAGTTTGCCTAATTGGCGGCCCCCGTAAATAGGGGTCCAGGGGACGGGCGAATATGAGCGCGGAGCGCTCATCTGAGCCTGCCCCCTGGCGTCTTTTGGTTCCTTTTCCACGTGGAAAAGGAACTCGCCGCCGGGGCGGCGAAACATCCCCGGAATTAAAGAAGAGCTCTCTTGTATCGTCCCCTCATCCGCCCCAGTGTGCGCACTGGGGCACCTATCCCTATCCCCTCTGGCCTTTGGCCATCTCCCCTTGACAAGGGGAGTCGGCCCCCAGGGGGAAGGCTGAGAGGGGAGAGGGGCGGCACCTCTAAGAACTTATTTCTTCCGTTGGGCAATAAACTCCTCGATGAGCTGAATCTGCTTGGTAACCGCCTCCTTGGAGGGCCCGCCATAGACCTTTCTCCCGTTGACGCAGTTTTTCAGAGCCATGGCCTCGTACACGCCCTCGTCGAACAGCTCGGAGATGGCCCGGAAGTCCCGGAGGGTAAGGGTGTCCAGGGTCTCGTGGTTCTTGATGCACAGGTTGACCAGGCGGCCCACGATCATATAGGCCTCCCGGAAGGGCATGCCCTTCTTTACCAGGTAGTCGGCGCAGTCGGTGGCGTTGATGAAGCCGCCGGCGGCCGCCCGCTCCATGTTGTGGCGGCGGACCGACAGGGTGTTTACCATGGCGGCGAACACAGGCAGACACTCCTCCACCGTGTCGATGGCGTCAAAGAGGGCCTCCTTGTCCTCCTGCATGTCCTTGTTGTAGGCCAGGGGCAGGCCCTTCATCATGGTCAGCAGGGTAATGAGGTCGCCGTACACCCGGCCCGTCTTGCCCCGGACCAGCTCGGCCACGTCGGGGTTCTTCTTCTGGGGCATGATGGAGGAGCCGGTGGAGTAGGCGTCGTCCAGGTCCACGAACTTGAACTCCCAGGAGCACCACAGGATGATCTCCTCGGAGAACCGGGACAGGTGCATCATCAGGATAGACAAATTACTGAGCAGCTCGATGGCGTAGTCCCGGTCGGAGACCGAGTCCATGGAGTTGTCGGTGGGCTTTTTGAAGCCCAGGGCCTGGGCCGTCTGGAACCGGTCGATGTCATAGGTGGTGGTGGCCAGAGCGCCGGCCCCCAGGGGGCACTCGTCCAGCCGCTCCAGGCAGTCCTCCAGTCGGGTCACGTCCCGCTTGAACATGTTGGCGTAGGCCATCATGTAGTGGCCGAAGGTGGTGGGCTGGGCCCGCTGCAGGTGGGTGTAGCCGGGCATGACGGTGTCGGTGTGCTCCTTGGCCCGCTCCACCAGCACCTGCTCCAGATTCAAAATCTGGTCGATGATGACGGGGATTTCCTGCTTCACATACAGCCGGGTGTCCACCGCCACCTGGTCGTTCCGGGACCGGGCGGTGTGCAGGCGCTTGCCCGCGTCGCCGATGCGCTGGGTGAGCAGGGTCTCGATGTTCATGTGGATGTCCTCGTTGTCCACAGAGAACTCCACCTTGTCGGCCTCGATGTCAGCCAGAATGGCCTTCAGGCCGTCTACAATGGCCTCCACCTCGTGCTCCTCGATGATGCCCTGCTTGCCCAGCATCTGGGCGTGGGCGATGGAGCCGGCGATGTCCTGCTTGTACAGCCGGGCGTCAAACTGGATGGAGGAGTTAAAGTCATTTACCAGTGTGTCTGTCTCTTTTTGAAATCTTCCTGCCCATAATTTCATATTGCATTCTCCGTTCTCAATGCAGAATTAAGAATGCAGAATGCAGAATCGGTTGCAATCATTCTGCATTCTGCATTTTGCCTTCTGAATTATTTCAGTTTCCCCTGCTCCCGCAGCGCCTGCACGGTATCGGGCAGACCCCACAGGTTGATGAAGCCAGTAGCATCGTCCTGGTTATAGTCGCTCTCCTCGAAGGTGACCAGGTTCTCGGAGTACAGGGTCTCGGGGGAGGTGACGCCGGCGGTGATGATGTTGCCCTTGTAGAGCTTCAGCTTCACGGTGCCGGTGACGTGCTTCTGGGTGTCCACGGCGAAGGCCTGGAGGGCCTCCCGCAGGGGGGTGAACCACTTGCCGTTGTAGATCAGGTCGGCGAAGTCCACCGCCAGCTTGGTCTTCATGTGCTTGGTGTCCTTGTCCAGGGTGATCATCTCCAGCACCTCGTGGGCCTTGTAGAGGATGGTGCCGCCGGGAGTCTCGTACACGCCCCGGTCCTTCATGCCCACTAACCGGTTCTCCACGATGTCCAGCAGGCCGATGCCGTTCTCGCCGCCCAGCTTGTTCAGCTTGCGGATGATGTCGCTGGCCTTCATCTTCTCCCCGTCGATGGCCACGGGCCAGCCCTTCTCAAAGTCCAGGGTGACGTAGGTGGGGGCGTCAGGGGCCATGGCAGGGGAGACGCCCATCTCCAGGAAGCCCGGCTTGTCGTACTGAGGCTCGTTGGCGGGGTCCTCCAGGTCCAGGCCCTCGTGGGACAGGTGCCACAGGTTCTTGTCTTTGGAGTAGTTGGTCTCCCGGCTGATCTTCAGGGGGACGTTGTGGGCCTCGGCGTAGTCGATCTCCTCGTCACGGCCCTTGATGTCCCACTCCCGCCAGGGGGCGATGATCTTCATCTCGGGGGCGAAGCGCTTGATGGCCAGCTCGAACCGCACCTGGTCGTTGCCCTTACCGGTGCAGCCGTGGCAGATGGCGTCGGCGTTCTCCTTCTTGGCGATCTCCACCAGCCGCTTGGCAATCACCGGCCGGGCGAAGGCGGTGCCCAGCAGGTAGCCCTCATAGCTGGCCCCCATCATCATGGAGGGCACGATGACCTCGTCCACCATCTCGTCGGTGAGGTCCTCAATGTACAGCTTGGACGCGCCGGTCTTGATGGCCTTCTCCTCCAGACCGTCCAGCTCGTCCCCCTGTCCCACGTCGGCGGAGACGGCGACGATCTCGGGGTTGTTGTAGTTCTCCTTCAGCCAGGGGATGATGATGGACGTATCCAGGCCGCCGGAATAGGCAAGCACGATTTTCTTGATTTCAGACATGTTCGTTTCCCTCCAAATATATGAGTTCGGGCCCTGCGGAAGAAGGCCCGGCTCGGTCATTGGCAACAGTTTACCACTCCGGGCATGGAATTGCAACCCCTCTTTCGCATAATTATTCTAGGGAAGCCAAAAAAATTCCGTAAATATTGAATAAATATGAATATAAGAATGAATAAATTCTGAAATTATACAAAACACAGGGGCGGAGTCGGTTCGTCAAACCCTATAAAATTATTGACAAACGATAATTTTATGGTATACTACAATCAGAATTATCGTAAAACAATAATTTTAGGAGGAGGCACCGCCATGAAACAGAGCTGGAAGATCCCGACCCTGCTGGCCTGTGCCGCCCTGCTGGGGGCGGCGGTTCCTCTGGTTCCCGCCGGAGAGGCGGCGGAGGTTCTGACTGCCCCAGTGGAGGAGCTGGGCTTTTGGCTGCGGGAGCAATCCCTGTCTGGAGCAGGAGGGAACCTGCTGGCCTGGGGTGTGGTTCTTTTGATTGTCGTCCTGCCCCTGCTCCTTCTAGTTTTGCCAAGGGGACGGGAAGGACTCCGCTGGGAGGATTGCCTGCTGCCAGTGAGCTCCTTGGGACTGTTGGGCCTGCTTTACGGAGCGGTAAACCCCGGCTGGATAGCCTCGCCCCTCGCCGATGGCTGGGGGCTGGCGGCCTGGGGATCGGTCTGTGGGACGGCTCTGGCCGCCTGGGTGATCCTCAGGGTACTCAGGGGACTGGAGGGTGGAACCCTGGAAAAGCTGTCCGGGGTGCTGCGGGTATTGCTGCTCATCTGTGCCGCCCTGCTGGTGTTCGCCGCCGCAGCCCGGGGGAGCGGGAACCTGTTTGGACTTTGGGATCAGGGGGATGTCTCCGCCGCCCGGCAGTGGGCGGAGACAGAGCTGGGCTTTTCGGGGACTTTCCCTGATCAGAGCGGGAACCTGGTTTTCTTTACTGCCTTGGCGGTTCTGGATGTGGTTCCCTCTCTGCTGGGGGCCTGGATGCTGGCGCTGGCCGCCGGGCTGGTCTCGGTTCTGTCCCAAGACCCCTTTAGACCGGAGAGTGTCCAGGTCTGCCAGGCGGTGGCCGGCCGGTGCCGGCTGGCCCTGTCCGCCTCCCTGCTCCTGGCCCTGGGGGAGAACCTGCTCCAGCTGGCCCTGTTCTCCCGGCTGTCCACACTCCACTTTTCCCTGGACTTGCCGCTGATCCCGCTGATCCTCTCCGCCGCCCTGTACCTGCTGTGCCGGTGTATCCAGCGGGGGCGGGAGCTCCAGGAGGACAACGACTCCATTATTTAAAGAACGGCGCGCCGGGTCGCCGCGCCCTACAACAGGCAGGGAGGAAAAGGTTTGGCCATCACCGTACATTTAAGTGAAATATTAAAGGAGCGGGGGATGACCGCCAAGGAGCTGTGCGCCCTGGTGGGCATCACGGAGGCAAATCTGTCCATTCTCCGCTCCGGCAAGGCCAGCGGCGTGCGCTTTCACACCATCAACCGCATCTGTTACTATTTAAATTGTGACGTGGGGGACATCCTGCGCTTCGACGGACGATTGGAGGAGGACCATGAGGGGACGTAACTGGATTTCCGGCGGACTGGCGCTTATCTTGATTTTCTCCCTGGCCGGGTGCAGCCTGGCCCAGCCGGAGAAGGAGGGGCCGGAACAGGACGAGTTCATCGGCTACTATTTGATCTACGGCTCTGAGGGGGAGGTCTATGAAAATCTGGTGGACGAGCACTGGACCGAGTACGGCAGCGAGACCCTGGACCTTGGAGCATACGGCTCCGTCTCGTCTCCCCGGATGATCCTGGCGGCGGAGGAGCCGGAGGAGGGGGAGTACGTCTTTCCCGACCTGGACGGGCTGTCTTTCTTCTTTCCCATCTTCACCTACCGGGATTATGGAGCGGAGGACGGGTATAATACCGTCCGCCTGTTCGGGAGCCAGCTGGACATGAAGGAAAACAGCGCCCACGTCAACGATGCCGGAGGGACCGATTACAGCTGGGCGGGAACCGCCTACTACGGCAAGCCGGCGGACGGCGGGGACTGGGGCGTCTGGCGGGCCCTGGAGGTGCGGCAGATGGGGGACGGGACCGTCTATCTCATGGACGCCGGAAACAGCTATGACAGCCAGGGGGGCAGCTTCGGCTTTGGCCAGGAGATACAGGAGAAAACGAATGTGAACGGAGTGGAGACAGAACAGGCCAGCCTGTCCTTTTCTGTGGACTTCGAGCCCATCCCACGGCCCAATTCCGTCACCCTCCGGCAGTACAGCGGGGACCACGTTCTGCTGGCGGAGGACATCCTCGCCGCCGAAGAAGCATTGGCCCTGGAGGACGGGTGGACCGTCCCCATGGCGGCGGATACCGCCTACACTCTGATCATCACGGACAATGCCGGCGGTACCCAGGACTTTGCGCTGTTCCCGGAACCTCTGGATGAAAAGCTTCCTTGGACAACGACCCTCTGGTTTTTGAAGGACAGCGGTCTGGGCTGGCCGGTGACGGTGGAGCTGGAGTGAGCCGGCGGCCTCTTTTTGGGAGAGAAGTGTGTGTTTTAGTAAAAATCCGCATAAAATATCCCAGCGCCCTCTTTACAAGTGCGGCCCGGCAATGATAAGATGGGACGCGAATGAATAAAAAAGGAGTGAGGGCATGGTGTGGCTTTGGGTGCTGCTGGCGTTTGCGCTGACGCCCGTTCTGGGCGGGACCTTTTGGGCGCTGGCGACGGAGGGGCGGCGGAACCACCCCAAGTGGGGCGTGTTCCGCAGTGTGCAGTACGCCCACCGGGGCCTCCATAACCGGGAGCTGGGCGTCCCGGAGAACTCCATGGCGGCCTTCCGCAGGGCTCGGGAGCTGGGGTATGGAGTGGAGCTGGACGTCCACCTGACAAAGGACGGACAGCTGGCGGTGATCCACGATAAGAGCCTGAAGCGCACCGCCGGGGTGGACGCGGAGGTGTCCGACCTGACCATGGAGGAGCTGAAGCGCTGCCGGCTGGAGGGGACGCAGGAGACCGTTCCGGCTCTGGAGGAGGCGGCGCGGCTGTTCCAGGGCGGTCCCCCTCTGCTGGTGGAGCTGAAGGCGGACTACTTCGACGTGCGGGAGCTGGTGAAGAAGGCGGTGGCCGTGCTGGACCGCTGCCAGGTGGATTACTGCATCGAGTCCTTCCATCCCGGGGTGATCTTTTGGCTCAAGCGCCACCGCCCGGACATCTGCCGGGGGCAGCTGTCCCAGAACTTCTGGCGGCACCGGGGGGAGCTGAAGGGCTGGCAGGCCTTCGCCATGACCAACCTGCTGTCCAATTTCCTCACCCGCCCGGACTTTATCTCCTTTCACTGGGCCCACCGCATGCTCCCGGCGGTGTGGCTGTGCCGGCGGCTTCACCGGCTGCCCGTGTTCTGCTGGACGGTGCAGAGCCGGCAGACCATGGAGCAGGTGGAGCGGGAGGGATGTCTGGTGATCTTTGAGGGATTCCTGCCCGCCGGACGGCCGGTTCCCGCCGTCCCCAAGGCCTCCTGACTCATTAAAATAAAAATATCGGCGCCCGGCTCTGGAAACAGAGCCGGGCGCCGGTTTTCGTTATGGGACTGTCAGACTGGATCGGTTTGAATCAGGTGTCCTTGGTGACGGACACCAGCTGGGCGGTGACGTCCTCACTGTCCGGCTCCAGGGGGCCGGTATAGGTGACGGTGATCGAGTCGCCGGGGGCCAGGTCGGACAGGTCCGCGTCAGATTCGGAGAAATCAAAGCGGAAGTACAGGTCGTCCGAGATGAGAACCAGGTACTTCAAGTCGGTGTCAATCTGGTTCAGGGTTCCCTGAAGGGTGTACTCCTCGTTCTTCTGGCTGCTGGAGGCGTCCGGGGCGGACTGTGAGGACTGCGCGGACTGGTCGTGGCCGCCGGGCAGGTATTGGCGCAGCATGGAGCAGCTGGAGAGGGCTAAAACAGCGGTCAGGCCGACAGCGATCAGCAGACCGGATTTGAAGGGACGGTTCATAGAAATAGGTCCTCCTTTTTGTGATTCGGCGCATGGGAGGCGCCTGCATCCGAAGGGTAGCATGGGAGGGGGATGAAAACAAGTGGTTTTCACGAATGCTAAGGAAATGTTAAGAAAACCTTCAGAAATAGGGCCGTTCCCAGGAAAAGCGGGGGGATTCCCTCCGCGGCCGGAAAACCTGGGGAGCGGTTCAGAGGGAGCGGCATGCTGGTTCAAAAAATTTTCGATTTGGGGTTGACAAAAGAGTTAGCGTATGCTAATCTATGGGTGGTTAGAGACGAGAGAACAAAAAGCCCCCTCCTCACACCTCCCTGCTTTCTTCCCCACACCTCAGGCTTTTGGAAATCTCTCTGGCCACCAGACACCCAAAGGGACAGGCATCACCCTCTTGGGGCCCCGGCCGCGGGCACGCGGCCGGGGATTTTTATGTCCGCGGCGGGAGAGATGTACACAGGCGGTATGTTGACGGCGGAAGGCGGGCATGGTATAGTGATAACGATTTTGGAAACAAGGCGCGTCCGAAAGAGCGGAACGCCGCCGGACCAGGAGGGAGCCGCAAAATGCCGAAACAATGGATGCGGAGCGTTCTGCTGATCATCACCTATACTGTTCTGCTGGTGCTGGGCCTGATGCGCAGCGACTGGATCTTCGGGCTGCTGGGACAGATCCTGTCCGGCTGCCGCCCGCTGTTCATCGGGTTTGCCATCGCCTTTATTCTGAACCGGCCCTGTGCCTTCTTCTGCCGGCACTATGAGCGCAATCTGGGGAAGCGGTGGAGAAAGCTGGGGAGGCCCCTGGCGGTGCTCACCTCCTATCTGGCCCTCATTGCGGTCATTGTGGCCCTGTTCTCCTTTGTGCTGCCTCAGGTGGTGGAGAGCATCCGGATGCTGGCCGGGAGCCTGGGGGGGTATATTGCCAACCTCCAGACCCTGCTGAACCAGGCGGCGGACTATCTGGACTGGGAGGCGGTGGACCTGGACCTGTCCAGTCTGAACCAGTATCTGCGGGAATTCCTGAACGGCGTGCTGACCAGCGTGTCCAATGCGGCCACCCAGGTGGTGATGGTGACGGGGAACATCATCTCCATGTTTGTGACCCTGGTGCTGGCGGTGGTGTTTTCCATTTATATGCTGGCCGGAAAGGAGAAGCTGCTCAGCCAGGGCCGCCGGCTGCTGCGGGCCTATCTGCCGGAGCGGTGGGCCGACCGGGTGAGCGATGTGATCCAGCTCACCGCCGACATCTTCTCCAGCTTTGTCTCCGGTCAGCTCATCGAGGCCTGCATTCTGGGCGGGCTGTGCGCCCTGGGGACCCTGTTCATTCAGCCGGACTACGCCGCCCTCATCGGGGTCATCATCGGGGTGTCCGCCCTGATCCCGGTGGCGGGGGCCTATGTGGGGGCGATCCTGTCCGCCTTCCTGCTGGTGATGGTCAACCCGGTGCGGGCCTTGATTTTCCTGATCTTCCTAGCGGTGCTCCAGCAGATCGAGGGCAATGTGATCTATCCCCGGGTGGTGGGGACTTCCATCGGCCTGCCCGGCATCTGGGTGCTGGCGGCGGTGACCGTGGGCGGCGGGCTGTTCGGCCTGCTGGGCGTGCTCCTGAGCGTGCCGGTGGCCTCGGTGGTGTACGCCCTCATCAAGCGGGACGTGCGCCGCCGGCTGACGGAGAAGGGAGAAAACCCGGCGGAGACGGAGGACGTCTCCCCGGAGGAAGAAAAAGAATGAAACAGACGCGGCCGGTTCGGAGCTCCGAACCGGCCGCGTTTTGCACATGTTGACGTTTTGAACGGCTACTCTTTCAGCCCCGCGCCCAGGATGGGGGCGGCGTCGCTCCCCTGGTGCTCCCGGGCGTACCGGCCGGGGGAGGTGCCGGTGAGATGGCCGAAGGTGCGGATAAAGTGGGAGTTGTCGGAGAAGCCGGACAGCTCCCCCGCCTGCTGGACGCTGACCCCCTCCTTTAACAGCTGGCGGGCCTTGAGTACCCGGCTGTAGATGATGTACTCCATCACGGAGAAGCCGGTGGCGGATTTGAAGATCCGGCACAGGTAGTGCTTGCTGAGATAGAACTGTCCGGCGATCAGGTCCAGGGTGAGGGGCTCGGACAGGTGGTCGCGGATGTAGTCCAGGATGGGGGAGACCCGGAGAAAGTCCTTGCTCCGGACGGCGTCCCCGGCGGTGGCGGCGTCCAGGATGGGGGCCACCTGGAGGAGCAGGTCCAGCAGGGCGATGGCCTGGTGGACGTCGCTGCCGAAGGCGCCGTCGTTCTTGTTGCGCTCCAGGGCCTGAAAGCGCTCGATGAGGGAGATCATCTGGTCGTTGGACATGTCTGCCCGGAGAAAGGCGGACTGGGCCATCCGGCTGAAGTCGGTCTGGGGGGTGGACAGGGCGGACAGGGCCTTCCGGCTGATGTGGAGCACATAGCGGGCGTGAAAGCCGGTGGCGATGGTGCGGTGGAGGGTGTTCTCCCCGATGAGATAGAGGGTGCCCCGGCGCAGGGGATAGACCTGGTCGTTGACAAAAATGTTGCCGGGACTGGTGAGGGGAAGGAGAAATTCACAGTAGTCATGAAAATGCAGCCGGCTCATGCTCCAGTTGTCATTGTGGTTCAGCTGCAGGTGAAAGTCGATTTGGGTCATACCCGGTGGCCTCCGATGGGTAAATTGTACAATTCAGGCAAAAAAGCTGGAAAAGACTTGCTCCGATTTGTCGGCTGTGATATTATAGCACAGGAAGCGAAGATATGCAAACTTTTTGCCAAGTTCCCCAAAGACCGCTTGCATATCTTGTGCTACACTAGACCCTGATGAACCGCGCGTATCACTCTGGACCGCGGGGCGGTCCGCAGAAACCAACACCGTACATCAAAAACTATAAGTGTAATGGGGGTTTTATCTATGAACAAAGTATACACCTTGCACGACGCGGTCGCGAAATTCGTCGAGGACGGAGACTGCATCTCCTTCGGCGGCTTTACGACCAACCGGAAGCCCTACGCCGTGGTGGGCGAGATCCTGCGCCAGGGCCAGAAGGACTTCACCGTCTGGGCCGGTCCTGCCGGCGGCGACTGGGACATGCTCATCGGCGAGGGCCGGGTCAAGGCGTACATCAACTGCTACACCGCCAATTCCGGCTACACCAACGTGTCCCGCCGCTTCCGCGCCGCCATCGAGAAGGGCGAGCTGACCTATGAGGACTACTCCCAGGACGTGCTCATGCTTCAGCTGCACGCCGCCTCCCTGGGCCTGCCCTTCCTGCCCGTGCGCCTGATGCAGGGCTCCGGCCTGGTCAAGTACTGGGGCATCAGCGAGGAGCAGCGCAAGGCTCTGGACAAGGTGGACGACCTGAAGTGCGTGGAGATTGAGAACCCCTTTGAGCCCGGCCAGAAGGTCATCGCCGTCCCCGTGCCCAAGCTGGACACCGCCGTCATCCACGTGCAGAAGGCCTCTCCCGACGGCACCTGCATCATCGAGGGCGACGAGTTCCACGACGTGGACATCGCCGTGGCCGCCCGCAAGGTCATCGTCACCTGCGAGGAGCTGGTGAGCGACGAGTACATCCGCCGCGATCCCACCCTGACCAAGGTGTTCGGCGAGTGCGTCAACGCCGTGGTCCACTGCCCCTACGGCGCCTGGCCCTCTCAGTGCTACAACTACTACGACAACGACTCCCACGCCCTGAAGGAGTACGACAAGGCCTCCAAGTATCAGGACGCCGAGGATGCCAAGGCTCAGCTGGAGAAGGCCGCGGTCAAGGCCGAGAAGGCCGCCGCCGCCAAGCCCGAGGACGCCAAGCTGGCCGACGCCGCCGCCAAGGCCCGCAAGGCCGCCGAGGACGCCAAGGCCGGCACCGCCATCCCCGAGACCTTCAAGGACTATCTGGACAAGTGGGTCTACAGCGTGAAGGACAACGACGAGCTGCTGGATAAGATCGGCGGTTCCCGCCTGATGCGGCTGAAGAACGAGCCCCACCTGGGTTATTCCACCAGACACTAAGAGTTGGGAGGTACATTACAATGTCTGATTACACCAAGTACACCAAACAGGAAATGCAGGCTTACGCCATTGCCAAGAACATCAAGGAGAATCAGATCGTCATCGTGGGCACCGGCCTTCCCCTGATCGGCGCCTCCCTGGCCAAGCGGGCTGTGTGCCCCTCCTGCCACCCCATCGTGGAGAGCGGCCTGATGGACTGCTCCCCCGTGGAGGTGCCCCGCTCCGTGGGCGACAACCGCTTCATGGCCCACTGCGCCGTGCAGTGGCCCAACGTGCGCTTCGTGGGCTTTGAGGCCAACGAGTGGCTGCACAACGAGGACCGCCTGGTGGCCTTCATCGGCGGCGCTCAGATCGACCCCTACGGCAACGTGAACTCCACCTGCATCTACGGCAAGGGCGACTATGTGAAGCCCCAGACCCGGTTCACCGGCTCCGGCGGCGCCAACGGCATCGCCACCTACTGCAACACCATCATCATGATGCAGCACCAGAAGCGCCGCTTCATGGAGAAGATCGACTACATCACCTCCTGCGGCTGGATGGACGGCCCCGGCGGCCGTGAGCGCGCCGGCCTGCCCGGCAACCGCGGCCCCCAGATGGTGGTCACCGACCTGGGCATCATGAAGTTTGACGAGGAGACCAAGCGGATGTACCTGGCTTACTACTATCCGTTCTCCTCCCCCGAGATGGTGCAGGAGAACACCGGCTTCGAGATTGACCTGTCCCGCGCCGAGCTGATGGAGGGCCCCGGTCCCGACATCATCAAGCTGATCCGCGAGGAGATCGACCCCGGCCAGGCCTTCATCAAGGTGCCGAAGGAGTAATTGACAGTCTCTTTTGACTTACTACTTTGAATTAGGAGGAAACGACATTGGGTAACTATTCTATGCCCCGCTACTTCCAGAACATGCCCACGGTTGGCAAGGCGGTTCACCCCAATCCGGAGAATGTGGCGGAACTGAAGGCCATTGAGGAGGACATTCACGCTAAGATCGTGAAGGGCCTGGAGAATGGCAAGGCCGACGAGGCCATGAATGCCCGGGGCCAGCTCACTGCGATGCAGCGGGTCACCCTGCTGGTGGACCCCGGCACCTGGTGCCCCCTGAACAGCCTGTATAACCCCAACGACAACAAGACCGGCACCACCTCCATCATCAAGGGCCTGGGCCGGGTCAACGGCAAGTGGTGTGTCATCATTGCTTCCGACAACAAGAAGCACGCCGGCACCTGGGTGCCCGGCCAGGCCGATAACCTGCTCCGGGGCAGCGACACCGCCAAGCGGCTGCGCATCCCCCTGATCTACCTGCTGGAGTGCGCCGGCGTGGAGCTGGACCAGCAGGAGCTGGTGTACCCCAACCGCCGGGGCGGCGGCACCCCCTTCTACCGCAACTCTGAGCTCAACCAGATGGGCATCCCCGTCATCGTGGGCATCCACGGCACCAACCCCGCCGGCGGCGGCTACCACTCCATCAGCCCCACCATCCTCATTGCCCATGAGAAGGCCAACATGGCCGTAGGCGGCGCGGGCATCGTGGGCGGCATGAACCCCAAGCCCCATGTGGACATGGAGACCGCTCTGGCTCAGATCGAGGCCACCAAGGGCCTGCGGGCCGATCCTCCCGGATCTGTGTCCGTCCACTACGGCATCACCGGCTTCTTCCGCGAGGTCTATCAGACCCAGGAGGGCGTCATCGAGGGCATCAAGAAGTACGTGGATATGCTGCCCAGCTATGACCTGGAGTTCTTCCGCGTCGACACGCCCCAGTCCCCCCTCATGGCGGACACCGAGCTGTACGACCTGGTTCTGAACAACAAGAACCGCCCCTATGATATGTACTCTGTCATCGGCCGCCTGTTCGACGGCAGCCAGTTCATGGAGTACAAGAAGGGCTACGGCCCCGAGATGATCACCGGCCTGGCCAAGGTGGACGGCCTTCTGGTGGGCGTGGTGGCCAACCAGCAGGGCGTGTTCCCCAACTACCCCGAGTACAAGGTGGCCAAGTACGGTCAGTCCATGGCGGCGGGCGGCAAGCTGTACCGCCAGGGCCTGATTAAGATGAACGAGTTTGTCACCCTGTGTGCCCGCGACCGCATCCCCATGGTGTGGATTCAGGACACCACCGGCATTGACGTGGGCGACGACGCCGAAGAGGCCGAGCTGCTGGGCTTGGGCCAGTCCCTGATCTACTCCATCCAGAGCAGCGACCTGCCCATGATGGAGATCACTCTGCGCCGCGGCACCGCCGCTGCCCACTACGTGCTGGGCGGCCCCCAGGGCAACGACAACAACGCCTTCTCTCTGGGCACTGCGGCCACCGAGATCAATGTCATGAACGGCAAGACCGCCGCCAATGCCATGTACACCAGCCGTCTGGCCAAGGACCAGAAGGCCGGCAAGGATCTGCAGCCCACCATCGACAAGATGAACGCGCTGATCGACGACTACGACGAGAAGTCCAAGCCCTTCTTCTGCGCCAAGGCCGGCCTGGTGGACGAGATCGTGGATATGCCCATGATGCGCAACTACATCGTGGCCTTCGCCGACTCCTGCTATCAGAACCCCGAGAGCATCTGCCCCTTCCATCAGATGCTGCTGCCTCGGAGCATCAAGGACTTCGACACCTTTAAGAAGTAAGAAACGACAACCATGCCGGCCCGGCCGGGGAGAGGCTGTGCTTCTCCCCGGCGGGACCGGGAAACGGGTCAGGGCGGTCCCTGGAGGGGCACCTGCGTCTGAGGCGGCAAGCGCCTGACAAATTTCAAAGTATGGAGAAGCAGAATATATGAGCGTATATACCTTAGGAATTGATATCGGGTCCACCGCCTCCAAGTGTGTGATTCTGGCCGATGGCAAGGACATCATCAGCAAGTCCCTGATTGCCGTGGGCGCCGGCACCAGCGGCCCTCAGCGGGCCATCTCCCAGGTGCTGGAGAACGCCGGCATGAAGGAGGAGGATATGGCCTTCACCCTGGCCACCGGCTACGGCCGCAACTCCCTGGAGGGGATTGCGGACTACCAGATGAGCGAGCTCAGCTGCCACGCCAAGGGGGCCAGCTTCCTGTTCCCCGACGTGCACACCGTCATCGACATCGGGGGCCAGGACGTGAAGGTCCTCCAGATTGAGAACGGCGTGATGACCAACTTTGTCATGAACGACAAGTGTGCCGCCGGCACCGGCCGGTTCCTGGACGTGATGGCCCGGGTGCTGGAGGTGAAGGTGGAGGAGCTGGGGGCGCTGGGCGCCCAGTCCACCAAGAATCTGGCCATCAGCTCCACCTGCACCGTCTTCGCCGAGAGCGAGGTCATCAGCCAGCTGGCTCAGGGCTCCGACAAGCGGGACATCATCAACGGCATCCACCACTCCGTGGCCAGCCGCGTGGCCGGCCTGGCCCACCGTGTGGGCGCCAAGGAGCTGGTGGTGATGACCGGCGGCGTAGCCCAGAACACCGGCGTGGTCAAGGCGCTGGAGGAGGAGCTGGGCCGGACCATCCACACCTCGCCTCTGACCCAGTACAACGGGGCCCTGGGGGCGGCCCTGTTTGCCTACGACCGTTATAAGAGAGCGCACAAGGATTAACCCCCGGGTGCGCGTGAGGAATTGATACTGCCTATCAAGTAGGGAGGAGATTTACTATGGCAAAAGAAGTTAGCCCTGGCGTAAAGGCTCTGCGCAAAGTCGTAGAGGACGTCTACGCCGACGCCCGGAAGGCCCACGCGGAAGGAAAGCTGGTGGGCTGGTCCAGCTCCAAGTTCCCCTGTGAGCTGGCCGAGGCCTTCGACCTGAACGTCATGTACCCCGAGAACCAGGCCGCCGGCATCGCCGCCAACCGCGACGGTGAGATCATGTGTAAGGCCGCCGAGGATCTGGGCTTTGATAACGACATCTGCGGTTACGCCCGCATCAGCCTGGCCTATGCCGCCGGCAAGCGCGCGTCCCGGAAGTTCGACCCCGAGACCCTGGAGTACATCATCGACCCCAACAGCGGCAAGCCCCTGAAGGACGAGAACGGCAAGGTGGTCATCGACCCCGAGACCGGCAAGCCCAAGAAGGACCCCAAGACCATGCAGCCCTACACCGTGCTGGATGACATCTATGAGATCGAGGCCCTGCCGGAGACCACCGAGAAGGAGATCGCCTACAAGAACTTCCGCCGTGAGGCCATCAAGCCCTACCGTCAGATGCGCATGCCCCAGCCCGACTTCGTGCTGTGCTGCAACAACATCTGCAACTGCATGACCAAGTGGTATGAGAACATCTGCCGGATGCGCAACATCCCCCTGATCATGATCGACATCCCCTACAACAACACCGTGGATGTCCACGACACCAACGTGGCCTATGTCCGCGCTCAGTTCGACGCGGCCATCCACCAGCTGGAGGAGCTCACCGGCAAGAAGTTCGACGAGAAGAAGTTCGAGCACGCCTGTGAGAACGCCAACCGCACCGCCAAGGCCTGGCTGCGGGTGTGCGACTACCTGCAGTACAAGCCCGCCCCCTACAGCGGCTTCGATCTGTTCAACCACATGGCCGACGTGGTGACCGCCCGCGGCAAGGTGGAGGCCGCCGAGGCCTTCGAGCTGCTGGAGAAGGACCTGGCCGAGGCCGTCAAGGAAGGCAAGAGCACCACGCCCTTCCCCGAGAAGTACCGCGTCATGTTCGAGGGCATCCCCTGCTGGCCCAAGCTGCCCAACCTGTTCAAGCCCCTGAAGGCCAACGGTGTCAACGTCACCGCCGTGGTGTACGCCCCCGCCTTCGGCTTTGTGTACAACAACATGGACGAGATGGCCCGCGCCTACTACAAGGCCCCCAACTCCGTGTGCATCGAGCAGGGCGTGGATTGGCGTGAGGGCATCTGCCGGGACAACAAGGTGGACGGCGTGCTGGTCCACTACAACCGCTCCTGCAAGCCCTGGTCCGGCTATATGGCCGAGATGCAGCGCCGCTTTACCAAGGATCTGGGCGTCCCCTGCGCCGGCTTCGACGGCGACCAGGCCGATCCCCGGAACTTCAACGAGGCTCAGTATGAGACCCGTGTCCAGGGCCTGGTAGAGGCCATGGAGGCTAATATGGCGAAAAAGGAGGCCGAGGCGAAATGAGCACCGAGGTATTGCTGAACGAGTTTAAGGAATATTCTGAACATCCCTATCGGGTCCTCTCCCAGTATAAGAAGGAGGGGAAGAAGGTCATCGGCGTGCTGCCTTACTATGCCCCCGTAGAGTTGGTCGTCGCCTCCGGCATGGTGCCCATGGGCATCTGGGGCAGCAACAAGAAGACCATCGCTCTGGCCAAGGAGTACTGCGCCACCTTCTACTGCACCATCGGTCAGCTGGCCCTGGAGATGCTGCTGGACGGTACTCTGGATCAGCTGGACGGCATCATCACCCCCACCATCTGCGACACTCTGCGCCCCATGAGCCAGAACTACCGCGTGGCTATGGAGGGCAAGCTGCCCTGCATCTTCCTGGCCCACCCCCAGAACCGCAAGCCCGCCTTCGGACTGCAGTTCACGGTGGATCAGTACATGCATGTGAAGTATCAGCTGGAGGAGATCTCCGGCAAGATCATCACCGACGACGACCTGCGGGACGCCATCAAGGTGATGAACAAGAACCGCGCCGCCCGCCGGGCCTTCGTGAAGCTGGCCAGCGACCACTGCGACGTGATCTCCGCCGTGAAGCGCTCCGCCGTGCTCCGGGCCGCCTGGTTCATGGAGCCCGCCGTGTACGCCGAGAAGCTGGAAGAGCTCAATGCCGAGCTGGAGAAGCTGCCTGTCGCCGACTGGAAGGGCACCAAGGTGGTCACCTCCGGCATCATCTGCGACAATCCCAAGCTGCTGCAGATCTTTGACGACAACCACATCGCCATCGCCGCCGATGACGTGGCCCAGGAGAGCCGCTCCTTCCGGGTGGACGCCAGCGAGGAGGGCGATCCCATGATGGCCCTGGCTCAGCAGTTCGCCAACCAGGACTACGACGTGCTCCTGTACGATGAGCACTCCAACCAGAACCGCCGCGGCGACTTCGTGGTGCAGATGGTGAAGGACTCCGGCGCTCAGGGCCTGGTGCTGTTCATGCAGCAGTTCTGCGACCCCGAGGAGATGGAGTATCCCTACCTGAAGAAGGCTCTGGACGACGCCGGCATCCCCCACATCAAGCTGGGCGTGGACCAGCAGATGCGGGACTTCGGCCAGGCCAGCACCGCCATCCAGGCGTTTGCCGACGTGCTGTAAGAGTTTGCAGCCTGCGCCGGAATTTCCCGGCTCAGCTTCTTGACAGATATCTTGCATAAATGCTACAATAAACCAAATGCGGTCCTCCGCTTGAATTGAATCCTTCAAGCGGAGGACCCGGGCAAAACGCATCCGGGTCCGGGACGGGGTCTGGATGACTTGCCATATTATTCAGAAAAGGGGAAAAACAACTATGAACTACAATGTCACCGTGAATGGCAAGGTTTACAGCGTCACCGTAGAGAAGACCGGCGCCGCTGCCCCCGTTGCCGCCGCCCCTGTGGCCGCCCCCGTGGCTGCCGCTCCTGTGGCTCCCGCTCCCGCCCCTGCCGCTGCTCCCGCCCCGGCTCCCGCTCCCGCCCCCGCCCCTGCCGCTGAGTCTGCTCCCGCTCCTGCCGCCGCTCCTGTCTCTGTGGGCGCCGGTGAGACCCCGGTGAACAGCCCCATGCCCGGCAGCATCTTCAAGATCGAGTGCACCGTGGGTCAGAGCGTGAAGGCCGGCGACGTGCTGATCGTTCTGGAAGCCATGAAGATGGAGATCGAGGTGTCCGCTCCTGTGGACGGCACCGTGAAGGCCATCGCCGTCTCCACCGGCGCTACCGTCAACACCGACGATCTGCTGGTCACCCTGGGTTAAGGGGGTACATGATCCATGCCGAAAGCTGAAAACGCGATCTTAGATCCCTTTAGCGCCATGGCGCCCACCGAGGCTATCATGGTTGCCGTATGCGGTATTGTGGTGGTCTTCCTGATGCTGGCCATTCTGGCCCTGGTCATCCGGATCAACTCCAAGCTGGTCAGCCTGCTGGAGGGCAAGAAGGAGACTGCCGCTCCCGCTCCGGTTGCGAAGCCGGCGGCTCCTGCGGCCGCTCCCGCTCCCGCCGCCCCCGCGGTGGATGAGGGCGAGCTGGTGGCCGTGATGATGGCCGCCATCGCTGAGGAGTCCGGGATGTCCCCCAACTCCTTCCGCATCACCAATGTAAGCGCCGCCCCCGCGGCCGCCCCTGTGGCTGCCGTGTCTCTTATACACATCT
>NZ_JACJJE010000045.1 GCF_016899775.1 Pseudoflavonifractor capillosus
GTCAAGGACATGAGCCGGTTAGGGCGAAACTACTTGCAGGTAGGGTTTTACACGGAAATGCTGTTCCCTCAAAAGGGAGTGCGTTTTATCGCTGTCAACGACAATGTAGACAGCGCAAACGGCGGCATGGACAACGATTTTACCCCTCTGCGAAATCTGTTCAACGAATGGCTGGTGAGAGATACGAGCAAGAAAATCAAAGCAGTAAAACGAGCAAAAGGCATGAGTGGAAAGCCTGTTACCAGCAAGCCGGTATATGGCTACCTCATGGACGAGGACGAGAACTATCTCGTTGACGAGGAAACCGCGCCGGTTGTCCAGCAGATATACCAGCTTTGCCTTGCCGGGAATGGCCCGACCAAGATTGCCCGTATGCTTACGGAGCAGCAAATCCCGACGCCGGGGACGCTGGAATACCGCAGGACGGGCAGCACACGCCGCTACCACCCCGGCTATGAGTGCAAGTGGGCGACGAACACCGTCGTTCATATCCTCGAAAACCGGGAGTACACCGGCTGTCTGGTAAACTTCAAGACGGAGAAGCCCTCTTACAAGGTCAAGCACAGTGTAGCGAACCCCGTGGAGAAGCAGGCTGTTTTTGAGAACCACCATGAGCCTATCATAGACCGGGAAACATGGGAGCGCGTGCAGGAGTTACGCAAGCAGCGCAAACGCCCGAACCGCTATGATGAAGTGGGGCTGTTCTCCGGTATGCTGTTCTGCGCCGACTGCGGCCATGTGATGTACCAGCAGCGGTATCAGAACAAGAACCGCAAGCAGGACTGTTACATCTGCGGCAGCTACAAGAAGCGCACCCGCGACTGTACGGCGCACTTTATCCGCACCGACCTGTTGACCGCCGGTGTCCTCTCCAATCTCCGGCAAGTGACCGAGTATGCCGCCAAGCATGAGAGCCGCTTTGTGAAGCTGCTTATCCAGCAGAACGAGATCGGCGGCAAGAGAAAGACCGCAGCAGCCACCAAGCAGCTTGAACAGGCGCAGGAGCGCATTGCCGAAGTGAGCCGCATTATCAAGCGGCTGTATGAGGACAATGTGAACGGCAAAATCAGCGACGAGCGTTTCATGGAACTGTCGGCAGACTATGAGCAGGAGCAGCGGGAACTGAAAGACCGCGCCGCCGCTTTGCAGGCCGAACTGGACAAGTCGCAGGCCGCCACCGTCAACGCGGAAAAGTTTATGGGTATCGTCCGAAAGCACCTTGCCTTTGAGGAACTTACCCCCACCCTCTTGCGGGAAATGATTGAAAAAATCGTTGTGCATGAGTGCAGCTATGACGAGAACGGCACCCGCAGGCAGGACATTGAGATTTATTACAGCTTTGTCGGCAAGATTGATTTGCCGGAATAACCGCCCGACCTATCCGACACAATGGCCAAGTGCCGGATAGGAACGGCAAAATTTTTTACACTTCTATTACTTCTTTATCACACATTAGTAAAAAGCCAGGGTATGAAGCAGCTCATGGCGGGCGGCGGCATCATCCTGCTGGGCACCACCCTGATCCCTCTGCTGTCTGGCCTGTTTTAAGGTAAGGGCCTATGGATTTTCTCACCGACTGGCTCACGGACTGGCTCAAAGAGCTGTTGATTGGCGGGATCATGGGGAACCTGGAGGGGCTCTTTGATTACGTCAATACCCAAGTCGGAGAGATCGCGGTACAGGTGGGGACTACCCCGGCGGCGTGGAACGCCGGGGTATTTTCCCTCATCCGCCAGCTTTCCGAAACGGTGATCTTGCCGATTGCCGGGCTGGTGCTGACCTTTGTTGCCACCTATGAGCTCATTCAGATGCTTTTGGAAAAAAACAATATGCACGAGTTTGACGTGGCGAATATCTACAAATGGATATTCAAAACCGCTTGTGCCATCTTCATTCTCTCAAATACCTTTAACATTGTGATGGCCGTTTTTGACGTGTCGCAGACGGTGATCGCCCAGGCGGGCGGCCTGATCCAGGGCTCCACGGACATCACGCCGGATATGATGACAGAGCTTCAAACCACCCTGGAGGGGATGGACTTGGGGCCGCTTCTCAGCCTGTGGCTCCAGTCCTCTATTATTGGCGTTACCATGTGGGCGCTGGGCATCGTCATTTTCGTTCTGGTCTATGGGAGAATGCTGGAAATATATTTGCTCACCAGTTTGGCCCCGATCCCTATGGCAACCATCTCCCACCGGGAGGTGGGACAGATGGGGCAGAACTATCTGCGCTCCCTCTTTGCCGTGGGCTTCCAGGGGATGCTCATTCTGGTGTGCGTTGCAATCTATGCGGTGCTGATCCAGGGAATTGCCACGGGCGGAGATCCCATCGGGGCGATCTGGGGCACCGTGGGCTATACGGTTTTGCTCTGCTTCATGCTGTTCAAAACCGGGACAATAGCGCGCAGCATCTTTAGCGCGCACTAAAGAAAGGGGTGTTATATGCCGAGAAGATATGGGCCCGACGGGACGCGCCTGTGGTATGGGAAAGCGCCGGAGGACTTTAACAAGGCCGATGTTGCCCGCTTCATGGCGGAAACGGAGGCCGTTTTACAAAAGCGGGAATTGCTGGGCGGCAGGGATGACGCAAAGACGATTGCCCAGCAGTTAGCCGAGGGGCGGGCGCAGGCCGCCCGTGAGAACGCCGCCCGGCCCGCCCCGGCAAAGGGCAAGGAGGCCAGGAATGACCGATAAGGGCACCTCTGGACAAAGTGTCCAGAAGTCCCTAGAACTCACAGAGGGGCTGTTCCTCATGGATGGCATCGAGGGCCTGCGCTCCCTGCCCCGCCATTCCGTGGATATGCTCTTAACTGATCCGCCCTACGGCACAACCCGGAACTTTTGGGATGTGCCCCTGCCGCTCCCGGAGCTGTGGGAGGCGGTGAAATGGGCGGTTAAGCCGGACGGCGCGATCCTGTTTTTCGCGCAGTGTCCCTATGACAAGGTGCTGGGGGCATCCAACCTGTCCATGCTCCGCTATGAGTGGGTGTGGTACAAAAGCCGCTCTACTGGCTTTCTCAATGCCCGCCGCGCTCCGCTGAAAAAGACGGAGAACATCCTGGTGTTCTATCAGAAACTCCCCCTCTACAACCCGCAGTTTGAACAGGGCAAGCCCTACAAGCGGAGTCTGACCAACAACGGGGACAGCCCGAACTATGGAAAATTCGTCCGTACCACGGGCGGCTCGGAGGACGGCCTGCGCTTTCCGGGGAATGTGCTCACGTTCCCCACCGTCCAGCGCACCGTCCACCCCACGCAGAAGCCGGTGGCCCTGTGCGAGTATTTCATCAAGACCTATACCCGGCCCGGAGAGCTGGTGGCGGACATCTGCGCGGGCTCCGGCACAACGGCGGTTGCCGCCCTCAACACGGGCCGCCGCTTCATCTGTTTTGAAACCGTCCCCGCCTACTACGCCGCCGCCACAGAGCGCATCCGTCTGGCGCGGGCAGCGTTGGAGGCCGGGGAGAAAGGAGTGTAACTATCGGACAGTATTCTGTGATCTATGCCGATCCCCCCTGGCGCTACACGCAAAAGGGCTTACAGGGTGCGGCGGAGAAACATTACCCCACAATGGGGATTGACGAGATGTGCGCGCTCCCGGTGGCTGATCTGGCGGCCCCGGACAGCGTGCTTTTTTTGTGGGCTACGTTCCCCCAGCTCCCGGAGGCCCTGCGGCTGATCAAGGCATGGGGCTTTCAATATAAGTCTGTGGCTTTCGTCTGGCTGAAGAAAAACCGAAAGTCCGAGAGCTGGTTTTATGGCCTGGGCTTTTGGACGAGGGGCAACGCGGAGGTTTGCCTGCTGGCGACACGGGGACACCCGAAACGGCAGGCGGCAAACGTCCATCAATTCATTATTGCCCCGATCCAGGAGCACAGCCGAAAGCCGGACGAGGCCCGTGATAAGATCGTGGCCCTCATGGGCGACGTGCCCAGGGTGGAGCTGTTTGCCCGGCAGTCCCCGTCCGGCTGGGATGTGTGGGGGAACGAGGTGGAAAGCACCATCCCGGACTTCTGGACAAAGTGTCCAGAGGTGGCCGGGGACAGAAAGGAGTGATTGAAATTCCCTATGTAAACGTCCCCAATGACTTATCCAAAATCAAGACCAAACTTGCCTTTAATCTGACGAAACGCCAACTTGTGTGCTTTGGGATCGCGGCGGCGGTGGGCATCCCGTCCTACCTGCTGGCCCGGAGCACCATCGGCAACACGGGGGCCATGTTTCTGATGATGGGAGTGGCGCTCCCGGCGTTCCTGCTGGCGATGTACGAAAAAGACGGGCTCCCCTTTGAAAAGGTGGTGCGGAACGTCCTGCGGGCCCGTTTCCTGCGGCCTGGGGTGAGGCCTTACCAGACGGAAAATATCTATGCCCCGTTCACCCAGCGGGGCGCTGTGCGAAAGGAGGATGCGATTGCAAAAAGCAAAAAGCCCAAAGCGCGGCCCCGGAAAGGCCGCTAACCGGAAAGCTGCGTTGTCTGCCCAGCAGACGATCCCTTACCTGGTGATGCACCCGGACGGGGTGTGCCAGCTCCCCGGCGGGCTCTACACAAAGACGGTGGAATATGAGGACATCAACTATTCCGTTGCGTCCACGGAGGATCAGACGGCGATTTTTGGCGGGTGGAGCTCGTTCCTCAATTACTTCGACAGCTCCCTGCCGTTCCAGCTCTCCTTTATCAACCGCCGCTCCCGTTCCCGGAGCAAGTACAAGGTGAACATTCCCCCGGCCCAGGATGACTACGACAGCATCCGGGCGGAGTTTACGGGAATGTTAAAAAGCCAGATTGCCAAAAGCAACAACGGCATCGAGCGGTCAAAATATATCACCTTTGGCCTGCCCGCCGAGGGGATCGCGGAGGCCCGCCCCCGCCTGGAACGGGTGGAGGCCGACGTGACAGGCAACCTCAAACGGCTGGGCGTTCCCTCTGTCCCGATGGACGGGCAGGCGCGGCTGGCTCTGCTCCACGGCCAGATGCATCCGGGCAACCGGGAGCCGTTCCGCTTCTCCTGGCAGGACATCCCCAAAACCGGGCTTGGCACAAAGGA
The DNA here is from genome assembly GCF_016899775.1 of Pseudoflavonifractor capillosus. Classification (GTDB taxonomy): domain Bacteria; phylum Bacillota; class Clostridia; order Oscillospirales; family Oscillospiraceae; genus Lawsonibacter. Next base: position 5,045 of record NZ_JACJJE010000045.1, read on the forward strand.
CTATATCGCGCCGGACAGCTTCGACTTCCGGCAGGCCCGGACATTCCGCATCGGCCAATACTGGGGCGCGGCGTCCTACTTGCAGATTTTGGCGTCCGAGCTCTCTGACAAGCTCCTGGCGGAGATCCTGGAGCTGGATGCGGAAATGACCGTAACCATGCACATCCAGACGGTGGATCAGCTTAAAGCCATTAAGACCATCAAGGGAAAGCTCTCCGACATTGGCAAAATGAAGGTGGAGGAACAGCGCAAGGCGGTGCGGGCCGGGTACGATCCCGACATTCTGCCCCCTGACCTGATCACGTTCAGCAAGGACGCGGCGGAGCTCCTGGCCGATCTCCAGTCCCGCAACGAGCGGATGTTCCTGCTCACGTTCACGGTCATCAATATCGCCCCCACCCGGCAGCGGTTGGAAAACGATGTGTTCACGGTGGGCGGTATCGCGCAGAAATATAACTGTGCCTTGAAGCGGCTGGACTGGCAGCAGGAGCAGGCGTTTGTGTCCTCTCTGGCCCTGGGCTATAACGAGGTGGAAATCCAGCGGGGCATGACCACCAGCTCCACGGCGATTTTCGTTCCCTTTATGACCAGGGAGCTCCGCATGGCCGGGCCGTCCCTCTACTACGGCATGAACGCCCTTTCCCATAACGTCATCATGGCTGACCGCAAAAAACTGAAATCGGCCAACGGGCTCTATCTCGGCTCCACGGGCTCCGGCAAATCCTTTGCCGCAAAGCGTGAGATCATCAATGTGTTTCTCACTATTCCAAAGGATCGCATTATCATTGTCGATCCGATGGGCGAATATGCCCCGCTGGTGCGGCGGCTGGGCGGCCAGGTGGTGGAGATCGCTCCCGGCTCTCCCAGCCATATTAACCCTATGGACATTCAGCTTGACCTGGACGATGACGAAAGCCCGCTTTCCATGAAAGCGGATTTTTTGTTGTCCCTGTGTGAACTGGTGGTGGGCGGCAAGGACGGCTTGCAACCCATCGAAAAGACGGTGATTGACCGCTGTGTGCGGCTCATTTACCGGGATATGGCCCTGGGGATCGGGGACGGCAAGCCGCCCTTGCTCCAGGACTTGTACGAGGAACTTTTGAAGCAGCCGGAGCCGGAGGCCCGCCGTGTGGCAACCGCCCTGGAGCTCTACTGCACCGGCTCCCTTAACCTGTTCAACCACCAGACCAACGTAAAGCTCACGTCCCATATCGTGTGCATCGTTCTCAAAGGGCTGGGAGAAAACCTCCGCAAGATCGCCATGCACGTTACCAACGACTTTGTAACTTCGGCGGTCAATGTGAATTTTCACAGCGGCGTTTCTACCTGGTGCTATTTTGACGAGTTTCATATCCTGCTCCGGGACGCGCTGACCGCCAGCTACTTTGTGGCCGTGTGGAAGATGCTGAGAAAGAAAGGCTGTGTCCCCTCGGCCCTGACGCAGAACGTCAAAGACCTTTTGGCCAGCCGGGAGATTGAGGCCATTCTGGACAACACGGATTTTATGATCCTGCTGTCCCAGGCCCAAAGTGACCGGGCAATCCTGGCAAAGCAGCTCGGCATTTCGGAGCACCAGCTCTCCTACATCACCCACAGCAATTCCGGCGAGGGCCTGCTGTTCTATGGGGATGTGACGATCCCCTTTGTGGATCGGTTCCCCCGTGGAGAAATCTATAACCTGCTGACTACCCGTCCGGAGGATTTGAAGAATGAAGCGAAAACCGAATAAGCCCAAACAGGAGCCCAGGGAGCGCCCCGGCTCCTGGGAGGAGCCCGCCGATCCCGGCGGCGCTTCTTCCGGGGGTGCTGGGGGCGGCTCCCCTGGCGGTGCCGGGACAGAGGGTACTTCTGGACAAAGTGTCCACAAGTCAAAATTCCGGCAGAAAAGCAAACAGGAACAGGCCGCCGCTTCTAAGCTCCGCATGGAAAAGCGCGGGGAAAAGCTGGAGGCGGCCAAAGGCAAGCTGGCAAAACAGAAGCCCCCGAAAAAACCGGGCCCCATCCGGCGGGTGGGCCGCGCCGCTGGCGGAGCCGCCCACGGCTTTGTGCATGGGAAGATTTATGAGAACGAGCAGGAAAATGTGGGCATTGAGGGGGCTCACCGCTCCGAGCTGGTGGGCGAGGCCGCCCTGCGGCATGGCTCCCGGTTCGTGAAACGGAAAGTCCGGGAACACCCGGCAAAAGCCGTCCAGCGGGCCGAGTCCAAATATGTCAAGGCCACGGCGGACTATCATTTCCGCATGGCCGCCCAGGAACACCCGGAGATGTCCGGCAACCCCGTTTCCCGGATGTGGCGCAAGCACCGCTTGAAAAAGCAGTATCAGAAGCGGGCGCGGGAGGCGGTCAAGACCGGGGCGGCAGGCGCGGCGAAAAAGACAGCCGCCGCCACGGAAAAGGCCGGGGCAAAAGCGGTAGGCTTTGTGAAGCGGCATCCCGTGGGGGTGGTGCTGGCCCTGGCCTGTGTGCTCCTGCTCTTTATGATGCAGTCCTGTTCGTCCTCCCTGGTGACGCTTGGCAACGCCGGGGCTGGCGCAGTGGGCGCGACTACCTACCCATCCCAGGATGAGGAAATGCTGGCGGCGGAGGCGTCCTACTGCGGCATGGAGGCAGAGCTCCAGGACTACCTGGACAGCTACGAAAGCACCCACGACTATGACGAGTACCACTTCGACTTGGACAGCATTGAGCACGATCCCTATGTGCTGATCTCCATTCTGTCTGTGCTCCATGAGGGGGCATGGACGCTGGATCAGGTGCAGGGGACGCTGGAAACCCTCTTTGACCGCCAGTACATTCTCACCGAGGATGTGGTGGTTGAGGTGCGCTATCGGACGGAAAGCCGGACGGACAGCGAGGGCAATTCCTACACGGTAGAGGTGCCCTACAATTACTATATCTGTTATGTCACGCTGGAAAACCGCAACCTGTCCCATCTGCCCCTGGAAATGATGAACGAGGAGCAGATGTCCCGGTACTCCCTCTATATGTCCACCCTGGGGAACCGGCCTGACCTGTTCCCGGAGTCGGCCTATGTAGGAAAATACGTTACCAACCCGCCCGCCGGATATGACGTGCCGGGGGAATATCTGGACGATGAAACCTTTGCGGCCATGCTCACCGAGGCGGAGAAATACCTGGGCTATCCCTATGTGTGGGGAGGCTCCAGTCCGGCCACGTCCTTTGACTGTTCCGGCTTCGTGTCCTGGGTGATCAATCACAGCGGCTGGAATGTGGGCCGCCTGGGGGCCCAGGGGCTCTATAACATCTGTACCCCTACCAGCAATCCAAAGCCCGGCGATCTGGTGTTCTTTGTCGGCACCTATGACACGGCGGGCGTGTCCCACTGTGGTATCTATGTGGGGGACGGGATGATGATCCACTGTGGCGATCCCATACAATATGCAAATTTGAATACAAGTTACTGGCAATCTCATTTTTACGCCTACGGGCGTTTACCCTGACAAGGAGGTATCTATGGCGGTAAGCAAAAGCCAGAAAATCCAGGCCGAGATTGATAAGGTCAAGGCCAAAATCAGCGAACAGCAGGCCCGGCTCAAGGAGCTGGAGAAGAACAAGCAGGAGGCCGAAAACAGCGAGATCGTGGACATCGTGCGGGGCATGAGCATTTCCCTGGAGGAACTCCCCCTGGTGCTCCAGCGGCTCCGGGACGGCACTTCTGGACAAAGTGTCCAGAAGTCCGAGGACGGCGGAAAGGAGGAAAATTGAAGATGAAACGCTTTCGGGTGATGGCGGCGGCGCTGTGTGCCGCCGTTCTTTTATGCGGATTTAGCGTCCCGGCCTATGCCTATGCGGACGGCGGCGAGGGCGCGGACTATGGCGATCCCACCATGACCGAGGAAACCCAGGCCCCGGAGCCGGAGCCCACCATTGAACCGGGCGAGGGCTTCTCGGAGGAGGGAAACCTTGTAACCCGCGATCTGCTCTATGACGAGCACACCAACAAGCAGTTTATTACGGTGCAGACCAGCGGCGGCAACACGTTCTATATCGTCATTGACTATGACAAGCCCGTGGACGAAGAGGGCGAACAGTACGAAACCTACTTTTTCAGCGTTGTGGATGAGGCCGATCTGCTGGCTGCGGCGGAGGCCGCTGGCGTGGAACAGGCGGTGTGCTCCTGCTCTGAAAAATGCGAGGCGGGGGCCGTCAATACGGATTGTGCCGTCTGCTCTGTCAATATGAGCAAGTGCGTGGGCGTTGAGCCGGAGCCGGAGCCCACGGAAACCGAGAAACCCGCCCCGGAGGAGGCCGAGCCGGAAACGGGCGGCAACATGGGGATGCTCCTGGCGGTGCTGGCCGTGGCCTTAGTGGGCGGCGGCGCGGCGTTCTATTTCAAGGTGCTGCGCCCAAAGCATCAGAAAGCCGCCGAGCCCCAGGAGGACTACGGCGGGGAGCTGGATGACTATGACGGGCCGGACGGCTACGGGGACGAGGACGAGGACGGCCCGCCCTGGGACGAGGAGGATGATGACGGAGAGGAGGCTGACAAATGAGGTTTACTGACAGCCCCTTTGAAAAAATGATGAAGCAAAAACCCCGGCCCCAGGCTCCGGCCCCGGCGAAACCGCCCAGGGGCTCCCGGTGCTCCGGGTGCCCCTACTGGCGGGGCATCGGCTGTGTGTCCTGCTACCGGGAGCTTTTGAAAGCCCCGGCTGGCGGGAGGTGACAGTTTGACCCGTGAACTGACACGCGAGGAAAAAAAGAAAATCCGCGCCCTGGTGGTAAAGTGGTGCGCCAACTATGACAAGGAATACGGGTGCCTGCCTCTGGAGTGTGAGTGCTATATGTTCGGGAAGTGCTGGACAGGCGCATACTGCCGCTATTTCCGGGAGGCCGTCCTGCCCCTTGATCCGGCGCTGGAGGCGGCCCTCTTGACCGAGGGGCCCAGGCCGGATTTCAAGATTTGCCCGGTCTGCGGCGGGCCCGTTCCCCCGGATCGGCGGCAGGCTTACTGTTCGGCGGTCTGTGCAAAGAAAGCCCACCGCCGCCAACAGCGGGACTATATGCGGAAAAAGCGGGGCTGGGGCGTTGACAATTAGGCCCCGGAAAATCCCCGGATTACAAGGCGTTCCGAGGCCATTTTCGGGGCAGGTCGTATCCAACTACGGCTTGCCCCCGGTTGGCCCGGATGCTGTCAACATCAAGAGGAGGTGCTGATTATGGAGAAAACGCAAAAACAGGATTTTGCCAACCAGGAGGCCCTACGGCTCTCCGGGGTATTCAATACGCCGATCCCCGCCCAGCCCCCGGAACGGGAAAAGGCGCTGGACAAGGTAAAGGAGCCACCCCGCGTCTGCCGGAGTCTGGAACGGGAGGAGCGGTGACAAAGAAACGCCGCCGCCCCATCCATCTCCATGTGATGGTGTCCGAGGAGGAGCAGGCGCTGATCCGGGAACGTATGGCCGAGGCGGGCATCCGCAACATGGGGGCCTATATGCGGAAAATGGCCCTCAATGGGTATGTGCTCCACGTTGACCTGTCACCCGTCCAGGAGCTGGTGTCGCTCCAGCGGCGGTGCTCCAACAATCTAAACCAGGTGGCAATCCAGGCGAATACCTACGGCGGCATTTACCCGGAGGAGATCACGGCTCTGCAACGGGACTATGAAAAGCTGTGGAGGCCCCTTTCTGAACTGATCAAAAAACTATCAGCCATCGTTCAATTGTAATAAAATAGAGGGCGCGATTAATTTCGCGTCCTCTATCTTATTGTGTCAGATGCTTAATAAAGACCTAGATCCATTTCAATTATTTTCTTCTTTCTTTCCACTAGTTCATCTATGTAAGTATAAAATTCAGATGAATTTTGATTGTTTACACTAAAAGATAATTTTTTCAGCATAGCTATTGCTGATGTCGCTGATGCCCATGTTGGTTGTTTATAGCGATATAGGATTTGGAGTTGTCGAATATGATCCTCAAATTCCAACTTAGACTTATAACCAGTAGCAAGTCTCTTGTTGATTAACCTTTCAATATCGTCTTTATCTGCAACGGTGCATTCTGTCCCTCGTCTCACGTAAATAGTTGCTTTTTTCAATCCTTCAGTTTCATTTTTAGAGATATATGGTAGATACTGAGGGCAATTTTCAACAATTAATATTTGAAACTTTTTCCCTTGTAGTTTGTCGTATTCACTTCGATCAAAGCTAAAGTTCTCAACTTGATATTTTAAGTTGGAAGGAATGAACTTTTCTATACTATTTTGAACTTCCGCTGGATCACATATTTCTTGAAGTCCACAAGGGTCGAACTGATTATCTTCTTTCTCCTTAACACCGAAAACAATGATTCCGCCCCCACTATTTGCCATTGCTAAAAGTTCCTTTGCTAACACCCCTTTTTTTATCCACGTTTCTTTGAAATCAAGGTTGTCAGATTCGTAATCGATAATTTCAAGTAAGTCCGCAAAGCTTCCTCGATTTATATTTTGTAAAAATTCATATACAGCATCTTTTTTGTTCATCTCCATCACTCCATCTACGTTTATTATGCTTTAATAATAATCTAATACTGAAACTTCTTCAAGTCAATGGGCCGCTCTTGCTAAAAGGGAAATTAAACTTTCTGCTGTCTACTCCTTGGAGAACTGTCTGCTACCCCACGGCTATCTCGACTTCTGGACATTTTGTCCAGAGGTGGGGATAGCCGAGGCATCCTTGTTGGCCCCCTCTTACGGAGTTATAATATACATATAGAGGCAAATATCAAACTTTTGTAGGAGGTATGAACCATGCGGACGATCTTAAAAATTATCGTGGCTCCTTTTATTCTGGCCTTGATCCTCGCCGTGGCGGTGCTCTCGTTCCTGTCCTGCGTGGCGGGCGCTGTGTGCGTTGTGGCGTGTGTGGGCCTGTCCCTGCTGGCGATCCTTTGCCTGCTGGCCGGGCAGACCACAGGCTGCATCGCCATGTTCGTGCTGGCGTTCCTGGTTTCTCCCTTTGGGCTCCCGGCCCTGGGCGGCTGGCTGGTGGAGCGCCTTTATGGTGTGAAGTATGCGGCGATGGATTTTATGGCAAGCTGATACTTCTGGACACTTTGTCCAGAAGTTCCGGGCGGCGGGTGGAACAGACCGCCGCCCGTTTTTTCTGCTGGGAAAGGAGGTGCGGCTATCGCTACAACCTACATCCGGCCCTACAAGGTAGCGGCTGGGAAAACGGCCATCCAGACGATGGAGGAGCGGTTTGCCTATGGGCTCAATCCGAAAAAGCTGGGGGCCGTGTCTGCCTATCTCTGTGATCCTGCATCCGCCCCCGCCGAGTTTCTGCTGCTGAAAAGCCAGTACCAGGCGGAAACGGGCCGGGCCGTGGAGCGCGGGGCCCTGTTCTTTCAGATCCGGCAGGCGTTCCCGCCCGGCGAGGTCACGCCGGAGGAGGCAAACAAAATCGGCTATGAAACAGCCATGCGCTGGACAAAGGGCAAGTACCAGTTCTTTGTCTGTACCCACATTGACAAAGGGCACATTCACAATCACATTTATTACAACTCCACCGCCCAGGACTGTTCCCGGAAATTCCATAACTTCATCGGCTCCAGCTTTGCGGTGCGGAGGCTCTCTGACCGGGTGTGCATTGAGCACGAGCTGTCTGTCATTCAAAATCCGAAGCAGCACAGCAAAGGTCGCTTTCTCCACTATGGACAATGGATCGGGGAAAAGCCGCCCTCGGCCCAGCAGCGGGTGCGGCTGGGGATCGTGGCGGCCCTGGAGCAAAAGCCCGCCGACTTTCTAGCGTTCCTACGGCATATGGAGGAGTCCGGCTTTCAAGTGAAGCATGGGCGGGGCGGCGCGATCTCATTCCTGGCCCCTGGGCAGGATAAGTACACCCGCCTGCGGGCTTCTACCCTGGGCCCCGGTTTTGATCCCGATGACATCCGGGCGGCGATTGCCGGGGAGCGGCCCATCCCGGAGCTTCCCCAGGACAGCCCGGCCCCGGCCCGGCGCGTCAATCTGATCATCGACATTCAAGAACGCATGGCCCAGGGCAAGGGCCCGGCCTATGAGCGGTGGGCCAAAGTCTATAACATAAAGCAGATGGCCGCCGCGCTCCTGTATCTCCGGGAGCATGGGCTTGCCGATTACGAGGCTCTTGCGGCAAGCACCGAGGCGGCGGTGGATCGGGCTCACAAGCTGGCCGAGGAGCTGCGGGACACGGAGGCCGCCCTTTCCAAAACCTCCGAGCTCATGGGCGCGGTGGTGCAGTATGCAAAGACGCGGCCTGTGTTTGACGGCTACAAGGCGGCCCGGTATAGCAGAAAATATCTGGCCCAGCACGAGGTGGAGCTGGCAGACTACCGGGCGGCAAAGACGGCCATGAGTGAGCTTTTGGGCGGGGCAAAGCTCCCCAAAATGGACACGCTGAAAAAGCAGCGCCGGGAGCTCTCCGAAAAGAAAAAGGCCCTCTATGCGGAATACCGCAAAGCGCAGTCGGATATGCGGCAGGCTGTGGCGGTCAAGGCGAATATCGATCATCTGCTCGGCCACACGGACGAGCAAAAAAATAAGGCCCAGGAGCGTTAGCTCCGGGCCGCCGACAACAGGCGCTTGCGCCGGGACTTCTGGACACTTTGTCCAGAAGTTCAGCGGGTTTGGGGAGCTCCCCAACAAGCATTTTCACGGGCCTGCGGCCTGTGAAAAATTCGGAGTGTGGCCACACCCGAATTGCTTGCCATTTGTGCGCTCCTCTCAAAATAGCGCAAAACGTCTTGACCGATTCGGTTATTTATGTTACACTGTATACAAATAACCGATTCGGTTATTTGAAGGAGCAGAATAGTAATGGAAAAATTATTAGCGCTTTCACAGGAGAAACAGGCAACAATCCGTAATGCGGCGCTTGCCTGTTTCGCAAGACATGGATATGAAAAAACGTCAATCAATGATATTGCGGTAGCGGCAGGTATCTCAAAGGCGTCTATATTCCAGTATTTTGGAAATAAGCAGACACTTTACCAGTATTTATTTGATTACTGCGCTGCCCAAATGAAGCAAGCCTATAACACGAGTGCATTGGAGGAAACTACGGATTTCTTTGACCGTGTATGGGAAGCCAGCGTTATGAAAGTGGAAATCTTAAAAAAGCACCCGCATATTGCGTCGTTTATTGCAAGTGTGGCAGTGGAACCAACGCCTGAATTGAAAAGTGCCATATTTTCAGAAGCAAATGAAAAATATATCGCATCGCTTGTTCTGCATGAGCGGGATTATAAAAAATTCAGACACCCGGAGGATGCAGAATTAGTGTTTCAGATGCTTATGATGCTTGCAAAGGGTATGTCCGTTCAGTTGGAAAGTGGAGTGGATTATGACAGCATGATGAAAGAGTTTCGAAACATCCTAGATATGTTGAAACACAACTTTTACAAGGAGGAATATTTGCCATGAGCAAGCCGGTAATTGTCCTAAACGAACTTACAAAAAGCTATGGAAAACATCGAGGAATTGAAAACATTAGCTTTACTGTTGAACAAGGCGAGGTTTTCGGCTTTATTGGCCCCAATGGAGCAGGAAAATCTACCACAATCCGTACTCTAATGGGCCTGCTGAAACCCTCCAACGGAGGAGCCTCTATCTTTGGGTTAGATTGTAGTCGGGAGCCCGCCCGTATCGCAAAGGATGTGGGGTATCTTCCCAGCGAAAACTGTTACTACAACAATATGAAAGTAAAAGAAATGCTTTTCTACACAGCAGAACTCTATGGTGTGAATGCCCACAGCCGGATGGAAGAATTAGCGGAGCGGTTGAATTTAGACTTATCCAGGCGAATTGGCGATTTGTCTTTAGGGAACAAGAAAAAAGTTGGCATTGTGTCGGCTCTGTTACCCTCTCCGAAGTTGCTGATTATGGACGAGCCTACCAGTGGCCTTGACCCGCTCATCCAGCAGGCTTTCTATGATATTCTGAAAGAAGAAAACAAACGAGGTGTGACCATTTTTCTGTCCTCCCACGTTTTGAGTGAGGTGCAAAGACTTTGTGACCGTGTAGCCATTCTGCGGGAGGGGAAGCTGATCAGTGTTCAATCCATGAAGGAACTGCGGGAAAACGGATACAAGAAAATCTCGCTGACAGCAAAAAGCGCCATTCCAGAGGATTTCTTTTCTGTTCCCGGTACGGCTAATTTAGAGTGGGACAAGAGCAAGACTTCTGTATCCTTTATGTTCAGCGGACCAGTTATGATGATTATGAACCAGCTTCATCGGCTGGAGCTGGAGGATATTTTAATTGAGGAACCGTCATTGGAAGAAGTATTCCTCCACTACTACGAATAGGAGGTCGTTATGTTGATTTTTCGATTTGAATGGAAACGAAAACGAAAATATATTCTGATTTGGGCCGCAACTCTTGCGGTCTGTATCTTCTCCATGACGCCAGTGTATTATGGCATGATTGAAACGGTGGAAACTTTGCCTGTGGAATTTACACAGGGAGGCTTTTTTGAAACGGTTGGTATTTCTCTGGAGCTATTGATGGAGCCACTTGGTATGTACTCGTTCCTCACAGGCTTTTTTATGGTTGCAGGGGGGATTTTCGGGATGCACTTGGGGCTGTCGTTACATACAGAAGAGTGTACGGGAAATACGGCTGAATACTTATACACAAAGCCTTGTGGACGGAAACAGATTTATATGGGAAAGCTGCTATGTGCGCTTGCCGGAATATGTGTAACAGGGATTTTTTATCTGGCGACTTCATTTCTAACGATGACTCTGTTCCGTTTCGGATTTCCCATCGGGGAATTTTTCTTGGTGGCAGGTTCGTTTATTCTCATCTCCCTCTTTTTTGCACTATTGGGACTGATGGTTGGAATATTTCACCCCAATAATCGTTCCCCACTTCTGACAGCCGGATTGGTTGTGTTTGTGGAATATTGTATCACTTCTTTTTCGAGGACTGTCAATATCCGGGCAATCGGCTTTTTATCGCCGTTTTCTTTTTTCAGTCCAGCGGAAATCCACAATGCTGGAACTTATTCATGGGACTATATGCTCTGGTATCTGCTCCTGCTGTTTGGGTTTGCGCTGCTGGCATACTGGAAAATCTTGAAGCGGGATATTGCGTTGGCTGTGTAAAGGAGGAAACGAATGAAGGCGTTAGTGAAAAACGAGCTGCGCTTAACAAGAAAACTACTGCTGATCTGGATGGGAATTGTCTTGATTTTGTGTGGCTTCGCTTACTTTGAGTATTTGTCACTAAAGGAAAGCCTCAATGAGCTGACAGGGCTAATATCGAATTTTCCGAAAATTCTGAAAGCTATGTTTGGTGTGAGCGGTGATCTGACTTCTGCTTTGGGCTGGTATGGCTGTATGTATTATTGGGTCACGATGCTAACCAACAGCTATGCGGTCTATCTCGGTGTTTCGTGTGTAGCGAAAGAACAGGCGCAGGGAACGGCAGAATATCTATTTACAAAACCAGTGGGTCGCAACAAGGTTGTCTGTGCCAAAGCAGTTGCCTGTGTATGTAATTTGCTTGCACTTGCGGTATTCAGCGGGTTATGTAATTATTTTACCGCCATTTTACCGCTAGGCGGTTTAGAGCAAAGAAACGCTGCTTTTACCACCACATTGGGCCTGTTTTTGACAGGGTTGACTTTGTTTGCAATCACGCTTCTGGCCTCCAGCCTGACGAGAACCTATAAAGGGGCTGTTCGGATAGGCGCGGGAATATTATTGCTCTTTTATGGCATCAGCATCACCGCCGAATATCTTGAAGCTCCAATGCTGTACTGCTTAACGCCATTAAAATTCTTCGATGTTTACACAGTGGCAATAAGTGGAATACAGTTTTCGTTCTTCCTATTGGCTATGATAATTGCGATTGGTTCTGTTATCACAGCTCAAAAAGTTTGGACGCTCAGGGAAATTTGAAATGAACGATATGGATAGCTTCGAGTGGCTGCTATGTCCTGTCTGTAACAGTAAAACTCGTATCAAGCTGCGGTTAGATACTGAGCTGAAAAACTTTCCTTTGTTTTGTCCTAAATGCAAACAAGAAACTTTAATCAGCGTAGAAAAATTTAAGATTTTAGTTATCACAGAGCCAGACGCACAGACGCAGAGCCGATAACCCGTTAGCCCTCAGGCGCGGATTATCGGCTCTTTTGTTTTCGGCGGCTGTCAATTAAAGCCGCCGCGTTATACGACGACTTTATGAGGAACACGGCGGTTTCCGAGGAGGGATCGTCGTGTTCATTTTGCTTTTTCATAGTACGCATGATCTTCACCAGCTAAAAAAAGCGTAGCTCCCCCTCCGGGCAAGTCCGGCATTGGACGCGAAATTTGCCAGTACATTAAGAATAATGTCATTTCACGCGCTTGTGTGGCATCACGCCATGCGAGCGCGTTTTTCTATACCCACCTTGGGACAAGTTGTCCCGAGGTAGGCAGGGGCGGCCCCGGCTGCCGATCCCCGCCATCCCCCGTTCAGATCGTCCACCCACAACAAAAATCTGAACGGAGGAAAATATAATGACTACTATCAATCTGAAGGACTTTTACTCTTGGCACACCCATGATGAATATATCGAAGTTTCCGATGAAGTGGCCGCCGAGCTGCGGGCCGACAAGCTGTATGAGGCTGCCTACCAGCGGCGGCTTACCCGGCACAAGGCGCAGTATTCCCTGGATTGTGAGGACGGGATCGAATACTCCGCCTGCCTGCATGAGCCCACTCCCCAGGAGCTTCTGGAGCGCATGGAGCTGTTCATCCGTCTGTGGAACGCCCTCAACTCCCTGCCGGAGATCCAGGGCCGCCGGATTGACGCTCACATCATTCTTGGCATAAGCATCAAAGAGATTGCCGAGGCCGATGGGGTACATGAGGAGTCCGTCCGCCAGTCTATCAAGCGGGGCCTGGAACGCATGAAAAAAACTTTTTAATTTTTGCTGTTTCCCCACTTGGAATTGATGCAAAAATGTCTTGGTTAGTAGAGAGGGAAATATAACCTCTCCGCAACGGAACGGCGGCGGCCCTGAGTGTAACGCGGGGAGCCAGGCGGCGGGTGCGCGGTGACTTCTCTCCACGGAGAACGAGCGACAAACACCAGCGCCGCAGGTGGGCCGGGCCAACCCACGGCCACGATCCGCCATTGGACAGGCTGGCCGCCTGTCCCTCCGGGCCGCCGTTCCCCGTTGTGCGGGGATGCCGCGCTGAGTATGGTTGTCTTTGGACAGGTCAAGGAAACGGGCGCGGCACTCCCTAATTTATCAAGAAAGAGGGGAACGCTCTATGAACTATGATCCAGAACTGGCGGCCTTGCTCTCCCAGCCGTGGAGCAACGATGCCTGCCGGGGGTACGTCATCGCCGCGATGGAGCGGTGCGGCTTTAAGCCGTCCGACATTGAACAGGTGATGGTCGAGCTTTACGAGGTGTTCGACTATACCACTTTGCAGGAGGCCGAGGCTTACTACGAGCGGAGCCCCTACTAAGTTCTGGACACTTTGTCCAGAGGTACATATCCGGCCAAAGGCCAGCACTTTCCCGGTGCTGGCCTTTGCCATGTTTCAAGACATTCTTTGATTGTATGGGAGGGATTTTATGCAGGCACAGGTCAAATATGAAAGTGAAATCAAAACTGCTGTACTCGGAGATCGCACGATCACCGTCAAAAATCTCACCCCCGTTTTTTCCCCGCAGGAACAGGACAAGCGTAACCGCGAGATTGAGCGGCGGCTGTTTGACGTGTTCCGCAAATATGCCGGGCGGGGGTAGGCCAGAGTCATCCTTGTAGTAAGGGGGCGGCAGAGGTACAATATAATTGTAGGTTGGCTCCCGTTTAACGGAAGGGAGCTAATTATGGATAGTAGAATAGATGCAATTTACGGGCGGCAGTCGATTGACAAAAAAGACAGTATCAGCATTGAAAGTCAGTTTGAATTTTGCCGCTATGAGCTTAAAGGCGGTGAGGGTAAGGAATACAAAGATAAAGGTTACTCCGGCAAGAACATTGAGCGCCCCGACTTCCAGCGGCTTCTGCAGGACATCAAGCTGGGCTTGATTAAGCGGGTGATCGTCTACAAGCTGGATCGGATTAGCCGTTCCATCGTGGACTTCGCAAAGCTCATGGAACTGTTCAAGCAGTACGATGTGGAGTTTGTGTCCTGCACAGAAAAGTTTGACACTTCCACACCGATGGGCCGAGCGATGCTCAATATCTGCATTGTTTTTGCCCAGCTTGAACGCGAAAGCATCCAGATGCGTGTGCAGGACGCTTTCTATTCCCGGTGTACCAAAGGCTACTATATGCGGGGGCGGACGCCATACGGTTTTGATACCGAGCCCATCGTCATGGACGGGATCAAGACAAAGAAGCTGGTAGAAAATGCGGAAATGGATTTTGCCGAGCTGATGTATCAAATGTATGCGGAGCCGGGCAATTCCTACGGCGACATATCCCGGTACTTTGCCGAGAACGGCATCAAGGTTTATGACAAGTCCCTAAAGCGCGGGTTTATTGCTCAACTGCTGAGAAACCCTGTCTACGTCCAGGCCGATATGGACATCTACGAATACTTCAAGGCCCAGGGCGTAAAAATCGAAAGTCCCCCGGAAATGTTCACAGGGGACAATAGCTGTTATCTCTATCAAGGGCGCGAGGGCGAGGAGCCGATCCTCGTGATTGCTCCCCACCAGGGGCGCATCCCCTCCCAGCTCTGGCTGACCGTTCAGCGCAAGCTCTCACAAAACACCACATTCCAGAATGGCCGGAAATGCCATAACACATGGCTGGCCGGGAAAATCAAGTGTGGACGTTGCGGCTATGCCCTGGCAAGTCTGAACGCCAGAAATGGTGTCACCTACCTGCGATGCAAACAACGGGCAGACAATAAGAGCTGCGAGGGAGCCGGTACGCTGACCGCGCAAAGCATGGAGGCGTTTGTTTACGGCGAGATGGTTAAGAAGATGCGGAAATTCCACACGCTGAAAGGCGGCAAGGAACAAAGCTATAATCCGAAGCTGACCGCCGCCCGTGTTGCCCTTGCAAAGACGGAAAGCGAGATCGAGAAACTTCTGGACACTTTGTCCGGCGCTAATCCGCTTCTCCTGCAATACGCAAACACCCGCATTGAGGAACTGGATGCGGAACGGCAGAAACAGCTCCGGCTGGTCGCAGACCTCACCGCTAATTCTGTTTCCGCTTCACAGATTGATAGCATTACGGGCTATCTTGATGATTGGGAGTCCGTGAGCTTTGACGATAAGCGTAAAGTGGTTGATATACTCATATCACAGATTGACGCTACCAGTGAGAGTGTTACAATCCACTGGAAAATCTAAAACCTTTTCACTTGGCATTATGCCCTTGTCAAGAATAGTTTCACAAACTAAGAATAAAGCAACGAGCGAGATTTGGAAACCATTTCGGGCTCCAAACCTCGCTCGTTTTTATGGGCTCTTTTTGCAACGAACCCCAAAAGAACTTTGTGCGAAACTTCGTTTCGCCTCTTGGAGTTAAGAAAGCCTCAGTAAAAAGCTGCGCCCCGCCGCGAATCAAGCGGCGGGGCGTTTTTGTGTCGATTATGGGCCGGGCAGGCGGCACAGGGGCGGGCCGTCCAGGTTAATCACCTGGTTGGCCAGGGAACGCACCAGCCCCTCGTGGCTGGAAAGGACCACCGGCGCGCCCAGTTCCTTGAAGGCGGCCATCAGGGCCTTGATGCGGTCCCCGTCCACCCCGGTGAAGGGCTCGTCCAGCAGGTAGAGCTTCCCACCCAGGGCCAGGGCCCGCACCAGGGCCAGCCGCCGCTTCATGCCCCCCGACAGGGCGGCGGGGAGGGCGGTTTTTTCTGCCTCCAGACCGGCCAGGGCCAGCCAGCGGTCCGCCTCTCCCCGGCGGGACTTGGGGAGCACATCGGTGAGGTGCTGCTCCACCGTGCGCCAGGGGAACAGCCGGTCCTCCTGAAAGAGGAAGGCCGTCTCGCTGGGAGCAATGCCGGAGATAGTTCCGCTCCGGGGCTGTTCCAGCCCGGCGATGCACCGCATAAGGGTGGTCTTGCCGCAGCCGGAGGGGCCGGACAGCACTGTTACTCCCGTGTCCGGCAGGGCGAGGGAGAAGCGGTCCAGCACCAGCTTGTCCCCGTAGGCCAGGGTCAGATTGGAAATTTGGATCATGCCGCCGCCCCCTCTCTTCTGCGCTGGATGAGCCGGGTGAGGAAGCGCTCCATGAGCAGGCTCAGGCAGATGACCACCGCAGTCCAGGCGAACAGGTCCGCCGTCTCAAAGGCCTGCTTGGCGTGGTTGATTTCCGTCCCGATGCCCGGCCGGGGGAGGCAGAGGACCTCGGCGGCCACCCCGGACTTCCAGGCAAGCCCCATGGCGGTGGTGACAGCGGAGAGCAGATAGGGCTTCAAGCTGGGGAGGTACACCAGCCGGACGGTCTTTCCCCGGGAAAACCGGTAGGCCCGGGAGAGCTCCAGCAGCTGCCGGTCGGTGGAGCGGATGCCCTGGGTCAGGTTTTCCCACACCACCGGCAGGACCATCAGCCCGGAGATCACCGCCGGAACTTGATTCCGCCCGGTCCACAGGAGGACCAGCAGGATGAAGGAGGCCACCGGGGTGGCCCGGACAATGCGGATCACCGGGGCGAGCAGCCGCTCGCACCAGGAGCTGGCGCAGGTGAGGGCGGCCAGAGCGCTCCCCAGGGCCACCCCCGCCGCCATGCCCGCCGCGATTCGCAGCAGGGAGGTAAGGGCGGTCCCCCAGAACGCCGGGTCCTGGGCCAGCCGGACCAGGGCGGAGAGCACCGTGGCCGGGTAGGGGAGGAGCAGCTCGTTGCCCCGGCCCTCCACGTGGAGCTCCACCAGGAAAGCCCCAAGCTGCCAAGCCCCCAGCCAGAAGGCCGGGGGCAGCAGAGCGGCGATGAACTTTTTTGGGAATTTACTGCGCGCCATAGTAGAAGGAGGCGTCGGGGAGAGCGCCCCCGATGGAGGTGGGGTCCGCGTCAAAGAGGACCTGGTAGTAGGCCTCCAGCACGGACTTCATCTCGTCCCCGGTGAGACACACCAGATTGCACTGGGGGATGGCCGCCTTGGCGATGTTGGCGTTGGCGGTGATGCCGTATTGGGCCACCAGCTCGGCGGCCTCCTCCAGGTTGTCCGGGTTGGACATATATTCGATGGATTCCTCATAGGCGCGCAGGAAGTTCTCCACCCCCAGGGGGTTCTCCTCAATATAGTCGGTGCGGGCCACGATGCAGCCCATGGCCAGTTCGCCGTCGCTGACAGAGGACCACTCATCGGTGAGGGACAGGGCCTGCCGCACGCCGGAGTCCTGGATCATCAGGGCGGTGGCGGCGGGGACGGGGAGCATGCAGATGCCGTCCTCCGAGGACACCATCTGGGCGGTGACCTCCTGGGCGGTCATCCACTGGATGTCCACGTCGGCCGGGTCCACCCCGTTCTCGGTGAGCAGGTAGTTGAGAACGTACTCCGGGTTGGCTCCCTCGCCGGTGGCGTACACGGTCTTGCCCGCCAGGTCGGCCATGGAGGTCACGGTGTCCCCCTTCTCCAGAATGTAGAGGACACCCAGGGTGTTCACCGCCAGCACCTGGATGGACTCCGGGTTCTTGTTGACCAGGGTGGCCGCCACATTGGTGGCCACGGCGGCGATGTCCGCGTCCCCGTTGATGAGGGCGGAGGACACCACTTGGTTGTCCGCCTCCACCACGGCGGAGCTGATGGAGGGATTTATCTCCCCGTTGGCCACGGCCTCGGCGGTGACGTTTTCATTGTCCGCCATCAGCTTGGCGGCCCCCACGCCGGTGGGGCCGGAGAGCACCATGAGGTCGGGACACACATAGGAGTCGGAGCTGGAATCCCCCGTGCCGGCGGAGGCAGACTGGGAGCTGGAGACGCTCTCGGAACGGTCTGAGGCGTTTCCGGAGGCGCTGGAGCCGCCGTTTCCGCAGCCGGCCAGGGCAGATACCATCAGGGCGCCGCACAGGAGCAGAGAGAGTTGCTTTTTCAGTTTCATTTTAATCTTCCTTTCCGAAGTTGTTGATGGAGATCAGATGGGGGAATTTTGCCGCCATCTCTCTAAAGCCTTCCCCTCGGGGGGAAGGTGCCCCCGAAGGGGGCGGATGAGGGGGCAGTGATAGAGCCCTTTCGTTTGTTGCAGGAGGGTTTCGCCCTGCGGGGCGAGGTACTTTCCCAGCGATGGGAAAGTACCCAAAGGATCGCCGGGGGACGCCGCAGAGGCGAACTTCGTTCGCCAATGACGGCTTACCCCCGGTCCCCCATTACGGGGGACGCGTACCTGCAAGTCGGTAGAAAATTTCCGGCGCGCAAAATCTGAGTGGCTTTCCGCGGTTTCTTCCGGGCCACTGGGCCCTGGGTTTGCAAAAATTATGGCGACTGCGATTTCATACCTGCGCCTGGCTTTGCTGAGCAGATGATAGCTGGTGCTGGGCTGTAGGGCGCGGCCTCCTGGACGCGCCGCGTACATCTGCGGGCCGGCCAGTGTCCGGCCCCTACGATAAAGAAGGGACGGCTTCTAGATACACCGTAGGGGCGGCACACTGGGCCGCCCGCCCCGGAGGCTGCAGGGCCATAGGGCGCAAGTGGGCGGAAACTCCCCCGCCCAAAGCGCAAAACGCTCACAAAACCCCTTCCAGCCCCCCGCGGTCCAGCACGAACACCGTTTTGCCCTCCCGGCGGATGAGGCCCGCCGACTCCAGGGCCTCAAAGGCCCGGTAGAGGGAGGCCCGGCTGAGGCCCAGCCGCTTGGCCAAATCGGTGGCCGGGGCGTGGACTGAGGGCTCCCCGCTGGAGAGGAGATACCGGGCCAGCTTGCCTTCTGCCCCGGTCTGGGCCAGGGCCCCCAGCCGCCCGGACAGGAACCGGATGCGGCCAGACAGGTAGCGCAGGTAGTTCCGGCGGAGGAGGGGTTCCTCTCCCAGAAGCCGGTCCACATCCTCCTGGGGCAGAAACAGGATGCGGCAGTTGGTGCGGGCGGTGAGGGTGGTGGCGTAGTCCGGCAGGTCGTTGTAGAGGGCGGCCGCACCAAAGAGATCCCCGGCCTCCAGCACGCTCACCGACAGGGCGGCGTTGGTCACCTGCACCTGACCGGCCAGGAGAAAGCCCAGGCACCGGCGGAACTGGTGGGGCTGATAGACAGTCTCCCCGGCGGGAAATGCCTCGGCAGTGACGCCGGGGAGGGCCAGCACCCGCCGGAGCAGAGCCTCGTCCGCTCCCCGGAAAAAGGGGCACCGTTCTAGAAGCAGAAGCTCCTCCCGGGTGATCTCCGCCGCCATGGTTCCGCCCCCTTTTTTAAAAGTGTCTTATTTGAGACAGAAAGAATATAGCATATTCTGGGACGGCGGTCAACCCCCCGGCATAGGATGGACAGAAGAACAACCGAACAGGAGGGATCACCGTGGGAAATACCTGTCAAAACCGCCGGGATGGCGCGGGGACGCGCCGCACCGACCCTGAGGAGGCCATCGCCAAGATCCAGGCCGCGGCGGAGGAGATGACCATGCACCGGTATGTACATAGCCTCCCGGTGCAGACGGCCCGGGAATGGGAGCGGGAGGCGCTCTGGTGCCAGATGCGGGAGCTCAATCAGGTGCTGGACTATCAGAACAAGATCCTGGTGGAGATCCTGGCCGCGCTGGACCGGCTGACCCGGGCGGTGGGGGAGATGGGAGAGACGGGGTGACACGCCCCGCCTCTTTTGTGTTTGGGGCCGGAGGATAAAATTTCAGGAAACAGTGGCAAAGCGGGCGCAAATACGATATAATAAACTGACTTGATATGGGCGGGGGGAGACCCTCACCCTTGGAAAACCAGAGAAAAGGACGATGCAAGATGCCGACCAATACCTATGAAAGCCCCCTGTCCTCCCGCTACGCCAGCGAGGAGATGCTCTATCTGTTCTCCGCGGACAAGAAGTTTTCCACTTGGCGGAAGCTGTGGGTGGCCCTGGCCCGGGCGGAGATGGAGCTGGGCCTCCCGGTGACCCAGGAGCAAGTGGACGAGCTGGAGGCGCATATCTATGACATTGACTACGAGAAGGCCGCAGCGTGGGAGAAGAAGCTCCGCCACGACGTAATGGCCCACGTGCACACCTACGGGGAGCTGTGCCCCAAGGCCATGCCCATCATCCACCTGGGGGCCACCAGCTGCTACGTGGGGGACAACACCGACGTGATCCTCATGCGGGAGGGGCTGATCCTGGTTCGCAACAAGCTGGTGCAGGTGCTCGACGCCCTGGCCAAGTTCGCCCGGGAGTACAAGGCCCTGCCCACCTTGGGCTTCACCCACTTCCAGGCAGCCCAGCTGGTCACCGTGGGCAAGCGGGCCTCCCTGTGGATGAACGACCTGCTGCTGGACCTGGAGGAGGTGGAGCACCGCATCTCCACCCTGAAGCTGCTGGGCTCCAAGGGGACTACCGGCACCCAGGCCTCCTTCCTGGAGCTGTTTAACGGCGACCACGAGAAGGTGAAGGAGCTGGAGCGGAAGATCGCCAAGGAGATGGGCTTTGACGGCGTGGTGCCGGTGAGCGGCCAGACCTACTCCCGGAAGATGGACTACAGCGTCCTGTCCGTCCTGTCCGGCATTGCCCAGTCCGCCAGCAAGTTTGCCACCGACATGCGCCTGCTGTGCCACCTGAAGGAGGTGGAGGAGCCCTTTGAGAAGAACCAGATCGGGTCCTCCGCCATGCCCTATAAGCGCAACCCCATGCGCTGCGAGCGCATCTGCTCCCTGGCCCGGTACGTCATCGTGGACGCGGGCAACCCCGCCGTCACCGCCGCCACCCAGTGGTT
The DNA here is from genome assembly GCF_016899775.1 of Pseudoflavonifractor capillosus. GTDB lineage: Bacteria > Bacillota > Clostridia > Oscillospirales > Oscillospiraceae > Lawsonibacter. The sequence goes on from NZ_JACJJE010000045.1 coordinate 25,825, forward strand.
TGAGCGCACCTTGGATGACTCCGCCAACAAGCGCATCTCCGTCCCCGAGGCCTTCCTGGCGGTGGACGCCATCCTGAACATCTACCGCAACGTGGCCTCCGGCCTGGTGGTCCACCCCAAGGTCATTGAGAAGCACGTGCTGGAGGAGCTGCCCTTCATGGCCAGCGAGAACATCATGATGGACGCGGTGGTCCGGGGCGGCGACCGGCAGGAGCTCCACGAGCGCATCCGCGTCCTGTCCCAGGAGGCGGGGCGGAACGTGAAGGACCTGGGCCTGTCCAACAACCTCATCGACCTGATTGCCGCCGATCCGGCCTTCGGCATGACGAAGGAGGAGCTGACCGCCCACCTGGAGCCCAGCCGCTACATCGGCCGCTGTCCCGAGCAGGTGGAGGAGTTCCTCACCGAGGCGGTGCAGCCGGTGCTGGAGAAGTACGCGGACGTCCTGGGGGAGAAGGAGACCGAGCTGAAAGTCTGATGAGGTTTAGGAGTAGAGGAGGAACAGTCCTTTGAAGGGACGAGGAAAATATGGACCCTATCTGGCTGCGGGGGTCACCGCCTTTGCGGTAATTGCGGCCGCTATCCTGTTGTTTTTTCTGCTGGAGCACTTCTCCGCCATTCGCACTCTGCTGGAGACCATCGGCTATATTCTCCGTCCCATCTGCTATGGCATTGTGTTGGCCTTTCTGCTGCTTCCGGTCCACCGGCGCATTCTGGCGGTGCTGACGGATCAGTGTCGGGGCATTCGGGACCCCTGGGGCAAGAAAAAGAACATCCTCAGCGCCATCTCCATCCTGCTGAGCCTGATCTTTGCCTTTCTGGTGCTGTATGTGCTGCTGGCCATGGTGCTGCCCCAGCTTTACTGGAGTCTTGTGGGGCTGTTTGAGGCCCTCCCTGGCTATTTTCAGAGCGTCCAGCAGTGGCTGACCACCTTCCTGGCCGACAACCCTGATATTCAGCAGGCGGTGCTGAGCTACTACCGTACGGCGGGGGCCGCCCTGAACCAGTGGCTCAGCTCCGATCTGATCCCCAACCTGGAGTCGGCCTCCAGCACCCTGGCTTGGCTGCGCTCGGAACTGCTGCCTCAGCTCACCGGGGTGGTCTCCGGCGTGTCCACGGTGGTGCTGGCTCTGGTTAACCTGCTCAAGGACATCATCGTGGCGGTCATTGTGTCGGTATATCTGCTGGCCCGGAAGGACGTCTTCGCCGCCCAGAGCAAGAAGATCCTGTACAGCATCTTTCCCACCCGGGCGGCCGACCTGCTGGTGGAGGAGAGCCGGAGCGCCTATCGGATTTTAAGCGGATTTATCAATGGGACCCTGGTGGACTCTTTCATTGTGGGCGTGATCTGCCTGATCTGCTTCACGGTGTTCCAGTTTCCCTACCCCATGCTGCTGGCGGTGATCATCGGGGTAACCAACGTGATCCCCTTTTTTGGACCCTTCATCGGGGCCATTCCCAGCGGACTGCTGATTCTGTTGGTCAGCCCCCGGCAGTGCCTCTATTTTGTGATTTTCATTTTTGTGCTGCAGCAGCTGGACGGCAACATCCTTCACCCGAAGATTCTGGGCAGCTCGGTGGGGCTGGCCTCCTTCTGGGTGCTGTTTGCGGTGCTGCTGTTCGGCGGACTGTTCGGCTTTGTGGGCATGGTGCTGGGCGTGCCTGTGTTCGCCATGTTTTACAGCGTGGTCAGCCGCCTGGTGAACCGCGGCCTGAAAAAGCGGGGCCTGCCCCTGAGTACGGAGGAGTACCTGGGAAAGACCGGCCCTTTGGCGCCGGAAAAGACACCCTCCCCGCCGGAGCCGGGCGGAACAAACGAATAAACGTAGACGAACAGGGACGGCCAGATGGACCGTCCCTGTTGGTTTTACTAGCTCTGTTGTCACACCGCCAAGATATCCAGCCAGAACCGCCACAGCAGGACGGCCACGAGCAGAAGCTGGAGCGTCAGGCGGAGGATGGTCTGCCGGGGGGAGAAGGGGCCGGGGC
>NZ_JACJJE010000046.1 GCF_016899775.1 Pseudoflavonifractor capillosus
AGATGTGTATAAGAGACAGATGAGGCACTGTCCCCCGGTGCCGGGAATGTGGTAGGCGCGCAGCTTCCAGCGGCCGTCCAGCTTCACCAGCAGCACCCTCCCGATGCGGAAGGACAGCGCCCGGTAGCCGGTGAGCAGGCCGCACACCAGGTGTCCCCCCTCATGGACCACGATCTGGAGGACATAGGCCAGCACCAACAGGAGCAGCAGGACCAAAAGCCCCGGAAGTCCCAGGGCGTCCACCTGACACATGCCCCAGTAGCCCGCCGCACCGCCCACCAGGGCGGCCAGCAGAGTCAGTCCGATGGTCTTCCAGGGAATCCGTTTTTTCTGTCTCATAGACAATTCCTTCATAAAAATACGATGCGGCCCGATGGGGGCATCGGGCCCTACAAACTCTCATTGGTAGGGCCCCGTGCCCTCACGGGGCCGCAATCGGGACGTGTTGGATTGACTGCGGCTCCCGCCGCCAAACGATTCTTAATTGCTCTCTGCTCTCACTTTGTGGCCCAGTTTCCGGTGGCCTCGGCGGTGAGATAGGCGTTGATGAACCCGTCCAGATCCCCGTCCATGACGGAGTTGATGGCGCTGGTCTCATAGCCGGTGCGGTTGTCCTTCACCAGCTGATAGGGCATGAAGACGTAGGAGCGGATCTGGCTGCCCCACTCGATCTTCAGCTGGACCCCCTTCAGGTCGGAGATCTTCTCCGCCTTCTCCTGCATCTGCAGCTCCACCAGCTTGGCCCGGAGCATCTTCATACAGTTGTCCTTGTTCTGGAACTGGGAGCGCTCCTGCTGGGAGGCGACGACGATGCCGGTGGGCTTGTGGATGAGCCGGACGGCGGAGGAGGTCTTATTCACGTGCTGGCCGCCGGCGCCGCTGGCCCGGTAGACCTGCATCTCGATGTCCTCGGGGCGGATTTCGATCTCCACGTCCTCGGGCAGGTCGGGCATGACCTCCACAGAGGCGAAGGAGGTCTGCCGCCGGGCGTTGGCGTCAAAGGGGGACACCCGCACCAGGCGGTGCACCCCGTGCTCTCCCCGCAGGTAGCCGTAGGCGTTCTCACCCTCGATCATGATGGTGGCCGACTTGATGCCCGCCTCGTCCCCGTCCTGGTAGTCCATGATCTGATAGGTGAAGCCGTGGCGCTCGGTCCAGCGGGTGTACATGCGGTAGAGCATCTGGGCCCAGTCCTGGGCCTCGGTGCCGCCGGCGCCGGGGTGGATGGTGAGAATCACATTGGAGCTGTCGTACTCCCCGGTGAGGAGGGTCTGAAGCCGGGCCTCCTCCATCTCGGTCTCCAGCTGGGCAAAGCCCTCCTCCAGTTCGGGGATCAGGGACTCGTCCTCAAACTCGTTGCCCATCTCGCACAGGGCCATCAGGTCGTCCCAGTGCTGCTTGCGCTTGTGCTGGCTGTCCACCTTGTGCTGGAGGGTCTTGATGCGCTGCTGCACCTTCTGGGCCTTCTCCAAATTGTTCCAAAAGCCGTCGGAGGCGGACTCCGCCTGGAGCATATCCAGCTCCCGCTCAGCGCTCTCCAGGTCCAGGGCCTGACCCAGCTCCTCCAGAACGGGGGCCAGGTTGTTCAGCCGGACTTTATATTCGTCAAATTGAAGCATACGTTCCTCACTCTCATTCTCTGAAGACAAATTAAACCCTATAAGATTCCATTATAGCCTAAATATTATATCCGAACCGGGAAGAATTGTAAAGAAGGGGGCTGGGGATTTGGGAAAAAAAGTGCCGGAACCGGGGAGAAATGGGGCGGAGCGGACAAAATCCGCGCCGCACAGCCAAAACGGGCCGCGCGGCGCGGGGAAATCACAGGCAGAAAGCTCCGGAGCGTGAGATCACGCCCCGTCCAGAGGCTCCGAGGCGGCGGGCCTGCTCAGGTCCAGCTCCCGAATGCGCTTGCGCAGGGGGAGAATCGCCGCCGGTGAGACGGACAGCTCGTCAATGCCCATGCGTAAAAAGGTCTCGGTGAGCACCGGGTCGGCCCCCAGCTCCCCGCAGATGCCCACCCAGCAGCCGTGGCGGTGGCCCGCCTCAATGGTCTGCCGGATCATCCGCAGGATGGCCGGGTGATGGGGGTTGTAGAAGGCGTCCAGCTTGGGATTCTGCCGGTCAATGGCCAACGTGTACTGGGTCAGGTCGTTGGTACCCAGGGAGAAGAACTGCACCTCCTGGGCCAGCTCGTCGGCGATCATCACAGAGGCCGGGGTCTCGATCATCACGCCGATCTCCACCTCCCCCATAGGAACGCCCTGAGCCTTCAGCTCGGCGCGGCACTCCTCCAGGATTTCTTTCGCGTCCCGCACCTCCCGCACGGAGATGATCATGGGGAACATGATGGACACCGTGCCGAAGGCGCTGGCCCGGAGGATGGCCCGCAGCTGGGTCTTGAACACGTCCCGGCGGGTGAGGCAGATGCGGATGGCCCGGTAGCCCAGAGCGGGGTTCTCCTCGTGGTCCAGCCCGAAGTAGTCCGCCTGCTTGTCCGCCCCGATGTCCAGGGTGCGGATGATGACCTTCTTGCCGGCCATAGTCTCCACCACCCGCTTATAGACGGCGAACTGCTCCTCCTCGGTGGGGTAGTCGTCCCCGTCCAGGTAGAGAAACTCGCTGCGGAACAATCCGATGCCCTGGGCGTCGTTCTGGAGCACCAGACCCACGTCCCCCACGCCGCCGATGTTGGCGTACACCTGGATCTCGGTGCCGTCCAGGGTGACGTTGGGCTTCTTTTTCAGCCCCTGGAGGAGGGCCTCCTGCTCCAGATCGGCGCGGCGCTTGGCCTCCATGGCGGAGAGCAGCTCCGGCGCCGGGTCCACGTATACACAGTGGTTGTAGCCGTCCAAGATGGCCAGCTGTCCGTCCCAGCTCTCGTCAAAGTCCACCCCGATGAGGGCGGGGATGCCCATGGTCCGGGCCAGGATGGCGGTGTGGCTGTTGGCGGAGCCCCCCCGGGTGATAAAGCCCAGCAGTTTGCTCTTGTCCAGCTGCACCGTCTCGCTGGGGGTCAGGTCGTCGGCCACCAGGATGGCGGGCTCGTCCCCCTGAACGGCTCCGGCGTCGGTCCCGGCCAGGATATTCACCACCCGGCGGGAGATGTCCTTCACGTCGGCGGACCGGGCCTGCATATAGGGGTCCTCCATGGCGGCGAAGGCGGCGGCAAAATTTTCCCCCGTGGCGGTCACCGCATACTCCGCCGTGGCCCCCTGGCTGTCCAGAATACCCTTGACGGCGTCCACATAGTCCTCGTCCTCCAGCATCATCTGGTGGATCTCAAAAATGGCGGCGTTGTCCTCTCCCACCTCGTCCAGGGCCTTCTCATACAGCTGCCCCAGCTGCTCCTGGGCGGCCTTCTGGGCGGCCTGGAAGCGGGCGTACTCCTCCTCCGGGGTGAGCGAGGAGGCGCGGCCTGTCTCCACCGCCTCCTTGCGGTAGAGCTTCAGCTTGCCAATGGCGATTCCCTTCAGAATGGAAGTTCCCGTGGCGACTTTCATTCCAGCGTCCTCCTTGCGTTACAGGTTCTCCTGAAAAAACTGTTCCATTGCTCTCCGGCTGGCCTCCTCATCACCCCCCTCAATGGTGACGGTGACTTGCTCCCCCTGCCGGACCCCCATACTCATCAGGTTCATCAGCTCGACGGCGGAGACGGACCTGTCCCCTCTCCGGATGGTGACAGTGCTGTCCAGGGCTCTGGCCGCCCGGACCAGCAGGCCGGCGGGCCGGGCGTGAAGACCGATGGGGTCGGTAATGGTATAGGTAAACTGCTGCATAACAAACGCTCCTCTGCTCGGTATTGCAACTCCCGCCCCAGCGGGCGGAAGGGGCGGGTTCACTCCCCGGCTCCGGACAGCTCCTCCAGGGTGGGCATGGCGGGGATGGCCCCCGGCCGGGTGCAGGTGAGGGCGGCGGCCCGGTTGGAGAAGTCCAGCGCCTCCTCCAGTTCGGAGACGGTGAGCCCCTCCAGGGGGGAGTCCCCCCGGCGGGTCAGCCGGTAGAGCAGGGCCCCCAGGAAGGTGTCCCCCGCTCCGTTGGTGTCCACCGCCTCCACATCCACGCCGGGCACCAGGCCGGTGCGGCCCCTCCAGCGGTAGAAGGCCCCCCGGTCCCCCAGGGTGACCACCACCAGGCGGATGCCCATGTCCTCCAGAATCTGGCTGCCCCGCTCCAGGTCCTCCGACCCGGTGAGCAGGGGGAGCTCCTCCTGGGACATCTTCACCAGGCCGGCCAGGGGCAGGGGGATCTGGAGCCACTGCATGGCCTCCTCCCTCCCCCGCCACAGGCTGGGCCGGTAGTTGGGATCGTAGCTCACCAGCTTGCCCGTCTTGTGGGCCCGCCGGGCGGCAAAGATGGTGGCCGAGCGGGACATGCCCGCGGTGAGGCTCACAGAGCCGAAATGGAGCACTTTACTCCGGTCCACCCAGCCCTCGTCGATCTCGTCCGGGGACAGGTTGGTGTCCGCCCCCCGCATGAAGCGGAAGGACCGCTCCCCGCCGGGGGAGACGGAGACCACCGCCAAAGAGGTGGGGGAGCGGTCGGTGTGCAGGCCGGTGACGTCCACCCCGTGCTCCGCCAGCACCCGCCGCAGATAACTGCCGAACTCATCCTGGCCGGTCTTGCCCACAAAGGCGGTGGAGGCCCCCAGCTTGGCGGCGGCCACTGCCACGTTGGCAGGCGCCCCGCCGGGGTAGGCGGCAAACAGGGGGACCCCCTGTTCGCTGCACCCCGTCTGGGTCAGATCAATGAGTACTTCTCCAATGGTGGTGATGTCCAGCATAGCGGCATCACGCCCCCTTACTTTCAAAATAAACGCGCATCTGTGCGGGTCGGGAGTTCAAGAAAATCATAGCACAACTTTTCCAATCCGGCAACGGGTCTTCCGGGAAGTTTTGGAAAATGTGCCCAGTTTGGGTCACAGGATGTGGAACGCCACGATCAGTCCGGAAAATACAATGGACACGGTGGACACCAGCTTGATGAGGATGTTCAGCGAGGGGCCGGAGGTATCCTTGAAGGGGTCCCCCACCGTGTCCCCCACCACGGCGGCCTTGTGGCAGTCGGAGCCCTTGCCCCCGTGGTGACCCGCCTCGATGTACTTTTTCGCGTTGTCCCAGGCGCCGCCGGCGTTGGACATGAACACCGCCATGGCAAAGCCGGTGACCGACACGCCCCCCAGCAGCCCCACCACGCCCTCGGGCCCCAGAAGCAGGCCGGTGAGGATGGGGACGATAATGGCCAGCAGGGCGGGGACCACCATCTCATGGAGGGCCCCCCGGGTGCACAGGGCCACGCAGGAGGCGTAGTCCGGGTCGGCCTTGTACTCCATGATGCCGGCGATCTCCCGGAACTGGCGGCGCACCTCCACCACAATGGACTGGGCGGCGGTCTGCACCGCGCTCATGGTCAGGGCGGAGAACACGAAGGTGAGCATGGCCCCCAGGAACAGCCCCACCAGAATCAGGGGGTTGGTGAGGGACAGGTCCAGCGCCTCCCCTGACTTCTCCGCGGCGATGTTCACATAGGAGACCAGCAGGGCCAGGGCGGTGAGGGAGGCCGAGCCGATGGCAAAGCCCTTCCCCGTGGCCGCGGTGGTGTTGCCCAGGGAATCCAGGGCGTCGGTGCGCTCCCGGACGGACTCGGGCAGGCCGGACATCTCGGCAATGCCCCCGGCGTTGTCCGCCACCGGGCCGTAGGCGTCGGTGGCCAGGGTGATGCCCAGGGTGGACAGCATGCCCACGGCGGAGATGCCGATGCCGTAGAGCCCCCGGTCAAAGGAGGCCCCGCCTCCGGCGGCGTAGAAGCTGATGAGGATGGCAATGGCTACGATGAGAATGGAGGCGATGGTGGACAGCATGCCCAGGGACAGCCCCCCGATGATGACGGTGGCCGAGCCCGTCTCCGCGGCGGCGGCCAGCTTCTGGGTGGGCTTATAGGTGTCCGAGGTGTAGTATTCCGTAAAGTAGCCGATGGCGCAGCCGCCGATGAGGCCGCACAGGATGGCGGCGTAGACCCCCCAGTTCCCCACCATAAAGTAGGTGAGGGGGGCGGCGGCCAGGGCGGAGAGGACAGCGGCCAGATAGGTGCCGGTGCGCAGGGAGCGCAGCAGGGACTTCTGGCTGGCGTTCTCCTCAGTCTTTACAAAGAAGGTGCCCACAATGGAGCACAGAATGCCGCACACCGCCAGGAGAATGGGGAGGATCATCCCCGCCCAGCCGTATCCGGCGCAGGCCCCCAGGGAGAAGGTGGCCAGGATGGAGCCCACATAGGACTCATACAGATCGGCCCCCATGCCGGCCACGTCTCCCACGTTGTCCCCCACGTTGTCGGCGATGGTGGCGGGGTTCCGGGGGTCGTCCTCGGGGATGCCCGCCTCCACCTTGCCCACCAGGTCGGCCCCCACGTCGGCGGCTTTGGTGTAGATGCCCCCGCCCACCCGGGCGAACAGGGCCATGAAGGAGGCCCCCATGCCGTTCATCACCATGATGTTGCCCAGGGTCATGGGGTCGTCAATTCCTGCGAATACCCGCAGGAAGAGGAACCACAGGGAGATGTCCAGCATCCCCAGCCCCACCACCGTGAAGCCCATCACCGAGCCGGAGGAGAAGGCCACCCGGAGGCCGTGGTTCAGGCTCTCGCTGGCGGCCTGGGCGGTGCGGGCGTTGGCGCTGGTGGCGATCTTCATGCCCACCAGGCCGGAGAGCATGGACCACACGCCCCCGGTGAGGAAGGCGAAGGGGGTGAACCGGGAGAGCATCTCCCCGCCCGTGCCGAAGGCCATGAGCAGCAGCAAAACAAAGACCACCAGAAACACCTTGGCCACCGTGGCGTACTGGTGCTTCAGGTAGGCGTCCGCGCCGGAGCGGATGGCGGCGGCTATCTTCCGCATGGCCTCGCTGCCCTCCGAGTAGGACAGCACCCGGCGGCTCTGGCCCCAGGCAAACAGGATTGCGGCCGCGGCCCCCAGAAATCCAACCAAATACAGCTGTTCCATGTGATGCACTCCCCTCGATTCCGCGCCTCCGGCGGGCGGAGCGCTGTCCGTCCCACCTGCGCGGTGGCTGCCTCTATTTTACCACATCTAAACAAAAAGAAAAAGCGTATTACCAGTCAATTCGTCGCATTAAACAAAAACAAAAAGTGCCCCGCCGCTGAATCTGCGGCGGGGCACGGAGAGTCATGGGTTCAGCTGCGGCTCCAGGTCCGGCGGCTGAACAGCACCAGAATGGGGAAGAGCTCCAGACGGCCGGCGATCATGGTCACCGACAGCACCACCTTGGACAGGGGGGAGAACTCCGCGAAGCTGCCCACCGGGCCGATCTCCTGCAGTCCGGGGCCCACGTTGCTCAGGCAGGTGAGGGCGGCGGAGAAGGAGACGGAAAAGGACACGTCGTCCAGAGAGACGATGAGACCCGCCCCCAGCAGGATCAGCACATAGCAGCCGATAAAGGTCAGAACCGACCGCAGGGTGTTCTCATCCACCACCTTGCCCTCCAGCCGGACCACCTCCACCGAACGGGGGTGGGCAATCTGGTGGATCTCCCGGCGGATGGTACGCAGCAGGATGAGCATGCGGGAGCATTTGACGCCGCCGCCGGTGGAGCCGGCGCAGGCCCCGCAGAACATGAGCAGGATCAGGATATACTGGGAGGTCTGGGGCCAGAGCACATAGTCCGCCGTGGCAAAGCCGGTGGTAGAGATGATGGATGCCACCTGGAAGAAGGAGTAGCGCAGGCTCTGCAGAATGCTGCCGTACTGGGGCAGGATGTCCACCGCGATGGCCGCAGTGGCCAGGGCCACCACCACCAGGAAGAAGCGCAGCTCGTCGCTCTTCAGGGCCTCCCAGATCCGGCGCTGAAGCACCAGGAAGTACAGGGCGAAGTTGATGGAGAACAGCAGACAGAACACCCCGATGATCAGGTCGATCACCGCGCTGTCATAGGCCCCCACGCTGGCCGCCCGGTTGGAGAAGCCGCCGGTGCCGGCGGTGGAGAAGGCGTGGACCAGGGCGTCGTAGAAGGGCATCCCCGCCAGCTTCAGCAGGGCCACCTCCACCGCCGTCATGACGCAGTAGATGCTGTACAGGATCTTGGAGGTCTGGGACTGCTTGGGCACCAGCTTGGAGAACACCGGCCCCGGGCTCTCCGCCTGGGCCAGGTAGTGGGAACGCACCCCCATGGAGGGGAGCAGCGCCGTGGCCAGCACCAAAATGCCCATGCCCCCCAGCCAGTGGGTGAAGGCCCGCCACAGGAGGATGCCCTTGGGCAGGGATTCGATGTCGGTGAGGATGGTGGCCCCGGTGGTGGTGAAGCCCGAGCTGGCCTCAAAGATACAGTCCCAGATGGTGTTGAAGCCCCCGCCTCCGTTGAAGAAGAAGGGGAGCCCACCGGCCACGCCGGTAAACAGCCAGATGAGGCCCACAGCCGCAAAGCCCTCCCGCAGGAAGAAGGAGCTGTCCGTGGACAGAAAGGACAGCGGCAGGCTGACGCATAGAATGATTGCAATACTCCAGAGGAATGGGGCGATGTCCTCTCCGTAGAGCAGGGCGCAGGCCAGCGGCAGCGCCATCGAGGCGGCCACCACCAGCTCCACCCGTCCCAAAACCTTCAGAACCAGCTTGATATTCATTGCAAAAACACCACGATATGCTTTAAGTATGCCGCCACACAGCGCGGCTGAACAGGACCAGAATGGGAAAAATCTCCAGACGACCAATCACCATGCACAGGGACATGGTGACTTTGGACAGGGGCGAGAGGAGAGAAAAGTTTCCGGTGGGCCCCACCAGCTCCAGCCCCGGCCCCACATTGCTCAGGCTGGCCAGGGCGGAGGAGAAGGAGATGGAAAAGGAGTATCCATCCAGAGAGATGATCAGCCCGGCGGCCAGCAGGATCAGCATATAGCACCCCAGGAAGACCAACGTCCCCCGGATGGTGGAGCTCTCCACCACCCGGCCGTCCATTTTGATGACCTCCACGCACCGGGGATGGGCAATGCGCCGCACCTCCCGGCGGAGAATCCGCAGAAGAATGAGCACCCGGGCGCACTTGATGCCGCCGCCGGTGGAACTGGAGCAGGAGCCGCAGAACATGAGCAGCACCAGCACCATCTGGGAGAACTGGGGCCACAGGGCGTAGTCCTCGGTGAAAAAGCCGCTGGTGGAGATGACGGAGGTCACGTGGAAGAAGGCGTACCGCAGGGACTCCAGCGCACCCTGGTGGTAGACCGGGTCCAGATCCCAGGCGATGAGCACGGTGGCCAGGGCCACCACCGCCAGGAAGAAGCGCAGCTCCTCGCTCCTCCAGATCTCCCGGAACCGGCGGCGCAGGGCCAGGAAAAACAGCCCGAAGTTCAGGGAAAACAGCAGGGTGGCCGTGGCCACGATCAGGTCCACCCCCGGCAGGGGGTAGGCGGCAAAGCTGGCGTTCCTGCTGGAGAAGCCGCCGGTGCCGGCAATGGAGAAGGCGTGGACCGCCGCGTCGTACAGGGGCATGCCCGCCCCCCACAGCAGGGCGATGACCGCCAGGGTCATCGCACAGTAGATGCCGTAGAGGATTTTAGAGGTCTTGGCCTGCTTGGGCACCAGCTTGACCACCATGGGCCCCGGCGTCTCCGCCCGGGTCAGGTACTGGGAGCGGGCCCCCAGGGAGGGAAACACCGCCGTGGCCAGCACCAGCACTCCCATGCCCCCCAGCCAGTGGGTGAAGCACCGCCAGAACTGAATGCCCTGGGGCAGGGCCTCAATATCAGGCAGAATGGTGGCCCCGGTGGTGGTAAAGCCCGAGCTGGCCTCAAAGAGGCAGTCCACAAAGGAGGCGAAGCACCCGGAGAACCAGAAGGGCAGGCTGCCGAACAGACAGGTGACCACCCAGATGAGGCCCACGATCACAAAGCCCTCTCTCTGGAAAAACACCGGCTGGGCAGGCATCCGGGCCAGGGGGGCGCAGACGCACAGGATCAGCCCCATGGTGAGGACAAAGGGCCAGGGGCTCTCACCGTAAAACAGGGCCACCGCCAGCGGGAGGAGGAGCGAGGCGGCGACCATCAGCTCCACGCGCCCCACCAGCTTGAAGACAAAACGCAGGTTCATCCCCGTCCGTTGAGGGAGGCCGCAGAGGGCATGGGGATCTCCTCCTCATAAATATCGTTCAGATCCAGAATGCGCCAGCCCCGGGAGATGAGGATCACCGAATCCCCCTCCTGGATGTAGGAGGAGCCCTCGGGAATGATGATCTCCCGGCCGCGCATGATGACCGCCAGCAGAATCCCGTTTTTCAGGTGGAGATCCTTCAAGGGGGTCCTCAGGTGGCGGGTGGTGTCCCGGACGGTGAACTCCATGGCCTCGGCGGAGCCGTCGGCGATGCGGTAGAAGGTGTTCATCACGCTGCCCTGGGAGTTCTGCATCCCCCGGACCACCTGGAGGATCTGGGCGGCGGTGATCAGCTTGGGGGAGATGACGCTGTCCAGGCCCACCGCCCGGGCGATGCCGGCGTAGTTCTGGCGGTTGGACTTGGCCACCACCTTCTGCACCCCCTGCTGCATGGCGTACAGGGAGATGATCAGGTTGTCCTCGTCCCGGTCGGTGAGGGCCACAAAGGCGTCGGCGGCGGACATCCGCTCCGACTCCAGCAGCTCCTGGTCGGTGCCGTCGCCGCAGATGACGGTGGTGTGGGGGAAGGTCTCGCTGATGTGGCGGCAGCGCTCCTCGCTGATCTCCACGATCTTCACCCGCATGCGCATCTTCTCCAGAATGGCGGCCAGATAGAGGGACACCTTGCCCCCGCCGGCAATGAACACGTCCTTCACCTTGGGGGTGTAGCGGCCCAGCAGGCGGAAAAACTGGTCCAGGCTGGCGGGGCGGCCCACCAGATAGAGCTTATCCCCCACCTGGGGCACAAAGGAGCCGTTGGGGATGGTGACCTCGCCCTCCCGGTCCACGGCGCAGAACAGCAGGGAGAGCCGCTTGACCTGGTCGGACAGGTCGTACAGGGGCTTTCCCGCCATAAAATCCCCCTCCTGGATGCGGAAGCCCATGAGCTCCACCCGCCCCCGGCAGAAGGTCTCGATGTTGGCGGCGGAGGGGAACCGGAGCAGCCGGGAGATCTCAATGGCGGTGGCGTTCTCCGGATTGATGATCATGTCGATGCCCAGGTCCTTTTTCAGGTCGTTGAGCCCCATGCTGTACTCTGGGTTGCGGATGCGGGCGATGGTAAACTTGGCCCCCATGTGCTTGGCGGTGAGGCAGCACACCATGTTCACCTCGTCGGAGTTGGTGGCGGCCACCAGCAGGTCGGCCTCGGCGGCCCCCGCGTCGGCCAGGGTGGCGGCGGACACGCCGTTGCCCCGGATGCTCATAATGTCCAGGGCGTCCGAGGCCCGGCGCAGGCTGTCCTCCCGCATATCCACGATGGTGACGTCGTACTTCTCCTTCACCAGCTGTTCAGCCAGAGAGAAGCCCACCTTTCCGTTGCCCACGATGACGACCTTCAGGGACTGCTTCTCCTTCTCTTTTTCCTTCATGGCACTGCCCGCCCCCCAGGGGCGGCCCTCCCTCTGCATGTTAATGTGATTCTTGCTGCCGGATGCGGTTTGGCGGGATGCGGTCTTTCTCCGAAGGGGCCGCCTTCCCCGCTCAGATGGTCCACTGGCTGTGGATCAGCCCCACCAGATACCAGCCGGACTGGGTAGGCGCGAACACGATCTTCAGCGAGCACCAGTCCAGCCCCTCATAGGCCGGGTCCAGGCTGGGGTAGCACAGGTCCACAAACCGACAGTCCGGATAGGCCTCCTTTAAATTCTCCAGGGAATTCCCGCTCATGACGATCTCGTCCACCCCCACGGAGGTGGCCTGGGTGTAGTCCACGGAGAAGATAAACTCCTCTAAAAACTGCGCGATGGTCCGCTGGATCGGCTCTCCCCGGCCGTCCTCATAGCCCCACAGGTAGCGGGTCTCGTCCTGGGCCAGCTCCCGGATCTGATCGGCGGAAAAGTTCTGGTCGGTCTCCAGATTCACCGTGGAGTAGGCGGTAAAGGTGACCCCCCGATCCGGATGAACATAGCCGGCCAGCGCCTCGTAGTCCTTATACTTCAGGGCCTCCGCCACGCCGGCGGCGGAGCGCAGCAGGGCGGTGGTGTCCTTGGAGGTGAAGGCGGGAACCTCTCCCCCGTCCTCCCCCCCGCTCCCCTGAACGGAGAGGGCCGGAGCGGTGTCCGGCGGCCGGCTGGACATGGGGGACAGACACAGCAGGCCCAGCAGAAAACCGAAGAGAAACAGGATCAGCGGCACTGCGGCGCGCTTCATGGCGGGACACCTCCTTCACAGAGCGTTCTTGCGCGGCCCCCGGGCGCTTTTTCCCGGCAGGCAACACTTCCGCATGGTACAGTCGGTATTATAGAAGGTCTATGGAGAAAAAGCAAGACGGGGAGAAAAATTCTCCATCCGCCCCGCTCCGCCCGCTGATTTTTTTCAAAATTTCCTTGACAGCAAATGGGGACACTGATATAATTTTAGAGCCGCTTTGAGCAGGGTAATTTGCAAAGTGAGATCTCTCTCCTCCTGCGAGAGCGAGCCCGTAATAAAGGAGTTGAATGACATGCAGGCAATCATCGTTACCGGCGGCAAGCAGTACAAGGTGGCGGAGGGCGACACTCTGTTCATCGAGAAGCTGGAGGCCGAGGCCGGCCAGGAGATCGTGTTCGATCAGGTTCTGGCTGTGCTGGACGGGGACAACGCCACCTTCGGCGCTCCCGCTGTGGAGGGCGCTTCCGTGACCGCCACTGTGGTGAAGAACGGCAAGAGCAAGAAGGTGCGCGTCTTCAAGTACACCCCCAAGAAGGGCTACCGGAAGCGTCAGGGCCACCGCCAGCCCTATACCAAGGTCCAGATCAGCGCCATCAAGGCCTAATCCAATGACCACCGCAGAATTCCACACCGAGGGCCGCCGCATCACCGGATTCACCGTCCGGGGGCACAGCGGCTACGCCCCGGAGGGGGAGGACATCGTCTGTGCCGCCGTCACCAGCGCAGTGCGTCTGGTGGAGTGCGCCGTCAACGACGTGCTGGGGCTGGAGGCCTCCGTCAAGGTGCGGCAGAAGGACGCGTCCATCACACTGAAACTCCCCGCCAATCTGGGACAGACCCACGAGAGCACCTGCCAGACCCTTCTGGCCGCCCTCATGGTCCACTTTGTCCAGCTGGCGGAGGAATATCCCGATCATATTACCGTTTTGGAGGTGTAACACATGCTGAATATCGGTCTGCAGTTTTTCGCCCATAAAAAGGGCGTTGGCTCCACCCGCAACGGCCGCGACTCCGAGTCCAAGCGTCTGGGCGTGAAGCGGGGCGACGGTCAGTTCGTTCTGGCCGGCAACGTCCTGGTCCGGCAGCGCGGCACCCATATCCACCCCGGCGTGAACGTGGGCAAGGGCAGCGACGACACCCTGTTCGCCCTCAAGTCCGGCAAGGTGAAGTTTGAGCGTCTGGGCAAGGACCGCAAGCAGGTCTCTATTGTGGAGATCGCCCAGTAATTTGCTGTACAGGAAGCCGCAAACGTATGGACCGTTTGCGGCTTTTTTCTGTGTTCCCGCCCCGCTGGGGGGCGCCGGCAAGAAGCAAAAGCGCGTTTCAAAAGGAGGTTTTGAGTCATGGAATATCGGAAGTTCCCCCAGGGCTATGTGATGCGCCTGGACCCGGGGGAGGAGATCGTGGAGCAGCTCACCGCCCTGGTGGAGCGGGAGAACGTGCGTCTGGGCAGCGTGTCCGCCCTGGGTGCGGCGGGGGATGTGACCATCGGCATTTTCAATACCCGGGAGAAGCAGTACCACTCCCGCCGGTACCAGGGGGACTATGAGATCTCCGCCCTGGTGGGGAATGTGTCCCGGAAGGAGGGGGAACCCTACCTCCATCTCCACATCACCATCGGCAACCCGGTCACCGGCGAGGTCCACGCCGGGCATCTGACCTCCGCCGTCATCAGCGCCACCCTGGAGCTGTTCCTCCAGGTGTGGGACGGGGACGTGGACCGGAGGTTCAGCGATACCGTGGGTCTGAACCTGTTTGAATTTATCTGATCCATTTATTTGAGTGAAAAGGAGGTGCCGAAGATGGCAGCACCCTTTGTAGATACCGCCAAGATCACCGTGCGCTCCGGCAACGGGGGCAACGGGGTGGTCTCCTTCCACCGGGAGAAGTACGTGGCGGCCGGCGGCCCCGATGGGGGCGACGGCGGCCGGGGCGGCAACGTGGTGGTGGTGGCCGACGACCACATGTCCACCCTCATGGACTTCCGCTATAAGCGCAAGTATGTGGCGGAGAACGGCATGGACGGCTCCGGCAAGCGCTGCACCGGCAAGAACGGGACCGACCTGGTCCTGAAGGTCCCCCGTGGCACCGTCATCCGGGACGCGGAGACCCAGGAGATCATCCAGGACATCTCCGGGGACGAGCCCTTTATCCTCTGCCGGGGCGGCCGGGGCGGCTGGGGCAACCAGCACTTCGCCACCCCCACCCGGCAGGTGCCCCGCTTCGCCAAGGCGGGCTACCCCGGCGAGACCCGGGAGGTTATTCTGGAGCTGAAGCTGCTGGCCGACGTGGGGCTGGTGGGCTTCCCCAACGTGGGCAAGTCCACCCTCCTCAGCGTGGTCAGCCGGGCCCAGCCCAAGATCGCCAACTACCACTTTACCACCCTGTTCCCCAACCTGGGGGTGGTCTATGTAGAGGAGGGGGTCTCCTTCGTCATGGCCGACATCCCCGGCATCATCGAGGGGGCGGCGGATGGCGCCGGCCTGGGCCACGACTTCCTGCGGCACATCGACCGGTGCCGGCTGCTCATCCATGTGGTGGACGTGTCCGGCTCGGAGGGCCGGGACCCTGTTGAGGACTTCGAGGCCATCAACCAGGAGCTGCGGCAGTACTCCCCCGAGCTGGCCTCCCGGAAGATGATCGTAGCGGCCAACAAGGTGGACATCATGCAGGACCCCGAGCTGCTCCAGCGCCTGCGGGAGCACGTCCAGGCCCAGGGGCTGGAGTTCTTTGAGATCTCCGCCGCCGCCCACCAGGGCACCCGGGAGCTGGTGAAGCGCTGCGCCCAGGAGCTCCAGGACCTGCCCCCCGTGGCGGTGTTCGAGCCCACCTATGTGGAGCGGCCCCCGGAGGTGGACACCTCCGGCGAGGTGTCCATCGAGCAGTTCGACGACACCTGGGTGGTGGAGGCCCCCTGGCTCCAGCGCCTCATGGCCAACGTGAACTTCTCCGACTACGAGAGCCGCAGCTGGTTCGACCGGCAGCTGCGCGCCTCCGGCCTCTTTGACAAGCTGGAGGCCATGGGCATCCAGGACGGGGACACCGTCTCCCTGTACGATCTGGAGTTTGAATATCAGCGCTGACGTATTTCCGCCCGCCCCACGCCCTGGGGCGGGCGTTTTTTACGCCCCCAGAGGAGACGGCGTTGCCCTCTCCCCTCCTTTGTGGTACAATAGCGCTATCTTGACACCTGACAAGGAGGGATTTTCATGGATGCTGCCGCCCGCCGGGCCGCTATCTTATCCAGACTGGAGCAGACAGACCATCCGGTCAGCGCCGCCGCCCTGGCCCGGGAGTTTGCCGTCAGCCGCCAAATCATCGTGGGGGACGTGGCCCTGCTGCGGGCGGGCGGGGCGGACATCGCCGCCACCCCCCGGGGCTATGTGCTCCCCCGGGACAGCGCCGCCCTGCTGCGCACTGTGGCCTGCGTCCACGACCGGGAGGGGATGGCCCGGGAGCTGGAGATCATGGTGGACCAGGGCTGCCAGGTGGTGGACGTGGTGGTGGAACACCCCATCTACGGCCAGCTGGCCGGACAGCTCCACCTCTCCTCCCGGTATGATGTGCAGGAATTTATCCGCTCAGTCTCGAAAAATCAGGCCAATCTCCTCTCCGACCTCACCGGCGGCATCCACCTGCACACCCTGCGCTGCCCCAGTGAGGAGGCCTTCCAGCGGGTGCGGGCCGCCCTGGACGAGGCGGGCCTGCTGTGGAAGGGATAAAAGCATTTTGAAAAAATAGGTTGACAGGTCCCGCCGGGCCGTGTATGATGTTGTACACAGGTGTCTTGACACCTGTGTACTATTTTATTTTGCACTGAAACAGGTGGTAGATGTGGAAACAGTTCGAGGATTTCTCCGGCGGAAGAACATTGTGATCTCCGCCAAGCGCTACGGCATCGACGCCCTGGGGGCCATGGCCCAGGGCCTTTTCTGCTCGCTGCTCATCGGGACGATTTTGAACACCCTGGGCAGCCAGTTCGGCATCGGCTTTCTCACCGCCCAGCTCATCACCATCAACGGCGTGGGGTATACGGCGGGGGGGCTGGCCTCCTTTATGAGCGGCCCGGCCATGGCGGTGGCCATCGGCTACGCCCTCCAGGCCCCGCCTCTGGTGCTGTTCTCCCTGGTGACGGTGGGCTACGCCTGCAACGCCCTGGGGGGCGCGGGCGGACCGCTGGCGGTGCTGTTCGTGGCCATCATCGCCGCCGAGGTGGGCAAGGCCGTGTCCAAGGAGACCCGGGTGGACATTTTGGTCACCCCCATCGTCACCATTCTGGCGGGGCTGGGGGCCTCCTGGATCATCGCGCCCCCCATCGGCGGGGCGGCCAGCGCCTTCGGTCAGCTCATCATGCGCACCACCGAGCTCCAGCCCTTCTTCATGGGGGTGCTGGTGTCCGTCCTGGTGGGCATTGCCCTCACCCTGCCCATCTCCTCGGCAGCCATCTGCGCCGCTCTGGGCCTCACCGGCCTGGCCGGGGGGGCGGCGGTGGCCGGGTGCTGCGCCAACATGGTGGGCTTCGCGGTGCTGTCCTTCCGGGAGAACCGGTGGGGCGGTCTGGTGAGCCAGGGCATCGGCACCTCCATGCTCCAGATGCCCAACATCGTGAAAAATCCCCGGATCTGGCTCCCCGCCATCCTCACCTCCGCCGTCACCGGCCCCCTGGCCACCTGTGTGTTCCGGCTGGAGATGAACGGGGACCCCATCAACTCGGGCATGGGCACCTGCGGCCTGTGCGGCCAGCTAGGGGTTTGGACAGGCTGGGTGAATCCCAGCGAGACCGCCCTGGCCAACGGGGCGGCCGCCATCGCCCCCACCGCCTTTGAGTGGGCGGGACTCATCCTCATCTCCTTTGTCCTCCCCGCCGTCCTCACCTGGGCCTTCGGCCTGTTCTTCCGGAAGATCGGCTGGATCAAGGAGGGGGACCTGACCCTGCCCCAGTGAGACAATGTGTTGGGCACCAGGCAAAACGTAAAATCTTTTCGGGGCGTCTTGCTTTTTGGATGGAATTAAGGTATCCTCTCCGTTGAGAAGTGACCGCGCAATTCTTGGACATCGGAGGAGGAACCCCCATGAAGAAACGCAGCCGTTTCCTGACGCTGTTCTATATGGTGCTCAGCTGCGTATTGTGCAGTATTGCGGTAAACTGGGTGGCCCTGCCCAACGGCTTCGTGGTGACGGGACTCACCGGATTGTCCATGACGGCGGCCAGCTTTGTGGGGATCAACTACGCCCTGATCTTCTACGGCCTGACCCTGCTGATGCTGCTGTGCACCTTCCTGACCCTGGGGTACAAGGAGGTCTCCAACATCATTTTCCTGTCGGTGCTCTACCCCCTGGTGCTGTGGGTGCTCAACCATGTGCAGGTGGAGATCATTCTGCAGGAGAAGCTCATCGCCGTCATGCTCTTCGGCGTGATCTACGGGGTAGGGGCTGGAATCACCTACCGCCTGGGGTACTCCTACGGGGGGACCGACACCCTGGCCAAGATTTTGAAAAAAAAGGTCTTCCGGGCGGTGGAACTGAAGAACATCATGCTGGCGCTGGAGGGGACCATCATGGTGGTCATGCTGTCCGCCTTCAGCCTGGATGTGGTGGCCTACGCCTTTGTGGGGCAGATCATCTACATCAACTGCATGAACTACATGGTCTTCAACCTGGGGCCCAAGCTCTACGAGGTGGAGATCATCTGCGACCACCCCGCCGAGATCGAGCGGTTCATCATCGACGAGATCCACAAGAGCGCCACCATCGATCAGGTCATCGGCGGCTACTCCAAGGAGCCCAAGACCCAGCTGGACTGCGTGTGCAACTCCCGGGAGTACGTCCAGCTCCGGGAGTTCATGAGGGACCAGGGCTTCGACTGCTTCATCAAGGTTTACCCCCTCACCCACGTGTTCGGACACAACAAGGACTTCCATCGGCTGGACGATGAGAATTTAGAGTGATACATACAGAAACATCCCGCGGCATATGCCGCGGGATGTTGCAGCTTGTCAAAAAAGCCCTCCTGCAAGGAGTTCCGTCGTCCGCAGACGACGGAATAAAATTTAATCTTGTCATTTTCGAGGACATGCGCCTCGGAAATGACACTTCTCGCGAAATTTTTGCCGACAATTTCGCAAGAAATCGAGGCAAAAATTTCGTGCAGCCTAACTCGAAAAAGTGGCTCTGCCACTTTTTCGACAGCCTGAAAAATCCCGCGGCATATGCCGCGGGATTTTGTTTTCCATTATGGGGAGTGGGAGATTTTGTCCAGCCGTCCGATGAGAAACTGGGCGCACAGGCCGGTGAACAGGCCGCTGACCGCCCCGGCGATCACCAGATAGGGCAGATAGGCCATCACCACCCAGGTACCCATGAGGGCGGCGGCCACCAGCAGCTGCCCCAGGTTGTGAAAGATGGCGGACACCGGACTGCACAGCCAGATCTGGTTCTTAGTGAACAGCCGGCGCAGAAGCACCAGCACTACCCAGCACAGCAGCCCGCCCCCCAGGCTGTAAAAGAGGGTCATCATCTGCCCGGAGAACACCGCCCCCAGAAACACCCGGACCACCAGAATGGACAGGGCGTCCCAGGGCCCCAGCACAAAGACGGCGTACACCGTGACAATGTTGGCCAGCCCCAGCTTCACCCCGGGTATGGGGATGGGCACGGGGATCTGGGCCTCCACCATAAAAATGGTCAGGGCGATGGCGGTGAGCAGGGCCAGCCGGGTGAGGCGGCGGGTCCCCTTATCCGGCGGCGGCGTCCGCATGGCTCTCCCCCCCTGTGATCTCAAGGACGACCTGGTGGGGCAGGCAGACCACCGGCACTGAGGCGTCGGAGATCCACCCCTGGTTCACGCACACCTGGTCGGGACAGTTGGCGCTCTGCATCCGGACCCGGCCGGGGGCCACCTCCACCAGATTCTCCGCCCCGTCCTCGCCGGTAAGGGGGATGGTGTAGGGCTCGGTCACCTGGTCCAGGCGGACCTCCTCCACCAATTCTCCGTACTGATAGATTCTGACCGACACCCCCGCCTGGGCGCTGGCCCGCTGCCACAGGAGGAAGCCGGCGCAGGCCAGCACGGCCAGGGCCAGCGCCCCCGCCAGAATGGCCGTTCTCCGGTTCACGGGGCGATCACCTCCATCGTCCGGTCCTGGGACAGGGTGAAGGTCTCCTCCAGCCCCTGGGTGATTTGAACCGTGCCGTCCTCCAGCACCAGGATCAGCTCCACACCCAGCTCCGGGTGTGCCCGCCAGAAGTCGGCGGCCTCCTCCGGCCCCATGACAAACAGGGCGGTGGACAGGGCGTCGCACACGGTGCCGTCCGCACCGATGACCGTCACCGAGGTCAGGCCGCTGCGGGCGGGAGCGGCGGTGTCCGGGTCCATGATGTGCCAGTAGGTCTCCCCGTTCTCCTCAAAGTACCGCTGATAGCCCCCCGAGGTGATGACCGCCTGGTCGGACACCTCCACCACCCCCAGGGTGGCCTCCTGCTGGCTGTCCGGGTCCTGAATGGCCACCCGCCAGGGGTTTCCGTCGGGACGGGTCCCCACCGCCTGGATATTGCCACCCAGCCGGAGGATGGCGGAGGTCACCCCCGCCTGGCGCAGCTGCTCGGCCAGATACGTTCCGGTGTACCCCTTGGCCACCGCCCCCAGGTCCAGCTCCATGTTCTCAGGCAGGCGGGCCCGCAGGCCGTCCCCATCCAGCTCCAGCCGGGTGTAGTCAATGCGCGGGATCAGGGCGTCCAGCTCCTCCTGGGAGGGCACCCGGTACTCCCCGGTGGTGAACCCCCAGGCCTGCACCGCCGAGTAGGCGGTCAGGTCCAGGGCCCCGTCCGTGAGGGCGCACAGCTCCAGGGCCTGGGAGAGCAGGTCAGCCGTCTCCTGGGACAGGTCCACCCACGCCCCGCCGCTGTGGTTCAGGGCCCAGATCTCGCTGTTCTCGTCGGTGACCGCCCACAGGTCCTCCAGGCGGTAGATGGTCTCCTCCGCCCGGGCCAGGGCCTCCTCCCCGCCCTCTCCATACACGTCCATGGACATGATGGTGTCCATGGCGAAGATCTGGCCGGACGCCGGCTCCGCCGTCCTCTGGGCGCAGCCGCCCAGCAGCACCGCGGCGGCCAGCCCCGCCGCCAGGAGTCCGGCCCGGGTCCTTCCCTCTCCGCGCTCCATATCCGGCCGCCTCAAAGGACTTCCCGGTACAGGGCGGAGGCGTCCGCCTTGCCCACGCTGTCCGCCACGGCCAGCACCTCCACCTTTACGGTGCGCTCGCCGAATTTCAGTTCCAGAAGATCCCCGGCCTTCACGTCGTAGCTGGCCTTTACCGGCCGGCCGTTGGCAGTGACACGGCCGTTGTCACAGGCCTCGTTGGCCACCGTCCGCCGCTTGATGAGCCGGGACACTTTAAGCCATTTGTCCAGCCGCATAATCAGAAAACTCCTTTCCTGGTTCCTGTTCAAAAAAAGGAGCGCCGCCAAGCGGCGCTCCCGGGATGGCATGGCTTACTGGGCCACCGCGTCCTTCAGGGCCTTGCCGGCCTTGAACACGGGCAGCTTGGCCTCGGAGATGGGGATCTCCTCGCCGGTGCGGGGGTTGCGGCCCACCCGGGCGGCCCGGGTCTTTACCTCAAAGGAGCCAAAGCCCACCAGCTGGACCTTCTCCCCCTGGGTCAGGGCCTCGGTAATGGCGTCCACGGTGGCGGTAATGGCGGCCTCGGCGTCCTTCTTGGACAGATCGGCCTTCTCGGCCACGGCGGCGATCAGTTCGGTCTTATTCATGGTCGTATTCCTCCTAAGAAAGTTGACGGCCCCAAACGGCGGCCTGTCTTTGGTTGGTGCGCTGATCTGGGGCGCTTGTCCCCATCACGGCTTCTGCGCTGGAGCTTCCTCCGCCTTGGCCTGGGCCCAGAGGGCCTCCAGCTCCTCCAGGGGCAGTTCCCCCAGAGGGCGGCCGCCGGCGCGCTCCTCCACCGCCTGGAAGCGGCGGATGAACTTGTCACAGGCCCGGGTCAGAGCCTGCTCGCTGTCCAGGCCCAGGAAGCGCCCCGCCTTCACCGCGGCGAACAGCAGGTCGCCCAGCTCCTCCTCCGGGTCCCCGTCCCCCTGGGCGGCCCGGCGGAGCTCGTCCGCCTCCTCGGCCAGCTTGTCCAGGGCGGGGGCCGGGTCCGGCCAGTCAAAGCCCGCCTTGGCGGCCTTGCTCTGGATCTTCTCCGCCCGGATCAGGGCGGGAAGGGAGCGGGCCACCGCCTTCAGGGTGTCCGAGGCGGTGCGCTGGTCCTTCTCCTCCCGCTTCTGGGCGTCCCAGGTGTCCAGCGCCTGGGCGCTGTCGTCGGCGTGGGCCTGTCCAAAGACGTGGGGGTGGCGGAACACCATCTTCTGGGCTACGCCGTCCACCACGTCGTCAAAGGTGAAGAGCCCCTCCTCCCGGGCCATCTGGGCGTGGAACACCACCTGGAGCAGGACGTCGCCCAGCTCCTCCTTCAGGTGCTCGGGGTCCTTCTCGTCGATGGCCTCCACCACCTCATAGGCCTCCTCCAGCATGTTTCGCCGGATGCTCTCGTGGGTCTGCTCCCGGTCCCAGGGGCAGCCCCCCGGAGCCCGGAGCAGGGCCATGATGCGGCGCAGATCCTGGATGTCATAGCGCTCCATATACTGAAAATCTACCACATTCTCGCTTCCTTCGCAAGGTATTTTTTGCTTTTAGCCCAATTCTTTTGCGTATTTCCGCCCCCACAGGGGGCGGAAATACATGGAAGGCCCCGGCGCCGCCCTGAAAACAGCCGTTCAGGGCCTTTTTGAGCCATCAGAGACGGAGCATCCGGGCAATCTTTTCGCCCTTGGGCATCAGCATCAGATCGTCTTTTGTAATCGCACGGAGGGCAATCACCAAAACGCCGTAGATGACCACCGCCACCAGGATGGCCAGGAGGGTGGCCGCGGCGTTGCCGGTGCGGCTCAGCCCCAGCACCTCATGGGTCACGGGGTCCGCGGACATGAAAATCCCGGTGGCCTCAAACAGCTTGGACATCAGGCCGTGCACCGCCCAGGCCCCCAGACCCATGAGGGCGGAGGCGGCCAGAGGCTTGGCAAAGACCTGGATATACTTGGGCCGGCGGGGAATCACCCGGGACATCACCACCAGGTCCAGGGTCATGCACAGGGCGAAGCACAGGATGTTCCCCATGGGGGCCCCGTAGATGCCGATGGTGGGCTGGATCACCACGTTGTAGTTGGTGATGATCTTCACCACGCCCCCCGCCACCATGATAATCACCGGCAGGCTCACAAAGCCGTGGGCCTGGAGGATGGAGTTGCACACCAGCATCATGCACACGAACAGGGTGGCCAGGCCCAGGGTGGACAGCAGGGGGCCGGCCAGCTGGGGGTTCAGGTTGGGGAAGATGAGGGCCATGATGGGCTCGCCCAGGACGAAGAGGCCCACCGCCATGGGGCAGGCGGCCAGAGCGGAGATCCGCAGGGCGGAGCCGGTGATCCGCCCCGCTCCCCGGCGGTCCCGGCGGGCCAGCGCCCCGGAGACGGCGGGAATGACGGCGGCCGTGACGGCGGCCATCAGGGAGGTGGGCAGGTTATAGATGTTCAGGGCGCCGGAGTAGTTGCCGTACAGGGTGCGGCTGATGTTCTCCAGGGCGGCGTGGAGCTCCAGGGATGCGGACTGCAGGTCGGTGAGGGCGGACTGCTGATCCCGCAGAGCCTCGGCCTGGGCCGCGTACTGGTCCAGCAGGGACATGGAGACGGTGCTCCCATCGGGCAGGGCGGCCTGCCAGGCGGACAGGGCGTCCTCCAGGGAGGTGAAGTCCACAAAATTCCCATAGAGATTCCAGGTGTCCTGGTTCTCCAGCAGGGCCCGCTGGAGCTGTCCCTGGACCAGGGAGGTGTCGATGACGGTGACGATGCCCACCATGGAGGAGCTGATGGTGATGGGGACGGCGATCATCAGCAGATGCTTGAGGATGGTGGCCGGCTCGTCGGGCCGGTCGTCGGCCAGCTGGGGCTCCTGGCTGCGGGTGATCAAAAAGTTCATCAGCATATAGGCCAGAGCCACGATGGTACCCACCGTCACGCCGGTGATGGCGCCGGCGGCGGCGTGGCTGGCGTCCGCCCCGTGGCCCACCAGCCAGTAGGCCAGCCCTAAGCCCACGGTGAGCTTGCACAGGGCCTCGATGATCTGGGAGACGGCGGTGGGGGTCATGTTCCCGTGCCCCTGGGCATAGCCCCGGAAGGCGGACAGGCAGCCCACGCAGATGACCGCCGGGGCCAGGGCCCGGATGCCGGGGGCGGCCATGCTGTCGTTCATTAGGCCGGCCAGCTGCTCCGAGCCGAAGAACATCACCAGGAAGGACAGGACTCCAAGGATCAGGAACAGGGCCAGTGCCAGCCGGAAGGTGCGGCGCACCTGGTTCCGGCGGCCCAGGGCGTCGGCCTCGCTCACCAGCTTGGACACCGCCACGGGCAGGCCCGCGGTGGAGATGGTGAGCAGGACGGAGTAGATGTTATAGGCGTTGTTGAAGTCGGCGGAGCCCTGCTCCCCAATGATGTTCAGGAGCGGGATCTTGTAGAACATGCCGATGAGTTTGACCACCAGAATGCCTACCGCCAAAATGGCAGCTCCGCCGAAAAAGGTATTTGGTTTGGACGTATGGGCCACCCGGCGCGGGGGCTGATCGTGCTGCGCCATTCGGAGACCTCCTTGTATGGAATTCGGATCTGGGATCAGGAGTTGGTGCCAAAGAGCAGGGGGAGGGCGTAGCGCTCCACCTCGTACCGGATGCGCTCCAGGTCCAGGGTGAAAAACTCTCCCTTCTCATATATGACCTTCCCCCGGGCCATATTCATGTCCACGTTGGAGCCGTGGGCGGCGTAGACCAGATTCTCCGCCACGTCGTGGCAGGGGGTCAGGTTGGGGGCGGAGAAATCCACCAAGATCAGGTCGGCCGTCTTCCCCGGGGCGATAACCCCCGTGTCCCGGCCCAGGGCCTCCGCCCCGTTCACCGTGGCCATCTCCAGGGCCTGCCAGGCGGACAGGGCCATGGGGTCCCGGCGCACCCCGGCCTGGAGGCAGGCGGCCAGCTTCACATCGGAGAACAGGTCGGCGCTGTTGTGGGAGGACATGCCGTCAGTGCCCAGGGCCACGTTCACCCCCGCCTGAAGCATATCCGGGACGGGGGCAACCCCGGAGCCCAGCTTCAGATTGGACCAGGGGTTGTGGACGCAGGAGACGTGCTTTTTCGACATGATGGCCCAGTCCTCCGGCGTGGTGTACACACAGTGGGCGGCCAGGGCCCTCCCGCTGTCCCACACCCCGTATTGGTCCAGGATCTGAGTGGGGGTCTTGCCCCACCGCTCCAGACACGCCTGGTGCTCTGAGACCGTCTCAGATACATGGACGTGCATATTGAGGCGGTGCTCCATGGCGTAGTCCGCCATCCACCTCCACAGAGGCGGGTTGGAGGTGTATTCGGCGTGGACGGAGGCGTCCACCAGGATCTGTCCGTCATTTGCGCCGTGCCACTCCTCAGTCAGCGCGATCTGGTTCCGGCAGTCGCCGCAGGTCTCAGGAGAGAAGTCCTCCGGGGCGCCGAAGTACACCCCTCCGCAGGACAGGTTGGCGGAGATGCCCGCCTCCACGATCTGCTGGGCGATAGTCCCCGTCTTCATATACATGTCTGCCACGCAGGTGACGCCCGCTGCGATCATCTCCGCCAGGCCCAGGCCGGTCCCGGCGGCCACCGCCCGCTGGTCCAGCTTGGCCTCGGCGGGGAAGATGAAGTCGTTCAGCCAGTGCTGCAGGTCCTGGCCCCCGCCGTACCCCCGCATGAGGGTCATGGGCAGGTGGGTGTGGGCGTTCACAAAGCCGGGCATCAGCACCTTGCCGGCGCCGTCGATCACCCGGTCAAACGCCCCTTGGGGGCGCTGGGTGCCCACAGAGGCGATTTTTGTCCCCTCCACCGCCACATAGGCGTCCTTTAAAATCCGCCGCTCCTCATCCATGGTGACGGCGGTGACATGTTCAAATAAAACAGACATGAATTGCTCCTATTGCTTCAAAAAAGTTTGTGCCCAGTCCAGCTGGTCCCGGTGGACAAACAGGCGGTACTCCATATGGGCGTCGTGCCGGATATTTGCGTTTCCAAACCGCTCCCGGCTGCCGGACGCCGTCATGGTGGGACTGGTTCGGTTCCTGACTTTGTAAGTGAAGTCGATCCCCGCCGCCTCCAGGGCATCCCGCACCTGACAGAAGCGGGCGAGGTCGTAGGTGATGAGAAGCTCCGCGCGGTTGAAGATGGTGAGCACGAAAATCTCTCCTGATTCTCAGATCGGCGGGGGAGTTTCGCCGTCTGCGGACGGCGGGCGGGTGAGGGCACCCGCCCCTGCGGCGGATGCTGAAACAGTTCGTTCTTCTCGTAGGGCCCGATGCCCTCATCGGGCCGTTCCCAGGCGGTACAGTGTGCCGCCTCTACAAAAGAGGAGGCGGAGACCTGCCCCCTCATCCGTCTGGCCTTCGGCCAGCCACCTTCCCCCAGGGGAAGGCTTACGGGCAGGTAAGGGCACCCGCCCCTGCGGCGGATGCTGAAACAGTTCGCTCCTCTCGTAGGGCCCGATGCCCTCATCGGGCCATTCCCAGGCGGCACAGTGTGCCGCCTCTACAAAAGAGGAGACGGAGACCTGCCCCCTCATCCGTCTGGCCTTCGGCCAGCCACCTTCCCCCCAGGGGGAAGGCTTGCGGTTTTGCATAGGGGAGTCCCTTGGGACTCCCGCCGTTAATGGGCAAAGTATCGTTGGCTCGTCAAAGCCAGGCGCAGTTGTGGAGCCGCACCGCTTGCAATTTTTGCAAACCCAGGGCCCAGTGGCCCGGCGGGAATTTAGATTGCCACTCAGATTTTGCGCGCCGGAAGAATTCTGCCTGACCCAAGGGGTAACCCCCGTAATAGGGGTCCGGGGGCCGACTCCCCCTGTCAGGGGGAGATGTCGCGAAGCGACAGAGGGGGTAGGGTGGCGGTCCTATGGGCACGAAGTGCCCGTCGGCCGCGTCCCCCGCGATCCTTTGGGTACTTTCCCATCGGGCGGATTGTCAAGTGAAGTGCAACGGTTTGTGAAAAAAGAGTTCAAGAGGAGATTTCCAGCCTAGGCATTTGCG
>NZ_JACJJE010000047.1 GCF_016899775.1 Pseudoflavonifractor capillosus
GCCCACAGAGACGGGAGCGGCGGCTGAGCCTGCTCCGGCCCCCGCCGCCGCTCCCGTCTCTGTGGGCGCCGGCGAGACCCCGGTGAACAGCCCCATGCCCGGCAGCATCTTCAAGATCGAGTGCACCGTGGGCCAGAGCGTGAAGGCCGGCGACGTGCTGATCGTTCTGGAGGCCATGAAGATGGAGATTGAGGTGTCCGCCCCTGTGGACGGCACTGTCAAGGCCATCGCCGTGTCCACCGGCGCCACCGTCAACACCGACGACCTGCTGGTGACTCTGGGGTAATGCGCTTTCCTCCCCCCGCGAACGGCACTGTGAGAGGGTGAACTCTCCCAGTGGGTACATCCGTCTT
Source organism: Pseudoflavonifractor capillosus (assembly GCF_016899775.1). Lineage (GTDB taxonomy): Bacteria > Bacillota > Clostridia > Oscillospirales > Oscillospiraceae > Lawsonibacter. Next base: position 354 of record NZ_JACJJE010000047.1, read on the forward strand.
TGCCGGTGACCGGTTTGGTCATTTCGGTTGAGTTATGAAAAGGAGAATAGAATGGAGTTTTTTTCCACTGTAATGTCTGCGATCTTGAGTGGATCAGGCTTCGCTGCCATTCCCACCGATTGGCGGCAGCTGGTCATGATCGTGATCGCATGTGTTTTGCTCTATCTTGGCATTGGCAAGGGCTTTGAGCCTTTGCTGTTAGTTCCCATTGCGTTTGGCATGCTTCTGGCCAACCTTCCTCTGACCGGCCTGTTTAACGAGCCGGTGTATGATGCAGTCAGCCATACGGGCAGTGTTGGCTTCATGTGGGTGATTTATCAGGGTGTTCAGTACGCCATCTACCCGTCGATTATCTTTATGGGAATCGGCGCAATGACGGACTTCGGCCCCCTGCTGGCCAATCCCATGTCCCTGCTGCTGGGCGCTGCCGCCCAGCTGGGCATCTTCACCGCCTTCCTGGTGGCACTGGCTCTGGGCTTTAAGCCCTGCGAGGCGGCGGCCATCGGCGTCATCGGCGGCGCGGACGGCCCCACGGCTATCCTGACGTCCTCGAAACTGGCATCTGACCTGCTCCCGGCCATTGCCATCGCGGCTTACTCGTATATGGCCTTGATCCCGCTGATCCAGCCCCCCATTATGAAGCTGCTGACCACCAAAGAGATGCGCAAGGTCAAGATGACGCAGCTCCGTCCTGTCTCCAAAACGGAAAAGATCATTTTCCCCATTCTGGTTACAATCTTCGTGATTCTGCTGGTGCCCGACACCGCTCCTCTGATCGGCATGCTCATGCTGGGCAACCTGTTCCGGGAGTGCGGCGTGTGCGACCGTCTGTCCGACACCGCTCAGAACGCGCTGATGAACATTGTCACCATCGCTCTGGGCCTGTCTGTGGGCTTCAAGGCCACCTATAACAGCTTCCTGACGGTGCAGACCCTGCAGATTATCTTCCTGGGCCTGTTTGCCTTCTGCCTGTCCACGGCCGGCGGCGTGCTCTTCGGCGACATCATGTACTTTGTCACCGGCGGCAAGGTGAATCCCCTCATCGGCTCCGCCGGCGTGTCCGCCGTCCCCATGGCCGCCCGTGTGTCCCAGGTGGTGGGCCAGAAGGAGAACCCCTCCAACTTCCTGCTGATGCACGCCATGGGTCCCAACGTGGCCGGCGTCATCGGCTCCGCGGTCGCTGCGGGCTTTATGATCAAGGTCTTCGGCGGCTGATTCCGGTTTATAACCTCAATTTTAGTTCCTTTTGAAGTGGAAGGAAATGTCCCTTGTCTCGGTATTCGGGACAGGGGACATTTTCCTTTTTCAGCAGCGCAAATAAAGAGAGCGCTCTGGGGCCGGTCTACGGACGGGGCCCGGCGGCGGGAGGTAATTATGAGACAGCGTGCGGCCTATTTGGATTTCCTCCGATGCTTTGCCATTTTTTCGGTTCTTCTCCTCCACACCCTTGTGCCGGTGGTCACCAACACCGGAGTGTACGGCGCCCCGTCCTGGAAGCTGTGCGTTGCATTGGACGCCTTCACCCGGGTGGGGGTTCCGCTGTTCTTCATGCTGAGCGGATACCTGATGCTCTCGCGGGAGGGGACGCGTCAGATTGGACCATTCTACCGCAAAAATCTGCCCAAGCTTGGGATTCCCCTGGTGGTGTGGAATCTCATCTACTACGGGGGGAGTCTCCTGATGCGCGGAGAGACCTTCCGGCTGCGGGACTTCCTCGCCGGTCTGCTCAATCAGGGGCACAGCTACCACATGTGGTTTGTCTACACCCTGCTGGGGATCTATCTTCTGTGCCCCTTTTTAAAGAGAATGACGGAGGGCTGCAGTGGGAATCAGCTCCTTCTGCTGGTGGGAATCATTTTGTTTCCCACTGCCATTCAGCCTATACTCAATTTGGCCCAGCCGGTGTACATCCATCTGTTCGGCCCGCTGATGGAGGGGTATCTGGGCTATTTCCTGCTGGGATACTGGCTGGGAGGCCGGAAGCTGACGCCCCGGGCGCGGCGGCTGCTGTACGTTCTGGGCGCGGCGACCTATCTCATCGCGGCCCTGGGAAACCTGAGACAGGCCTCCCCGCAGTCCATTCTGCTGCCCTTTAACGGAGGTTACCGCCTGCACCACTACTTCACCGCGGCGGCGGTATTTGTCCTGGTCCGCACTTTTTTTGAGAACCACGCCAAAGTAGAGGCGGCCCTCTCGGCCCCCATGGCCTGGCTGTCCAACCGGGTGTTTGGGATCTACTGGGTCCACGTCCTGGTGTTGGAGGCGGTGACCCGGACGGCGGGGGCGCAAATGAGCATTCTGATGTTTGTGGGGGTGCGGCTGGGAGTGACGGTCCTGATCTCGCTGCTGTTTGCGGCCGTCGTGTCCAAGATTCCCGTTTTGCGCCGGGGACTTGTCTGACGATGGAGCGCGCAGAGGCGGTGTTAGGAAGCTTTCCGGCTCCACTACCAGATTGCGCCCCGCCGGCCCCGAGGACAAAAAAGAAGCCGGGCAGCAGCCCGGCTTCGGTAAAGGGATGATCAACAGATCACAGCGCGTTATGGCTCCCTGCTCCGTATAGAGCAGGGAGCTGATTTTACCGGCTCTGTCAGTCCATTCCCCTCAGGCATCAAGGAGATTCAGCAGCGCCTGACGCACCTGAGCGAAGCGGTAACGGCTGACCGGGAGGATTTCCCCGCTGGTGAGCTCCAGATCCCGCTGCCGGAGCCGGTGAACAAAGGCCAGATTGACCAGAACAGTTCGGTGGCAGTAGATGAACTGCGATTCCGGCAGGCGCTCCGCCAGCCGGGAGAGGGGGAGCCGGACGATCTCCTGTCCCTCTGTGAGGTGCAGGCAGGTGTGCCGCCCGCTGGGCTCGGCGTACCGGATGTCTCTGAGGGAGACGCGGAGTTGACCTGTATCGGTGGGGAGGAGAAGCTGTTCACTGCCTCCCGTGCGCCGCCGCATCTCCTGATAGCAGTGCAGCAGGGCCTCCCGCAGTTCATCCCGATCCAGCGGCTTGGCCAGGTAGCGCTTGGCGTTTACGTGATAGCCCAGCAGAGCCATGTCCCGGTCGGTGGAGATGAATACAATATCCGGGGGGGCGGCCTGCTCTTTCAGATGGCTGGCCAGCGCCATCCCGTCCAGCGCATCCATGATCACATCCAAAAGCAGAAGATCGAAATGCCTGCCCTGCTGAATTTCGCGCAGAAGGTCCACGCCGCTACCGTAGGCGGTGACATCGCAGGGAATCTCCGCCTCCTGCAAGATGCGCTCGGTGAGCTGAACGGACTGGTGCAGGTCGGACTGCTCGTCGTCACAGACGGCGATTTGATACACAGAATGCTGCCTCCTCTCTATGTTGTTGGTCCATTATACCACATCCAGAAAAAAATGAAATAGCCGCGTCCGCTGGAATGAGACTCGCGGAAGAAGGGGAAGGGGGGTCCCTCGGGAAAGAAAACCAAACAGAAAGACACAGAACAAATCATGCCTTTCTGTTTGGAAGATCGTTTAAAATAGAGATTTGAAATACGGGTTATGAAATGAACACACGGGAGGGAGCCGGCCTACCGGCCTTCTGGCCGGCGGCGCCTTTGCGCCGTGCGAGCGTTTTGCCCCAGGCAAAACCTCGGCGCAGGCGGAATTCACTTCCGCCGAGCATTTGAAATCCCAAAGGGTGGAGGCCGCCTCCGGCGGCCGGAACCCAAAACAAAAGGCAACTGCTTTCGCAGTTGCCTTTTGTTTTGGTACGGCTGGAGGGATTCGAACCCGCGACCTTTTGGTTCGTAGCCAAACACTCTATCCAACTGAGCTACAGCCGCAACTCATTTCCACAGGGGGCTCTCCCCTGACGGCTTGATTAGTATAGCATAGAAGAGAATCTTTGGCAAGTGTTTTTTTAAAAAATTTTTTCTTTTTTTAAAATGCCGGGGAGGGGCCCTCCCCGGCGCAAAATCAGATCAGATCAGATCTGATCTGCCCAGCGGCACACCGCATCGCAGAGGAAGCGGGCGCAGCCGGGGACCGTCCGGTCGTAGTAGGCGGTAAAGCGCTCGTCCTGGATGTAGAGCTGGGCCAGCCCCATGTGCATGGACGGATCGTAGGCGTTCCCGGTGACCGTCAGCCAGCGTTTGTGGAGACGGGCGACCTCCCGGCCCTCCTGACTGTCCGGACCGAGGCCGGCTTGAACGGCCGCCTCCAAGCGGCGCTGGATCTCCTCCTCCAGCTCCTTCCACTCCCGGTACTGCTCCTGGGTCAAATTGCGTACGGCGTTCTGGGCGGCATCCACCATGGGGTCTCCGTACTTCTGACGGGCCTCCCGGCCATAGCGCTCCTCGTGGGTGGTGACAATCTGCTGCTTCAGCGCCTCAAATTTCTCCTGATCGTTCATAAGTTCCTTCCTTTCCTGTGCCGAAATGGTCTTGCGTACCGAACGGATCAGCGCCTCCAGCCGGGCCTGCTCCTGTTCCAGAGCAGTCAGGTGGCCGCGGAGGGCGGCGAGCCGGTCAAAGGAGGGATCGTCCAGGCAGGCCTTGATCTGGGCCAGCTCCACCCCGAGGGCCCGGTAGTACAAGATGTCCTGCAGCCGGTCCACTTGGGCCGGGCCGTAGTAGCGGTAGCCGTTCTCCGCCACCCGGCCCGGCTTGAGCAGACCGATCTGGTCGTACCAGCGCAGAGTGCGGGTGGTCACTCCGGACAGGTCCGCCAGCTCCCGGATCGTATATTCCATCCAAATCCCTCCTCGGGTCCTATAGTACCAGTTGACGCACCGTCAAGGTCAAGGACTTTTTTCCTTGTTTTTTCCCACGAAAATATTATAATAAAACAGACGCCGGTTTTATATGGATCAATTTCCCAAAAGGAGGCCGCCATGCGGATCATCATTTCCCCCGCCAAGCAGATGCGGGAGGACCGAGACACCCTGCCGCCCCGGGGGCTGCCCGGGTTTCTGCCGGAGACCGGACGGCTGCTCACCGCCCTGCGGAACCTCTCGCCTGCGGAGCTCCAGAAGCTGTGGAAGTGCAACGACGCCATTGCCGCCCTCAATGTAGAGCGGCTGCGGACCATGGACCTGGAGCACAGCCTCACCCCCGCCCTCCTGTCCTATGTGGGCATCCAGTACCAGACCATGGGTGCACGGGTGTTTGAGACGGGGCAATACAAGTTCCTCCAGGAGCATCTGCGCATCCTCTCCGGCTTTTACGGCCTGCTCCGCCCCTTCGACGGGGTGGTCCCCTACCGGCTGGAGATGGGGGCCAGGCTGGCGGTGGACGGCTGCCGGGACCTGTACGCCTTCTGGGGGGAGAAGCTGGCCCGGGCCCTGGCGGGGGAGAGCGGCTGGGTGCTGGATCTGGCCTCCAAGGAGTACAGCCGGGCGGTCCTTCCCCACCTGTTCCCCTCGGTGCGGGTGGTCACCTGCGTATTTGGGGAGCTGCGCCCCGACGGCAAGGTGGTGGAGAAGGGGACCCTGTGCAAAATGGCCCGGGGCGAGATGGTCCGGTGGCTGGCGGAGACGGGAACAACCCACCCCGACGGCCTGCTCACCTTTCAGGGGCTGGGGTACCGGTACGATCCGGACCGCTCCACCAGGGCGCGGATGGTTTTTTTGAAAACGAGCCCATCAAGCTCAGTGTGAGATGAGAAGAAAGGACGATTTCATATGCTGCGTTTTGAATGCGACTACAGCGAGGGGGCCCACCCCAAGATCCTGGAGCGGCTGCTGGAGACCAATCTGGAGCAGACCCCCGGCTATGGGAAGGACGAGCACTGCGAGCGGGCTAAGACCCTGATCCGGCAGGCCTGCGGCCTGCCCCAGTCCACCATCGAATTTGTAAGCGGCGGCACCCAAGCCAACCAGATCGTCATCGCCGCCATTTTAAAGCCCTACCAGGGGGTGGTCTGCGCCGACACCGGCCATATCAACACCCACGAGACCGGGGCGGTGGAGGCCACCGGGCACAAGGTACTGGCCCTCCCCAGCAAAGACGGGAAAATTACCGCCCAGCAGATCGCCAAGCTGTGCGCCGCCCACTGGACCGACCCCAGCCACGAACACACGGTCCAGCCCGGCCTGGTCTACCTCTCCCAGCCCACCGAGCTGGGCACCCTGTACACCAAGGCGGAGCTGAAGGCCATCCACCAGGTGTGCTGGCAGCGGCACATCCCCCTGTATATCGACGGGGCCCGGTGCGGCTACGGCCTGGCTGCCCCGGAGAACGACGTGACCCTGGCCGACCTGGCCCAGCTCTCCGATGTGTTCTACATCGGCGGCACCAAGGTGGGGGCCCTCCTGGGGGAGGCGGTGGTCATCCCCAACCTGGCCATCCAGCGGGACTTCCGGTACATGGTCAAACGCATGGGGGGCATGCTGGCCAAGGGGCGGCTGCTGGGCATCCAGTTCGAGGTCCTCTTTGAGGACGGCCTCTATTTCCAGCTGGGCCGCCAGGCGGTGGAGCAGGCCCGGCGCATCCGGGACACCTTCCGGGACTGCGGGGTGGAGATGGCCTTTGACTCCCCCACCAACCAGCAGTTCCCCGTCCTCACCCGGGAGCAGCGGGAGGCCCTGGCCCGGAAGTACAGCTTCAACCACTGGGCCGACCTGGAGGACGGGCGGTCTGTCGTCCGCTTCTGCACCAGCTGGGCCACCACGCCCCAGGCGGTGGAGGAGCTGTGCCGGGATATTCACGCCATCTGCGGGCAGGCGTAAAAACAGGCGGGCGGCCCGGTGTGCCGCCCCTACGGAATGCCGTGAGGCGGCGCGTCCGGGAGGCCGCGCCCTACATGGGATGGAATCTCAGGGACGGGCGGGTCTGGGACCCGCCCCTACGGCGAATCTGGAAGCGTTTCCTTCTTTTTCGTAGGGGCCAGACACTGGCCGGCCCGCCGTATCTTGAAATACGATAAATCGAAAGAGGGGCGGCCCGATGGGGCCGCCCCTGTTTTACTTGTATACAAAAAATAGCACCAGCGTGAAACGCTCACGGTCCAAACCAGGCAGAGGCGAAACGCAGTTTCGCAGAAAATTTCTTTGCACCGCGTTTCAGAACTTCATTCTGAAACGTGGATTGATTGCACGTGAAAGAAAACCCTGACGGTTTTCTTTCACACTATCTTTCCCTCCGAAACCTGATAGTTCCTCAGAAGCGAAACGAAGTTTCGCAGAAAGTTTCTTTGCCTACTTTCTGTTCAAAGAAAGTAGGTTACCCGCCCAGGTAGGCCTTTTTGATCTCGGGGCTCTCGATGAGCTCCTCGCCGGTGCCGGTGGTGACCACGCGGCCGGTCTCCAGCACGTAGCCCCGGTGGGCCACGGACAGGGCCATCTGGGCGTTCTGCTCCACCAGAAGGATGGTGGAGCCGTTCTTGTTCAGGTTCTGGATGATCTCAAAGATCTGTTCCACCAGGATGGGGGCCAGACCCATGGAGGGCTCGTCCAGCATGAGCAGTTTGGGGTGGGACATGAGGGCCCGGCCCATGGCCAGCATCTGCTGCTCGCCGCCGGAGAGGGTGCCGGCCACCTGGCGGCGGCGCTCCTTCAGCCGGGGAAAGAGCTCAAACACCATCTCCAGATCGGCGGGGACGCCGGAGGGGGACTGGGTGTAGGCCCCCATCTCCAGATTCTCCTCCACCGACATCTGGAGGAATACCCGGCGGCCCTCGGGCACCTGGGCCAGGCCCCGGGCCACCAGCTTGTCCGCGCGCACGTTGCTGATGTTCTGCCCCTCAAAGGTGATGCTCCCGGTCTTGGACCGGAGCAGGCCGGAGATGGTCTGCAGGGTGGTGGTCTTGCCCGCGCCGTTGGCTCCGATGAGGGTGACGATCTCCCCCTCATTCACGTGGAAGGAGATGTCCTTGATGGCGTGAATGGCCCCATAGTAGACATTGATGCCCTCTACGTTCAGAAGTGTCTCCATCGGCCTTACGCCTCCTTTTTCTTGCCCAGGTAGGCCTCGATGACCACCGGGTCGTTTTTGATCTCGTCCGGGGTGCCCTTGGCGATGATCTGGCCGAAGTTCAGAACTGCGATGCCCTCGCAGATGCCCATGACCAGGCTCATGTCGTGCTCGATGAGCAGAATGGCGATGCCGAAGGTGTCCCGGATCTTCACGATGTTCTCCATAAGCTCGGCGGTCTCGGAGGGGTTCATGCCCGCCGCCGGCTCGTCCAGCAGGAGCAGGCTGGGGTTGGTGGCCAGGGCCCGGACGATCTCCAGCTTCCGCTGGGCACCGTAGGGCAGGGAGCCCGCCTTGTACTTGGCCAGATAGCCCATGTCGAAAATAGACAGCAGCTCCATGGCCCGCTCGTGGGCTACCTTTTCCTCCTTCCAATAGCTGGGCAGGCGGAAGATGCCGCTCCAGAATCCGTAGCCGATGTGGTTGTGAAGGCCCAGCTTCACGTTGTCCTCCACCGTCAGGTTGTTGAACAGGCGGATGTTCTGAAAGGTGCGGGCGATGCCCGCCTTGTTCACCTGGACGGTGTTCATGTTGTGGGTGTCCACCCCGTCCAGCAGGATGGTGCCCCGGGTGGGCTGATACACCTTGGTGAGCAGGTTGAAAACGGTGGTCTTGCCCGCGCCGTTGGGGCCGATGAGGCCGGCGATCTCGGTGCGGCCGATGGCCATGTTGAAGTCCTTGACGGCAGACAGGCCGCCGAAGTCGATGCCCAGATGCTGGCACTCCAGAATGGGGCTCTTGTCAATGTCCCGCTCAGGGATCTTGTTGGGGCTTGGGACGGTGACCAGCTTGACGGGCTCCTTGGGAATTCGGCTCATTGTTTGGCACCTTCTTTCTTCTCCTGGCGCTCCTCACGCACACGGGCGATGAAATTCCACAACGTGGGGTTGTTGGTGGCCAGCATGACCAGAATCAGCACGATGGCGTACACCAGCATCCGGTAGTCGGCAAACTGGCGCAGGGCCTCGGGCAGGATGGTCAGGGCGGCGGCGGCGATCACTGAGCCCCACATGTTGCCCAGGCCGCCCAGCACCACAAACACCAGGATCAGAATGGAGGTGTTGAAGTCGAACTTGGTGGCGGTAAAGGTGACCTGGCCGCAGCCGTACAGGGTGCCGGCGGCCCCCGCCAGGACGGCGGAGGTGACAAAGGCGATCATCTTGTACTTGGTGACGCTGATGCCCACGCTCTCGGCGGCAATCCGGTTGTCCCGGGCGGCCATGATGGCCCGGCCGGTGCGGCTGTTCACCAGATTGAAGATCACGAACAGGGCCACCAGCACCAGCACCACGCCGGCGGTAAAGGTGGCGATGCGGGCGGAGTTGGTGACGCCCACGGGGCCCCGGATGAGCTCCACACCGGTCTCGGAGAGATTGGTGTTGTCGCTCAGGAAGCTGAAGTGCAGGCCGTTCTCATCCACGCCCAGATAGACGTTGGTGACCAGGCTCTTGATAATCTCGCCGAAGGCCAAGGTGACGATGGCCAGATAGTCGCCGTTGAGGCGGAGGACCGGCACGCCGATGAGAAAGCCGAAGATGCCGGCGATCACGCCGCCCAGCACCATGGCCAGAGCCAGACGGAGGGGTTCCATCTCCACGCTGTTCTGCAGGGCGGCGGCCACCGAGCAGCCGGCAAAGGCGCCGATGCTCATAAAGCCCGCGTGGCCCAGGGACAGCTCGCCGGAGACGCCCACCACCAGGTTGAGGGCCAGGGCCATGGTCACATAGGCGCAGATGGGGACCAGCTGCCCCTCCAGCACCGAGCCCACGCCGCCCTCCCGGAAGGAGCGCAGCAGCTGAATGATCAGGTAGGCCCCGATGACCAGTCCGTAGGTAAACAGGCTGGAGCGGGTGGATTTTTTCATTTGCAGAATTCGATTCATACTCTCCGCCCCCTTTACACTTTCTCCTGGACCATCTTGCCCAGCAGACCGGCGGGCTTCACCAGCAGCACCACGATGAGCACCGCAAAGACGATGGCGTTCTGGAGCTGGGTGGAGATGTAAGCGCCGGCGAAAATCTCGATCACGCCCAGCAGCAGGCCGCCCAGCATGGCCCCGGGAATGGAGCCGATGCCCCCGAACACCGCGGCGGTAAAGGCCTTGATGCCGGGCATGGAGCCGGTGGTGGGGGTCAGAGTGGGGTAGGCGGACATGTACAGCACCCCGGCGATGGCCGCCAGGGCGGAGCCGATGGCGAAGGTGAGGGAGATGGTGGCGTTCACGTTGATGCCCATGAGCTGGGCCGCCCCCTTGTCCTCAGACACGGCCCGCATGGCCTTGCCCAGCTTGGTGCGGCTGGTGAAGGCGGTGAGGACCACCATGATGATGATACAGGCCGCAATGGTGAGCAGCGTCACATAGCTGATGGACAGCGCTCCCACCTGCAGGCTGCCCCGGCCGGTGACCGGGGTGAACACCTTGGGGTTGGAGGACCACAGCAGCAGCGCCGCGTTTTGTAAAAAGTAACTCACGCCGATGGCGGTGATGAGCACCGCCAGAGACGGCGCCTGCCGCAGCGGCTTGTAGGCCAGGCGCTCGATGACCACGCCCAGCACGGTGCACACCGCCATGGCCAGCAGGGTCCCCGCCACGGCGGGCACCACCGTGGCGGCCACAGAACCCTCGGCGAAATTGCCTGACAGCCCGCTCATGGCGAAGAAGCAGACGTACCCGCCCACCATGATGACGTCGCCGTGGGCAAAGTTCAGCATCTTGGCGATGCCGTAGACCATGGTGTAGCCCAGGGCGATGATGGCGTACACGCTGCCCAGGCTCAAGCCACGGATCAGATAATTCAGGATAATGGTAATATCCATATTGATTCCCCTTTTTTCCGGGGCGCACCGGAAAACAGCCGGAGCACAGCTTGTCGAAACGGTTGTTTCGACAAGCTGTGCAGCACTTTTCAGAATGTTAGAACATTCTGAAAAGTAGCCTGATTGCACGTGAAAGACAACCCTGACGGTTTTCTTTCACACTATCTTTCCCTCCGAAATCTTAATCCGGAGAGTTCTCGACAGCCTGTGGAGCCCTCCGGCTCCTTTCCGATGCGTCCCCTCTCTCATTTACAGCACCCCGCCCCGGACGGGGCCGCCCCAGAGAAGGCGGCCCGTCCAGGGAAGGGAAGTGGTTTGTCAGACGCCGGGAGCGGGGACCTTAGTCCATGCCCACGTAAGCGCCGTTCTCGATGACCATGCCCTTGGGGGCCTTGGACACCGCGCCGGTGGAGTCCCAGGTGATGCCCTCGCCGTCGCCGGTGAGGCCGGTCAGGGTGATGGTGGGGAACGCCGCGATCAGGGCGTCGTTGATGGCCTCAGCGGTCATGTCGGGGGTGCAGCCGGCGGTCTCCAGAGCCAGCTTCAGGGCGTAGATGCAGTCGTAGGCGTCGGCGGCAAACTGGTTGGGGGTCTCGCCGTAGAGGCTCTCATACTCAGTGACGAAGGCCACGGTGGCGTCGTCGGTGGCGTCGGCGTTGAAGGGAGTCAGCAGTATAACGCCCTCGGCCAGGGAGGCGTCGAAGCCCTCCATGGTCAGGATGCCGTCCATGCCGTCCACGCCGAAGAACTTGGGCTCATAGCCCATGGAGTCGGCCTGGGTGAGGATCAGAGAGGCGGGCTGATAGTACATGGGCAGGAAGACCAGATCGGCGCCCTTCTGCTGGGCGTCGGTGAGCTGGACGGTAAAGTCATTGGAGGTGTCGGTGGTGAAGGTGGAGTCGCCCACGATGTTCAGACCCAGCTCCTCGGCCTCGGCCACAAACTGGTCCTTGATGCCGGTGGAGTACACGTCGTCATTCTTCCAGATGATGTACACATTCTCGCCCAGGTTCTGCTCATAGATATACTGGGCGGAGGCCAGGCCCTGGTTGGGGTCGGAGAAGCACATCTGGAACACGTTGTCCTTGTTGGCGATGACGTCGGGAGAGGAGGCGGAGGGGGTCAGGGCGAAGATCCGGTCCTCGAAGTTGTACTGGGAGGTGGCGATGCCGGGCTGGGTGGTGACGGAGCCCAGGGAGATCTGCATGCCCCAGTCCTTCAGGTTGTTGAAGGCGTTGACGGCGGTCTCGGGCACGTTCTGGTCGTCCTGGTAGTTCAGCTCGAACTGGATGTCGCCGCCCTCAGAGTTGATCTCGTTCACCGCAATCTGGGCGCCCCGGTAGGCGGCCAGGCCGTAGATGGAGGCGTCGCCGGTGAGGGGGCCGGTGGCGCCGATCTTGAAGGCGGCGCCGGTGGGATCAACCACCTCTTTCACAAAATTGCCGGAGGCGGTGCCGGTGGTATCGCCGGCAGAGGCGCTGGCGCTGGAGCCGCCGGCGCTGCTGGCGCTTCCGCCGTTGCCGCCGCAGGCGGCCAGGGACAGCGTCATGGCCGCGGCCATGGTGAAGGCAAGAAACTTTTTGCTGTTCATGTCATGTTACTCCTTTTTTCAATGGATTTGTGCCGGAGGAGAGGAGCGGGTCCGCCCCAGGGCACGGAATATAAAAAAGCGGCTCCGCTCCAAAGAACGAAGCCGCTTCTTTACCGAAACTTAAATGGTAAGCAGCCGTCTCTTTGGAGCCCCGGCCCGGGAAATCCGGGCCAGCATAATCAGCAGTACCCCTGCCAGAAGCAGGAGCGCCGCCAGCACGCCGCCCACTACCCCCAGAATAGCAAAAATGGACACCATTACCATGGTGTCCAGAATCCGGGCAGTGTGGGAGGCGGAGTGGTTCCGACGGGCAGAGCAACAGAAAGCCGCCTCTGTTCCACAACCGGCAGAGGCATTCATCCACATAGAGGTCTCAGCATACGGATACATGGCGGCGGCTCCTTTCTGCAAAAATCAAACTTTAAGTTTGTTTTATTGTAAAACACCCCCCTCCATTCGTCAATGGACGTTTCCACCAGAATCCGGGGGGAGCGCTCCTGTTTTCATGTCCGTTCTGTACAGAATTTTGTCCGCCTGGGGCGGGCAGAGGGGGCGGATTCTGTTTCGCGGGGGCGGGGAGTTTCGCCGCCTGCGGGCGGCGAGTGACTTTGCCCGCGGCGGCAAAGTCACCAAAACGCCGCCGGGGACGGCTCCAGATGAGCACTTTGTGCTCATAGTCGCCTTTCCCCGGACCCCGTTTACGGGGGTTACCCCTTGAACATCGTACAGCCCTTCCGGCGCGCAAAGTCAGGAGTGCCTGGGTGCGATTCCGTCCGGCCCCACGGGGGGCCTGCGTATGCATAAATTTCAGGGTTCACGCTTCCACTACCGCGCCTCAGTTTGCCGAGCCGACGTCCCCAGTCTGGCGGTAACTGCTCTCCGGACCGTTGGCTGAGATCCCCAGGCGCAGAAGCGGGACCGCACCGCTGAAATTTTTCTCTCACTCAGGGCCCGGTGGTCCGGCAAAAATTTAGACCAGCCACTCAGATTTTGCGCGCCGGAAGTTCCGCTTAACTTTGCAGGTACGCGTCCCCCGTAACGGGGGACCGGGGGTAAGGCGAATATGGACACGAAGTGTCCATCCTGAGCCGTCCCCCGGCGATCCTTTGGGTACTTTCCCATCGTTGGGAAAGTACCTCGCCCCGCAGGGCGAAACCCCTGCGAAACGGCACGCCGAGTCGTCGCGCCCTACGAGTTGGCCGAAACCTGCCCCCTCATCCGGCCCCTTCGGGGCCACCTTCCCCCCAGGGGGGAAGGCTTAAGGAGAAAAGGCGGCGAAACTCCCTGCAAAAACCATCAATGAGACTCCGCCCAGCTCTGCCCCGCGTGGGTCTCCGCCACCAGGGGGACGGACAGGGGGAACACGCCCTCCATCTCCTCCTGGAGGAGGGCGCACACCCGCTCCTGCTCCTCCTGGGGGCACTCCACGATGAGCTCGTCGTGGACCTGGAGGACCAGCTGTCCCCGGAGCCCCTCGGCCTTCAGCCGGTCCCGCACCCGGAGCATGGCCAGCTTGATGATGTCGGCGGCGGTGCCCTGGATGGGCATGTTCAGGGCCACCCGCTCCCCGAAGGACCGGGTGTTGAAGTTGGAGGACTTCAGCTCGGGCAGCCAGCGGCGGCGGCCCATGAGGGTGGACACATAGCCGTCCGCCTTGGCCTGCTCCACCACGTGGTCCATGTAGGCCCGCACGCCGGGGTAGGTGGCAAAGTAACGGTCCATATACGCCTTGGCCTCGGCCACGGTGACCCCGATGTCCTGGCTCAGGGAGAAGGCGGAGATGCCGTAGACGATGCCGAAGTTCACCGCCTTGGCGCTGCGGCGCATCTCAGCGGAAACCTGGTCGGGCTCCACCCCGAACACCTGGGCGGCGGTGACCGTGTGGAAGTCCCGGCCGGAGCGGAAGGCCTCGATCATCTTCTCGTCCCCGGCCATGTGGGCCAGGAGCCGCAGCTCGATCTGGGAGTAGTCCGCGTCCACCAGGGCCATCCCCGGCCCGGCCACGAACATCTTGCGCAGCTCCGCCCCCAGAGGGGTGCGGATGGGGATGTTCTGGAGGTTGGGCTCGGCGGAGCTGAGGCGGCCGGTGGCGGTGACGGTGTTCTGGAAGCAGGTGTGGATGCGCCCGTCGTCCCCGATCACCTTGCCCAGGCCGTCCACATAGGTGGACTTCAATTTGGTGAGCTGCCGGTAGTCCAGAATCTGCTCAATGATGGGGTGCTTGCCCCGGAGCTTGTCCAGCACTTCCGCATTGGTGGAGTAACCCGTCTTGGTCTTCTTCACCGGGGGCAGGCCCAACTGGTCAAAGAGGATGCGGCCCAGCTGCTGGGTGGAGTTGATGTTGAACTCCTCCCCGGCCAGTTCATAGATGGTGGCCTGCACCTTGTCGATGCCGTCGGAGAGCATCTCCCCGAACGCCACCAGGGCCCCCCGGTCCACCAGCACCCCGATTTCCTCCATTTCGGCCAGCACCGGGCACAGGGGGAGGTCCACCTCCTGATAAATCTTGTTCAGCCCCAGCTCCTCCAGCCGCTGGGAGAGGGTCTTCCGCAGGGCCCCGATGAGGGCGGTGTGGGACAGCAGGGCGGCGGCGGGGGCGGCCGGGTCGGCCAGAGGGCCGAAGGCCCCCTCCTCCAGATAGGTCTTGGCCTTGGGGAACTCCTGGTTGTAGTAGGTGATGCCCAGCTTCTCCAAATCGTAGCTGCCGTCGGTGGGGGCCAGCAGATAGGCGGCCACCTCCGTGTCAAAGACGATGCCGCCGGGGGTGATTCCCTCGTCCAGCAGCCCCTTCCACAGCTCCTTGGAGCCGTGGACCACCTTTTTGATATCCGGGGCAAACAGGGCCTTGAGAGCGTCGTTGTAGCACTCCAGCTTGCCGGCAAACAGCAGGGCGGCCCGGTGCTGGCTCTCCGTCTCCGCCCACTCCACGCAGATCACATCCAGGGAGGGCAGGGCCAGCACGTTCACCTCGTCAAGCCCCCGCCAGAGGGCCAGCAGCTCCTCCAGCCGCTCCCGGGTCTCCACCGCCTCGCTGGCCGTGTTCACCTGGGCGGCCGCCTCCTCCTGGACGGCTCCCTCCCCCTGGGGGGCGGTGAGGTGGAACTTGTCGATGAGCTTGGCAAATTCCAAGTCCAGGAACAGCTGATACAGGGCGGGGCCGTTGGGCTCCTTCCGGAGGTTGTTCTCCGGGGCGAAGTCGATGGGGGCGTCGGTGTGGATGGTGGCCAGGTCATAGGACATGCGGGCCTGGTCCTCTCCCTCGGTGAGCTTTTTGATCACCCCGGGCTTGGCGGGGGTGCCGGGGGCCATCTCCACCTCAGGCAGGGCGGCGTACAGGTCGTCAATGGAGCCGTACCGCTGGACCAGGGCCATGGCGGTCTTCTCTCCCACCCCCTTCACCCCGGGGATGTTGTCGCTAGAGTCACCCATGAGGGCCTTCAGGTCGATGATGTGGATGGGGTCGAAGCCGTACTCCTCCCGGAAGGCCTCCGGGGTCATGTCACGGGTGGTGGTGCGGCCCATGCGGGTGGACACCAGCTTCACGGTGGTGGTGTCGGTGACCAGCTGGAGGGAGTCCTTGTCCCCGGTGACGATGACCGTCTCCCACCCGGCGGCGGTGTCCTTTGCCGAGATGGTGCCGATGAGGTCGTCCGCCTCCCAGCCGTCCAGCTCGTACATGGGGATGTTCATGGCCGCCAGCACGTCCTTGAGCAGGGGGAGCTGGCTGGCCAATTCATCCGGCATCCCCTTCCGGGTGGCCTTGTAGCCCTCGTAGGCCAGATGCCGGAAGGTGGGGGCCTTCCGGTCGAAGGTGACGCACAGGGCGTCCGGCTTCCCCTCGTCCAGCAGTTTCGTTAAAATGTTCAGAAAGCCGAAAATGGCGTTGGTGGGCTGTCCCGCCCGGGTGGTGAGGTTCTGGCTCACCCCGTAAAAGGCCCGGTTGACAATGGAGTTGCCGTCCAGGACCATCAGTTTTTTCATAATGGGTCTCCTCCCAAAATTCGTCGTGCAGCAGCAGAATCTTGTACCTGGATAGTATATCAGGTTTCCCAAATCCGGACAAGAGAAACCCGTCCCTTTCTCTTGCTATGCGGGATCGGATCTGGTATGATGGGGCCATAGAGGACCCCATTTTATAGGAAAATAGGAGGCGCACCCCATGGAACGGACAAATTCTGTCATTCGCATCTCCCGGGGCAGGCTGGCCGCCCTGCTGGCGGCCACGGTGCTGGTCTCCATCGCGCTGTTTTCCCTGATTTTCTACCACTGGTGCCTGCACGCCAAACAGACGGAGGCCCTCACCCAGGGGGACGGCCCCCTGTGGGCCTTTGAGCAGGGAGAGCTGGAGGTGGTGGAGGAGGACCCGGACGGCGCCACGGTCTACGGAGGAGCCGGATACCAGGTCCAGGTCCGGGATGGCTTTGTCACCTCGGTCCGGGACGACAACAAGGGATTCACCAAGCTCTATGAGCAGGGAGTCCTGACCTCCATCGCCTTCGACAACCCCCTGGGCGAGGCGGTGACGCTGTGCACCCCCTTCCAGGTGGACAGCTACCTGGAATATCCCGTCCGCACCCCGGAGGAGGCCCGGGCCATCCGGGAGGACATCGACGCGGAGGGGGCCGGCTCCCTCCGGGACCAGGGCCTGCGCTGCTGGGAGCTGGACAACGGCTATCTGGTGGTGGAAACCTGATTCCCTGTTTTGTGCTATTGGAAATTAACACAGCCGCCAGCATCGCTGGCGGCTGTGTTCTATTTTTTGTATTTTAGAGGTTCGCGGCCAATGCTGCGGCCCGCTCCTGGGCCTCCTGTAAAATGGCCTCCTGGTCGTTGCCCTGGATGTCCAGCTCCTGGGCGGACAGACACCGGGCGGAGGGGATGCCGAACATGGCGGCCAGCCCCTTGAGATAGTCGAAGCCGTAGTTCTGCCCCTCCAGAGGGCCTCCGGCGGTGGTGAGAAAGACCAGCTCCCTGGCACGGCTCATGCCCACCTGCTCCCCCTCCTGGGTGTAGCGGAAGGTGACGCCCAGCATGCTGGCCCACTCCAGATAGACCTTCAGGGCCGCCGGGAAGGTCAGGTCCCAGTAGGGGGCCCCGATCACCACCAGGTCGGCCTGGGCCACCTCGTGGGCCGGGTCGAACATGGGGTCCCGGGGATTTTCGGGGAAGCGCTGGTGCCGCCGGTCGTCCAGCTCTGTGGTGAGCACCGGCAGGGGGGAGGCGGTCAGGTCCCGCTCCCGGATCTCCGCCTCCGGCCAGCGGTTTTTGCAGGCCTTCAAAAAGGTCTGGCACAGCTTCCAGGTGCGGGAGCGCTCCGGCCCCCGCATGCAGGCGTTGACAAATAAAATCTGTTTCACGTTCTCCATTGTACGGAATCTCCCAATTTCAATGTTTTTGTTGCGGTTTCCACCCCCTTCGGGGGGAAAAGCGATACGTCCGGGTTTAAATCCCGCAGGGCGCACCGGGCGGTTTTGGCCAGGTACTCCATGGCCTCCAGAGGGTGGCGGCCCGCGGCGGTCTCGCCGGTGAGCATCAGGGCGCAGGAGCCGTCCAGCACCGCGTTGTAGATGTCGCTCACCTCCGCCCGGGTGGGCACCGCCCGCTCCTCCATGGACCACAGCAGCTGGGTCACCACAAAGAAGGGGTTCCCCGCCGCCCGGCATGTTCGGGCGATGCGCTTCTGGGCGGAGGGGAGCTCCCACAGGGGCATACTGTTCCCCAGATCCCCCCGGGCAATGCAGATCACGTCCGCCTCCTCCAAAATCTCGTCCAGCTTCTCCATTCCCCGCCGGTTTTCGATCTTGGCCATGATCTTCACCTGGTCCAGCCCCAGCTCCGCCAGGGCGGAGCGCAGGGTCAGGAGGTCCTCCCGCCCCCGCACGAAGGGCTGTAGAATGTGGGTCACCCCAAACCGGCCCGCCTGGGCCAGGTTGGCCCGGTCCTCCGCCGTCAGGGTGGGGGAGTCCACCTCCCGGCCCAGCAGGGCCAGGCTCTTGCGGCTCTTGAGAAGCCCACCCCGCTCCACCTGGCAGGTCAGGCAGTCAGGATTGGCCTCCTCCACCGTCAGCAGAAGGGCGCTGTCGTCCAGGGAGATCTGGTCCCCGGGCCGGGCGGCCTCCACCACGCTCCGGGGGACGGGAATGCCCCCGGCACCCAGCAGGGCGGAGCCTCCCTCCTGGAGGGGAACCGGCTCCTCCAGCCGCCCCACCCGCAGCTCCGGGCCCTGGAGGTCCACGATCAGGCTGGCCTCCACCCCCGCCTGCCGGGCGGCGGGCCAGAACTCCTCCTCCAGCAGGGAGGCGCACTCCGGGAGGGTGGTGTGGGACAGGTTCAGCCGGGCCCCGGTCATCCCCGCCTGAAACATGGCCGTCAAAATCTCCCGCCGGGCGCAGGAGGCGCCCAGCGTTCCGTATAAATCCACAGGTGATCCACCTTTCTTATTGAAGCCTTCGCCCCCTATTATGGTCCGGCCGCCCGCGTCCGTCAATGGGGAGGCGGGAATCTTTTGCGGGGCTTTCCCCCGCGGGGCCGATTCAGGCGGAATTGTCCCCACTTTTCATTGACGGTCCCCGGCGGGAATGATATACTATATTAGTTTTAATTTGTATGAGAGGTGGCTCCCATATGTGGCGTTCCGACCGCTGGAAGGACTATGAATTGATCGACTGCTCCCGGGGGGAGAAGCTGGAGCGGTGGGGGGACCAGCTGCTGGTCCGCCCCGACCCCCAGGCCATTTGGAATACCCCCCGCTCCCACCGGGGCTGGAAGCACAACGCGGGGCGGTACGCCCGCTCCTCCACCGGCGGGGGGCAGTGGCAGAATAAATCCATGCCCGAGCGATGGACCGTCTCCTACGGCAGCCTCACCTTCAACATCAAGCCCATGAACTTCAAGCACACCGGCCTCTTCCCCGAGCAGGCCGCCAACTGGGACTGGGCCCAGGAGCAGATCCGCTCCGCCGGCCGGCCCATCAACGTGCTCAACCTGTTCGCCTACACCGGGGGAGCCACGGTGGCCTGCGCCGCCGCCGGGGCCAGCGTGTGCCATGTGGACGCCGCCCGGGGCATGGTGTCCTGGGCCAGGGAGAACGCCAAGTCCTCCCACCTGGAGGACGCCCCCATCCGCTGGATCGTGGACGACTGCGCCAAGTTCGTGGAGCGGGAGATCCGCCGGGGGCGGAAGTACGACGCCATCATCATGGACCCGCCCAGCTACGGCCGGGGCCCCTCCGGGGAGGTGTGGCGGCTGGAGGAGAACCTGTACCCCTTTGTGGAGCTGGTCTCCGGGGTGCTGTCCGAAGAGCCCCTGTTCATTATCCTGAACTCCTACACCACCGGCCTGGCCCCCTCGGTGCTCACCTACATCCTGGAGACCCTGATCTCCAAGCGGTTCGGCGGGCACACCGTCTCCGATGAGCTGGGCCTGCCCGTCACCGAGAGCGGCCTGGTCCTCCCCTGCGGGGCCACCGGCCGCTGGACCATTCAGTAAGGGCGGCCTGCGGCCGCCCCTGCACAACGAGGTATCTTCATGGAAAAATCGATTATCAACGTGGAGGACGTGCGCTTCTCCTATATCACCGCCGAGGGGGTGGCCCCCATCGTGCTGGACGGCGTGACCCTGGACATTGAGGAGGGCTCCTTCGTGGCCGTCCTGGGCCACAACGGCAGCGGCAAGTCCACCCTGGCCAAGCACATGAACGCCATCCTGCTCCCCACCGGGGGCAAGGTGTACGTGGACGGTATGGACACCGCCGACGAGGACAAGCTGCTGGACATCCGCCGCACGGTGGGCATGGTGTTCCAGAACCCGGACAACCAGATCGTGGCCAACGTGGTGGAGGAGGACGTGGCCTTCGCCCCGGAGAACCTGGGGGTGCCCCCGGAGGAGATCCGCCGGCGGGTGGACGACGCATTGAAGGCGGTGGGCATGTACCAGTACCGGGAGCACGCCCCCCACCTCCTCTCCGGCGGACAGAAGCAGCGCATCGCCATCGCCGGGGTCATCGCCATGGAGCCCCGGTGCATCGTCCTGGACGAGCCCACCGCCATGCTGGACCCCATCGGCCGGGCCGACGTGCTGCGCACCATCAAGACCCTGAACCGGGAGCGGGGGGTCACCGTGGTCCTCATCACCCACCACATGGACGAGGCCGCCCAGGCCGACCGCCTGGTGGTCATGGCCAAGGGGAGAATTGTGGCCGACGGCGCCCCCAAGGAGGTGTTCCAGGACGTGGAGGGCCTCAAGGACGTGGGACTCACCGTCCCCGACACCACCGAGCTTCTCTGGGAGCTGCGCCAGGAGGGACTGGACGTGCCCCTGGACGCCCTCAGCGACGAGGAGTGCGCCCAGGCGCTGAAAGAACTGCTGGCCCAGCGGAGAAACTGAAAGGAGTTTACAAAATGAAATCCTTTCGGTTCTATCTGCCCTGCCTTTGGGCTGGTGTGGCATCGGCTTTTGTCGTATGGTTTCTCATCGGCCCCATGGGCTTTACCTTCGGGTTATGTCTGGATTCGGGACCGATCTTCCTGTTCTGCCTGGCCGCTGCCGTGGTGGGAGCTGTCATTGCCCGGCTGCATCAGCGCCTGCGCTATTTGGAAGAGGAGACCAAGTTCCTCCGGCAACGGCTGGATAGAGTGGAAAAGCAGTCCGACCAACTGTAATCAACTTCTGTTTAATTTACAGGGCGTGATCATTTTCGACACGCACCATCTTAAATATCATAAGGACGGAACACAACGGATGGAAGCGATTCTGGAGACCAAAAAACTCTCCCATATCTACAGCGCCGGGACCCCCTTTGAGCGGGGGGCCCTGGTGGACGTGGACTTTGCCGCCTACCCCGGGGAGTACCTGGGCATCATCGGCCACACCGGCTCGGGCAAGTCCACCCTGATCCAGCACTTGAACGGCCTGCTCAAGCCCACCTCGGGCCAGGTCCTGTTCCAGGGGACGGACATCTGGACCGACCTGAAGACCACCCGCCGCACCCGGTTTCAGGTGGGGCTGGTGTTCCAGTACCCGGAGTACCAGCTCTTTGAGGAGACGGTGTACAAGGACATCTCCTTCGGCCCCAAGAACATGGGCCTGGACGAGAAAGAGGTGGACCGGCGGGTGCGCTCGGCGGCCTACTTCGTGGGCCTGCGGGATGACCAGCTCAACCAGTCTCCCTTCGAGCTCTCCGGCGGCCAGAAGCGCCGGGTGGCCATCGCCGGGGTCATCGCCATGGAGCCCAAGGTGCTCATCCTGGACGAGCCCACCGCCGGACTGGACCCGGTGGGCACCGAGTCCATCCTGAGCAACATCCGGGCCTATCACAAGGCCCAGAACGCCACCATCATCATGGTCTCCCACTCCATGGAGGAGATGGCCCGGACGGTGGACCGGCTGGTTGTGGTCAATGACGGGAAGATCGCCCTGGAGGGGGCGCCCAGCCAGGT
Organism: Pseudoflavonifractor capillosus; assembly: GCF_016899775.1. Lineage (GTDB taxonomy): Bacteria > Bacillota > Clostridia > Oscillospirales > Oscillospiraceae > Lawsonibacter. The sequence continues at coordinate 22,130 of NZ_JACJJE010000047.1, forward strand.
GTTCCAGCACGGACAGGAGCTGGAGGACATGGGCCTGGGGATTCCCCAGATGACCCGGGTGTTCAACCGCCTGAAGGCTATGGGCGTGGACGTGGGCTCCTCTGTGTACACCGTGGAGCAGGCCAAGCGGGCCATTCTGGACGCATTGGCCAAGAAGGGGGTGGGCTGAGATGGCACTGAAAGACATTACTCTGGGCCAGTATTTTCCCGGCCACTCCCTGGTCCACCGGCTGGACCCCCGCACCAAGATTCTGGCGGTGGTGATCTATATTGTGGCCCTGTTTCTGGCCAAGTCCTTTGTCACCTACGCCATCATGTTCGCCCTGCTGGCCCTGTCCGTGAAGGTCTCCACCGTGCCGGTGAAGTCCCTGGTCCGGGGCATGAAGCCGGTGGTGTTCATCCTGATCTTCACCGCCGTTTTGAATCTGTTCTACACCCCGGGGGAGCACGTGCTGTTCCAGGTGTGGATTCTCACCGTCACCCTGGAGGGGGTGCAGAGCGCCTTCTTCATGGTCATCCGCATCCTGATGCTCATTGCGGGCACCTTCCTGCTCACCTACACCACCTCCCCCATCCTGCTCACCGACGGGCTGGAGTCCCTGCTGGGTCCCCTGAAGAAGATCAAGGTGCCGGTGCACGAGCTGGCCATGATGATGTCTATCGCCCTGCGGTTCATCCCCACTCTCATTGAGGAGACCGACAAGATCATGTCCGCCCAGCGGGCCCGGGGGGCCGACTTTGAGAGCGGCAACCTGGTCCAGCGGGCCAAGGCACTGATCCCCCTGCTGGTGCCCCTGTTCATCTCCGCCTTCCGCCGGGCGGAGGAGCTGGCCGTGGCCATGGAGTGCCGCTGTTACCACGGCGGAGAGGGGCGCACCCGCCTGCGCCAGCTGAAATACGCGGGGAAGGACTGGGCGGTGCTGGTGTTCTTCCTGGTGATCGCGGTCCTGGTGGGCGTCCTGGGACATTTCGGGCTGTAAGATTGCCCGGGTCAGATTTTCTCCAGACAGGCGTCCGTCAGCTGCATCCCCAGCCGCAGCCCCTGGTAGAAGGACCAGAGCCCGTGCCCCTGGATGGGGCTGGACTGAAGGTGTTCCGGCCATAACCTCGGGTCCGGCTGAGTGACAAAGTAGCGGTAGAGCTCGTCCACAATGTTGGGGATCTCGTTTTCCATGGAAATTCCTCCTTTGTTTGGATCGAAAGAGCTGTGTGTATCTTAGAAAAGCACCGAATTTAGGAGAGGAGCGGGGGCCGTGTTTTCAGAGCGGATTCGGATTCTGCGGAAAGAGGCCAAGCTGACCCAGGCACAGGCTGCGCGGAACGTGGGACTGTCTCCCCGCGGGTATCAAGACCTGGAATTGGGCGCGACTCCAAGGGGGGACACTCTGCTGTCGATTGCTGATTTTTATGGAGTGTCCATTGACTGGCTGATGGGCCGCACCGATAGGAGAGCGGTCAATGGGGAGAAGCGGGAAGCATGATATTTAATGACCGGCTGAAACTGCTGAGGATCGAGCGCTCCTATACTCAGGAGGAGGCGGCAAAGGCCATTGGCATTCCGCCCAGAAGCTATCAGAGATTGGAGCTGGACGGGAACAAAACGCATTACGACACGCTGATGAAGATTGCGGATTGCTATGGAGTTTCTGTGGATTGGCTGATGGGCCGCACCGACGTGCGAAGTATCTGCGGAAAAGAGTAAAGCGATATTTTTATCGCCCTCATTATACACGATAAAAATATACGTGTCAATGGGAGAAGAACCATGATATTCAATGAGAGACTGAAAGAACTGCGGGCAGAGAAGGGGCTTACCCAGGTGGAGGCGGCGGAGGCGATTTCCATTGCCTACCGCAACTATCAGCGGCTGGAGGCCGATGGAAATCTGCCGAACTTCTCGAATTTTGTGGCGATCGCCGACCTATTTGAGGTTTCGCTGGACTATCTGGCCGGCCGTACCGACGTGCGGGAGGTCAACGGCGGCGCCCTCCCCGCGCCGGAGCACCAGATCATGCTGGAGGCCGAGGTGGACGTCCCGGAGGGGACGGAGGACCTGCTCCGCCGGGTGATCTCCTCCGCCCTGGCGGCGGAGGGGGTGGACCTGCCCTGCGAGATCAACGTCCTGCTCACCGACGACGAGGGCATCCACCAGGTGAACCGGGAGATGCGGCAGGTGGACCGCCCCACCGACGTGCTGTCCTTCCCCATGTTTGACTTAAAGCCGGGGGAGAAGCCGGAGGCGGGGGACGAGGACCCGGAGAGCGGACTGGTCCCCCTGGGGGACATGTGCATCTCCCTGGAGCGGGCGGCGGCCCAGGCCGGGGAGTTCGGTCACAGCGTGGAGCGGGAGCTGAGCTATCTCACTGTCCACTCGGTGCTCCACCTGCTGGGCTACGACCACATGGACGAGGGGCCCATGAAGCGGCAGATGCGCGTCCATGAGGAGTTTATTCTGGACAAGCTGGGCATTACCCGGGAAATGGAGGAGGAAACGCCATGAGCACACCCCCCTATCTGCGTCTGGTCCCCCTGGAGGAGGAAGAAGAACCTGTAGAAGTGGAGCTGGAGATCAGCCCCAGGGATCTGGCCGTGATGGCCGCCTCGGTGTGCGCCGCGCTGGCCGCCTTCTGGTGGCTGTGGAAGAAGTTGATGAAATAGGAAGGTGAACGCCGGTGTCATACTTTTTTGTTGTGTGGCTGATTACGATTGTCGGGGGACTGTTCTTCTGCCTCTTTGGAAGCATGATTTCCTCCATCGCCGGAAGCTCGACGGTCACGTTCCTGCTGGTCACGGGACTTATTGCAGCGGCGGCAACGGTGCTGCGACTGATTGTGGTACAGCTGGAGAGCATGGAGAAGGAACTCCAGAGCCAGTCTCAGCAGCTCCGGCGGATCGAGGAGCGGCTGGAACAGTGGGAGAAGGGAAACTCTGATCAAGAGATAATGTAAAAGGGGTATTTCGCCGCCCCGGCGGCGAGTTTCTTTCTGGATGCCCAGAAAGAAACCAATGGCCCAGGCCACCTTCTCTTGGCCCTTCGGGCCAATTCACCTTGAGAAGCACCAGGGCGCGGCTCAGGATGAGCGCTTCGCGCTCATATTCGCCGCCCCTGGACCCCATTTTGCGGGGGCCTCAATTAAGCGGCCTTGGCAGTCGTCGCAAAGGCGCGGGCGGTTCAGCTGACCAGTTTCCGTTCTATTACCGCTGCCGCTGAGGGTTTGGTAACCTTTCAGTTCTGTTCCTCCTGGCAGAAAGCGCGCCTTTTGGCGTGCTTGGGCTCAAGTGCGGCTCAGTGGAACGGGGGATACGAGAACTGCTGCGTTTTTGCAGGGCCCAATGTCCTCATCGGGACGTTCCCGGGCGGCCCGGTGTGCCGCCCCTACGGCGAATCTGGAAGCGGTTCCTTCTTTTCCGTAGGGGCCGGACACTGGCCGGCCCGCCGAGGGGCCTCTGCCATTCCGGAGCCCACCCTCATCCGCCTCGCATACGCTCGGCACCTTCTCCCTAGAAGGGAGAAGGCTTTCGGGCGGCTGACAGCCGCCCCTACGGCGAATCTGGAAACGGTCCCTTCTTTTTCGTAGGGGCCGGACACTGGCCGGCCCGCCGAAGGGCCTCTGCCATTCCGGAGCCCACCCTCATCCGCCTCGCATACGCTCGGCACCTTCCCCTAAAGGGGAAGGCTGTCGGGCGGGTCGTGGACCCGCCCCTACAACGAATAACGGAGCGGATGCGTTCTTTTCGTAGGGGCCGGTCCCAGACTGGCCCGCAGGAGGGGCAAGCCCCTCCCCTACGGGTTTTAAGGAGAACTTCCGGGTTTGGGTAGGGGAGGCCCTTGGGCCTCCCGCCGTCAACGGACCCGGTACCGTCTGCTCGGCAAACCCAGGCGCAGGAATGGAGCCGCAGAACCTGGAATTTTTGCTTACCCAGGCCCCAGTGGGCCGGGAGGAGAGGCGGAAAGTCACTCAGATTTTGCGCGCCGGAACTATTGCAGGACCTAACAGGTATGCGTCCCCCGTAATGGGGGACCGGGGGTAAGCCGTCATGGCGAACGAAGTTCGCCCCTGCGGCGTCCCCCGGCGATCCTTTGGGTACTTTCCCATCGTGCCGATTTACAATGCAAGTGCAACAGTAAATAAAAAGAGTGACTCAAAGAGGAAAAGCCAGTAAAATGGTAGTTGC
>NZ_JACJJE010000048.1 GCF_016899775.1 Pseudoflavonifractor capillosus
ATTTCTGAATTTAGTGCAAGTACCAGTTGACCATTCCGCTCATATACGGTACACTGGTTTTGCTTTTTCTTTGTCTTCACAAACTAAGAATAAAGCAACGAGCGAGATTTGGAAACCATTTCGGGCTCCAAACCTCGCTCGTTTTTATGGGCTCTTTTTGCAACGAACCCTGATTTATTGCTGCGTAAGTACCATAGAATAATCACCGTTTTGGTCAATCAGCAAATATCTCGTCTCATCGTATTGGTAGGGCGTAAAGTAATGCTCTGCTGTTTTCTGCTCACCGTACGTATTGGTGTAACTGTGGGTACAGACAACGCTTCCGTCTTCCATTCGCCACACCTCATACATGGAGTATTCTTGCCCCTCGGATGTATAATTGGCGTTCACTGTGCCGTCCCCATTGAATGTGATAGTGTGGGTCCCATCTCCGTCTCCGCCATAATTATTCCGCATGGAAAATGTTGCATCTGTGAGCAGGGTCTCAATGGCGTCACCGCTCATAGGTTCCAGATCGGCGACATACTCTTTGAAGAACTCACGGTCTTCATATGTAAAATATTGCAGCCGCCATTCCATCATCAGATCGGCACTATCTTTGTACTCCCCTAATTCAGCCATCAGGCTTCTTGCCATTGCCACCTCATTCCATGAATCGGATTGAATTAAACCTGTACAATATTGATACGTCGTTTCCTTTGCATTTTCATCCTCTGGCCTAGGGGAATAGACCAATTCCGGCTCCGAGTTGAGGAAGCTGATAGACAATGCGTTTTCTTTTTCTGTCATCACTTCTTCCGGAACAAAGAAACAGGCTTTGCAGGGAAATTCCGGAGCAAGAGGTTGAACGTCGCCGCTGTTCAGCCAACCGTTTGAACTCTCCTTGTAAAACCAGTAGTTCGTCAAGTTAAAATGGTAACCGTCTCCATAATTCAATACCGCCGGCTGGAAAAGAGTACCGCTGGCCTGGGTTTTTCCGGTAAACTTTACAGTGTAGTACACATTTGCGGTCACATAGCCGTCGCTGGGGACAAGGTCGCCGTCTCCATTTGGATTTTCTGCTTGTTCCGTGAAGTCAAAACCTGTAATCGTGATGTCGAACGCACTTGTGGAATAGGGTTCCCCAACCACCAGCAGACCGCTATCGTTCTCCATTGTACCGCTGGAAGCCGCACTTTGCATAGAACTGTCGCCGCTGTCTGATGTGTTTTCATTTCCCCCGCTGCAAGATGCCATGGACATTGTAAGAACTGCGGCAAAAAACAGTGCGAGCGTTTTTCTCATGTAAAGTCCCCCTAATCTTAATAAATTGTCAGTAGCGATACCAGGTAAAGAGATTATAGCCTAAAAATCAAAAAGAGTCAACTATTTCGGGTTTTAGTTCTGCAATCCTGTCCAACAATCTTATACAATGTTCAAGAAAGCAGGACCAAGAGGTGATAATTGTGTACCTACCTGAACTGGGGACAAAGATCAAGCAGTTGCGTACTCAACGGAACATGTCTCAAATCACATTGGCGCAACAGCTCAGAGTTTCCAAATCGGTTATCAGCTCTTATGAAAATAGTGTGCATCTGCCGCCATACGATGTGCTAATTCAGCTGGCACAAATTTTTAGTGTCAGTACAGATTATCTTTTGGGAACGGCAACTCATAAATCAATCAATGTTGATGGGCTAAGTGATACACAAATTGAAGCCATTACAATGATTGTCGAGGAGTTAAAAAGCACGAATAAAGAAAAATAAGGCAGGACGAGTTTTTCTCGCTCTGCCTTGTTTTGCGGATGTTTCCGTTCTCCGTAATTTCATGGTATCTTTAAGGAGTCTGAAAACAGCCGGACCCCTAATAAAAACACGTCCCGGCCGGGGTCTCAGCCCCACCGGGACGTGTCTCTTTTTTGTTTTAATTACAGCAGGATGATGCCGGAGGCGTCGCAGGCCGCCATAGTGTCCTCATCCCACATGGACACCTGGACCTCGCCGATATGGGCCTTCTGCCCATCCGGCCAGGGCCGGATGGGGTCCCGGACAGATTTAAATGCTCGGGCGAAGTAAATTCGCCCTGCGCCAAGGTTTTTGCCGCAGGCAAAAACGCTTGTCTGGGCAAGGCCCAGATCGGCTCTTACAGCAGGATAATCCCCGACGCGTCACAGGCCGCCATAGTGTCCTCGTCCCACATAGACACCTGGACCTCGCCGATATGGGCCTTACCCAGGAGCAGCATGGACAGCCGGGACTGGCCGATGCCGCCGCCCATGGTCAGGGGGAGCTGGCCGTTCAGGAGCATCTTGTGGAAGGGCAGCTCCCGGCGCTCGTCGCAGCCGGCCAGGGTGAGCTGCTTGTCCAGGGACTCAGGGCTCACCCGGATGCCCATAGAGGACAGCTCGATGGCCTGGCCGTTGACGCTGTCCCAGCACAGCAGGTCGCCGTTCAGGTTCCAGTCGTCGTAGTCGGGGGCCCGGCCGTCGTGGGGCTTGCCGGACTTCAGCTTGCCGCCGATGCCCATGAGGAAGGTCACCGGGTGGTCCTTCACAAAGGCATTCTCCCGCTCCTTGGGGCTAAAGTCGGGGTAGCGGTCCTCCAGCTCCTGGGTGGTGACGAAGGTGACCTCCTCCGGGATCTCGGGCAGGACGGACAGCTGGGGAAACACGGAGCGCAGGAAGGCCTGGGTGTCCCGCAGGGCCCCCACAATGGAGCGGACAGTCTCCTTCAGGTACTCTGTGTTCCGGTCCTCCTCGGTGATGATCTTCTCCCAGTCCCACTGGTCCACATAGGCGGAGTGGAGGTTGTCCAGATCCTCGTCCCGGCGGATGGCGTTCATGTCGGTGTACAGGCCCTCGCCCGGGTGGAACTGGTACCGCTTCAGGGCCAGGCGCTTCCACTTGGCCAGGGAGTGGACCACCACGGCGGTGTCGTTCACCCCCCGGATGTCAAAGGACACCGGGCGTTCCACGCCGTTCAGGTCGTCGTTCAGGCCGGAGGAGGCCGCCACGAACAGGGGGGCGGACACCCGGTGGAGGCGCAGGGCCCCGCTGAGCCGGTCCTCGAACAGGCGCTTGAGCAGGCCGATGGCCTTCTGGGTCTCATAGATGCTGAGCAGGGGGGAATACCCCTGGGGGATGGAAGTCTGTCCCATAGTGCAATGCTCCTTTTCTTATCAGATGACCGCAGGGAACCCCGCGGAATTGCAATCACGCAGGGTATTATACTCAATTTTTCGGAAAAAGGCAACGTGAGAACGATAGAATTTCCCGATTTCTCTTGCAGGTTTGTGTCGTTTGTGCTAGAATCCATCTGCCGCGGCACGGCGCGGCCAAACGAAAACGGAAAGAAGGAGAATCATTTTGATGCGTAACTGTGATTCGGTGTCTGGGCGCTGACCGGGAGGTCTGCGCAGTGACAGACGCGGAGCCTCCCGAAAGACATCACATCTTTTAGGAGGAACTTTCCCATGAACCGGGAGAATAAGAGAAGAACATTTGAAAAAGGATACTACAAGACACATCCCTGCCATGACAGCTTCACCTGCCGCGTGTGCGGCCGCCTGGTGGTCCCCGAGGCCGCCGGCAGCGGCCACCGCAACCACTGCCCCAACTGCCTGTCCAGCCTCCATGTGGACGAGGAGCCGGGGGACCGCGCCTCCGACTGCGGGGGCATCATGGACCCCATCGGCGTGTGGGTGCGCCGGGGCGGCGAGTGGGCCGTCATCCACCGGTGCCGCCGGTGCGGCAAGCTCAGCTCCAACCGGACGGCGGCGGACGACAACCCCATGAAGCTCATGTCGGTGGCCCTCCGGCCCCTGGCGGAGCCCCCCTTCCCCCTGGAGCACATTCAGAAGCTCACCGACCTGATGGGCGGAAGCGGCAGCATGGAGGGGTATGTTTGACTTGTTTTTGTCCAGGAGCGCCTGTGGTCTTCACAGGCGCTCCTGATTTTTTGGGAGAAGCCGCCTTTTGCCGGGACGGGCGGCCCAGGTGTGCCGCCCCTACAAATACAGCGCATGTACCTTGAAAAGCCTTCCCCGGGGGAAGGCTTTTCGGGCGACCGCAAGGGTCGCCCCCACGACAAAAACCGGACCGGGAGCGTTGGTTCGGAAACCCAGGCGCGGATCTTGAACCGCAACTCCTTCTAAATTCAGTAAACTCAGCCCCCAGTGGGGCGGCGGGAATTTAGACCAAGCACTCCTGGTTTTGCGCGCCGGAAGGGCCGCACATACAATCAGGAGAGCGCCCCCGTAACGGGGGTCCGGGGGAAAGGCGAATATGAGCGCGAAGCGCTCATCCTGAGCTGTCCCCCGGCGATTCTTTGGTGACTTTCTCATCGCTGAGAAAGTCACTCGCCCCGCAGGGCGAACCCCTGCAAAACGGCGCGCTGAGCCGTGGCCCAGGCCAGCTTCTCTTGCCCCTGTGGGGCAATTCACCTTCTCGCGCCCTACAGAGTACGCAGAACCCTAGGGGGCGGCGGGGGCAAGCCCCGCCCTACGAGATTCGTTCGATCGGAAGCAGCAGATACCGCCCCCTCATCCGCCCCCTTCAGGGGCACCTTCCCCCAAGGGGAAGGTTTGAGAGCGGCCAAAGGCCGCCCAAGAGGGGAAAAAGAACCCCGCCCTTGCCAAGACGGCTCAACTCCTTTATAATGTGATATCATCCCGAACAGGGGAGGAAACTGTGATGAAATTCATATCCTGGAACGTAAACGGCCTGCGGGCCTGTCTGAAGAAGGGGTTTCTGGACTTCTACCAGGGGGAGAAGCCCGATTTCTGCTGTCTGCAGGAGACCAAGATGGAGCAGGGCCAGGCCGACGTGGACCTGGGGGAGGGCATTTTGGAGTTCTGGAACTCCGCCGAGAAGAAGGGCTACTCGGGCACCGCCGTCTTCACCCCCCACAAGCCCCTGGCCGTGGCCTACGGCATGGACAAGGACCAGCACGACCACGAGGGGCGGCTCATCACCCTGGAGTATGAGAGCTTCTATCTGGTGTGCTGCTACACCCCCAACTCCCAGGACGGCCTGAAGCGGCTGGACTACCGCATGGAGTGGGAAGACGACCTGCGGGAGTACCTCATGTCCCTGGATCAGCACAAGCCGGTAATCTACTGTGGGGACCTGAACGTGGCCCACCGGGAGATCGACCTGAAAAATCCCAAGACCAATCGGAACAACGCCGGCTTCACCGACCAGGAGCGGGAGAAGATGACCGCCCTCCTGTCCTCCGGCTTCACCGACTCCTTCCGCTTCCTCTACCCGGACGTGACGGGGGTGTACTCCTGGTGGTCCTATCGCTTCAACGCCCGGAAGAACAACGCGGGGTGGCGCATCGACTACTTCATCGTCTCCGACCGCCTCCAGGACAAAATCAAGCGGGCGGAGATTTTAACCAACGTAGAAGGAAGCGATCATTGCCCCGTGCTGTTGGAGCTGGATCTGTAAGAGGGATTTTGTATGAAACGTGTTTTGATTGCCGGAACGGGGCCCGACCCCCACCACATCTACTCCGGCTGTGTGCTGGCCCTGGAGGCCCTGGGGCTGGAGGCCGTCCAGTCTATGGAGGCGGAGGACCTGGAGGGGTGCTCCGGCCTGATCCTCCCCGGGGGCGTGCCCGACGTGGACCCCGCCCGGTACGGGGAGTCCCTGGCTGGCAGTCTGGATGTCACCCCGGAGCTGGATGAGCAGTACTTTTCCGTCCTGGCCCGGGCGGTGGAGCAGAACCTCCCTGTGCTGGGCATCTGCCGGGGCTGTCAGGTAATCAATGTGTACTTCGGGGGCAGCCTGATCCAGGACCTGGAGACGGCGGACATTCACCGCTTCGACCCGAAGAAAGAGGTGGTCCACGACACCGCCTGTGTCCCGGGCACCTTCGCCTATGACCTGTACGGTGCCCACGCCCCGGTGAACACCAAGCACCACCAGGCCGTCCGCCGGCTGGCCCCGGAGTTTGGAATTGCCCAGCTGTGGTTTGACGATTCCATTCCCCGGGAAACCCAGACGGAGCTGATCGCCCAGGCCCAGGCGGGGACCCTGACGGAGGGCGCCCACCGGTGCGTCATCGAGGGCATCTACCACCGGACCCGGCCCATCTTCGGCCTTCAGTGGCACCCGGAGCTGCTGGTGGACAAGCCGGTGGAGGGTACCGTGGACCCCATGGCGGTGTTCCGCCATTTTGCCTCTCTGCTCTGAGAGCGCACACCACATTTGTCAGGAGGCGGCGGCCATGCCCCAGCATATCACCGTAGTGGACTATGACCCGGACTGGCCCCGGCAGTTTCAGGCCGAGGCGGCCCGAATCCGGGCCGTGCTGGGGGACAACTGCACCGCCATTTACCACATCGGGAGCACCGCCGTCCCCGGTCTGGCGGCCAAGCCCATTCTGGACATCATGCCGGTGGTGGAAAACCTGGAGGCGGTGGACCGGGCCGCCCCGGCCTTTGAGGCGATGGGGTATGAGTATCTGGGGGAGTTCGGCATCCCGGGCCGCCGCTATCTGCGAAAGGGCGGGGATGAGCGGACCCACCAGCTCCACATCTTCGCCCGGACGGACCGGGACAATATCACCCGCCATCTGGCGGTGCGGGACTACCTTCGGGCCCACCGGGAGGCCCGGGAGGAGTACGCCCGCCTGAAGCGGGCACTGGCCCGGCAGTTTCCCTATGACATTGACGGGTACTGCCTGGGAAAAGAGGAATTTGTCCAGGCCCTGGAACAGGCGGCCCTGGAGGAATATATGAATTTTAAGGAGGGAACAGCCATGCGCAGAGCAGACAAGGAAGTGACCCGGCTGGAGGAGCTGGAGGAAATTTTGAAGGCGTGCACCGCGGTGCACATCGGGGCCCAGGACGGGGAGGGGATGTTCGTGGTCCCCATGAACTACGGCTTTCACCTGGAGGGGGACCGGCTGACCCTGTACGTCCACTCCGCCCAGGAGGGGCGGAAGGTGTCCGCCTTCCGGGCCGGGGGGACCGTGGCCTTTGAGATGGACGGCCGACATGCCCTGCGCACGTCGGGCACCGCCTGCGGCCACAGCTACACCTATCAGAGCATCATGGGCTCCGGCCCCATCCGAGAGCTGACCGGCCGGGAGGAGAAGCGCGCCGCCCTGGGCCGCATTATGGAGCACATGACCGGGAGGGGCGGCTGGGACATGCCCGACGCCTCCCTGGACCGCACGGCGGTATTTGCCATTCAGGCGGACCAGTGGACCGGCAAGCGCAATCAGGCGGGCTGAGGGAGGGAGACCGAATGCCGGAGTTTGATCCTAGAAACTACCCCTACCCCTCCCGCCGGAACGCGGTGTACGCCCGCAAGGCCATGGCCTGCACCTCCATCCCCCAGGGAGCCCAGATCGGCCTGGACGTGATGAAGGCGGGGGGCAGCGCGATAGACGCGGCGGTGGCTATGGCCGCCGCCATGCCCCTGCTGGAGCCCACCAGCAACGGCCTGGGCAGCGACTGCTTCGCCCTGGTGTGGGTGGAGAAAGAGAAGAAGCTCTACGGCCTCAACGCCAGCGGCACTGCCCCCGCCGCCCTCAGCGCGGAACGGGTGCGCGCCCTTGGCTTTTCTGAAATGCCCAAGGCCGGGTGGATTCCCACCCTGGTGCCCGGGGCCCCGGCGGGGTGGGCGGAACTGAACCGCCGGTTTGGAACAAAACCCCTCCCGGAGCTGTTCGCCCCCGCCATCCGGAGCGCCCGGGAGGGGGTGCCCGTGGCCGTCAACCTGGAGCCCATGTGGGCGGAGGACTCCCGCCGCATTGGGCAGGCTATGGCGGAAAACCCAGCCCCCCACGCCTACTGGTGGGAGAAGTTCACCAAGAACGGGGAGCCCTACCGGGCGGGGGACATCTTCCGCTGGGAGGAGTACGCCCAGACCCTGGAGGAGCTAGCGGCCACAAACTGCGAGAGCTACTACCGGGGCCCCCTCATGGAGAAGATCGTCGCCTTCAGCCGGGAGACCGGGGGATATTTTACGGAAGACGACTTCCGCTCCTACCGCCCCATATGGGTGGAGCCCATCTCGGTGGACTACAAGGGCTATACCGTCTGTGAGATTCCCCCCAACGGCCACGGCATCACCGTCCTGATGGCCCTGAACATCCTCAAGGACCTGGACCTGTCCCCGGAGCGGGAGCGGGCGGACACCTACCATAAAATCATTGAGTCCATCAAGCTGGCCTTCGCGGACACCAAGACCTATGTGGCCGATCCCCGGTACATGAAGACCCGCGTGGAGGACCTGCTCTCCCAGGACTACGCCGCCCGGCGGCGGGCCCTCATCGGGGAGACCGCCCTTCTGCCCCAGGCGGGGGACCCCTCCTGCGGCGGGACCATCTACCTGTGCACCGCCGACCCAGAGGGGAACATGGTCTCCTTCATCCAGAGCAACTACACCACCTTTGGGGCTGGAGTGGCCATCCCCGGCACCGGCATCTCCCTGCAGAACCGGGGGGCCAACTTCTCCCTGGACCAGGACAGCGACAACTGCCTGGCCGGGGGCAAGCGGTCCTACCACACCATCATCCCCGGCTTTTTGATGAAGGATGGGGCGGCGGTGGGCCCCTTCGGGGTGATGGGGGCCTTCATGCAGCCCCAGGGCCACGTGCAGGTGGTGGTGAACACCGTGGACTACCATCTGAACCCCCAGGCCGCCCTGGACGCCCCCCGGTTCCAGTGGACCGGCGGGAAACACGTCCAGCTGGAGCGGGAGGTGCCCGCCCACATCGCCCAGGAGCTCGCCCACCGGGGGCATGAGGTGGAGATCGTCAACTCCAACCTGCACATGGGGCGGGGGCAGATCATCTGGAAAACGGACAACGGGCTGTATATCGGCGGCACCGAGCCCCGGTGCGATGGGGCCATTGCGGCCTGGTGAGGTTTTGCAGGGGTTTCGCCCTGCGGAGCGAGCTTCTTTCTGGATGCCCAGAAAGAAGCCAAAGAGGCACCAGGGGGTGGGGACAATCGGATTCGGCTCCGCCTCATCCTCCATGATCCCCACCCCCTGGACCCCCATTTGCGGGGGCCCCAATTAGGCCACCTTAGCAATCATCGCAAAGGCGCGGGTAGCTCAGCTGACTGGTTTCCCTTCTATAACCGCTGCCGCTGAGCAACCGGTAACCTTTGGGTATCCCTCCTCCTGGCGGAAAGCGCGCCTTTTGGCATGGTGGGACTCAAATGCGGCTCAGGGCGACGGCGGGCGGGTGAGGACACCCGCCCCTACGGAGCACCTGGAAAGGCATCTGTTTTCGCGTAGGGGCCGGTCCCAGACCGGCCCGCGGGCGCACACTGTGCGCCCCTACGGTTGAAACGGTCTGCCCTCATAACCAGGACCTTTTCCCTCATCCGTCACGGCTTCGCCGTGCCACCTTCCCCTAAAGGGGAAGGCTTTCGGGCGGCCAAAGGCCGCCCCTACGGCGAGAATCGGGCTGGGAGCGTTGGCTCGGCAAACTCAGGCGCAGATGTGGGACCGCAGCAGCTCCCATTTTTCTCCCGCTCAGGCCCCCAGTGGGGCCGGACGGGACCGCACCCAAGCACTCCTGTTTTTGCGCGCCGGAAATGTTCTGCCCACTGCAAGGGGTAACCCCCGTAACGGGGGTCCGGGGGAAAGGCGAATATGGACACGCAGTGTCCATCCTGAGCCGTCCCCCGGCGATCCTTTGGTTTCTTTCCCATCGCTGGGAAAGAAACTCGCCGCCCGCAGGCGGCGAAACTCCCCTGCGTACAACAAATGCAGTCCGAAACCTGCCCCCTCATCCGGCCCCTTCGGGGCCACCTTCCCCCCAGGGGGAAGGCTTAGAAAAGGCAGACGGCGAAATTTCTCTGCGCCCATCCATTTACCAATCACTCATTCAAATATAGAAACCAAAACGACCCCAGAAAGAAGGTATGCACCATGAAAATCGCCCAACTGTTCGGAAAAGGCAAGACCGTTTTCTCCTGCGAAGTATTTCCCCCCAAGAAGACCAGCCCGGTGGACAGCATTTACAAGACTCTGGACGGGCTGAAGGACATTAAACCCGACTTTATCAGCGTCACCTTCGGCGCGGGCGGCTCCAGCAATGTGAACCAGTCCACGGCGGAGATCGCCTCCATCATCCAGAACCAGTACCACATCACCGCCATGGCCCACCTGACCTGCGTGGGCTGCACCAAGGGGGAGGCCACCGAGATCCTGGCCCAGCTGAAAAACAGCGGGGTGGAGAACGTGCTGGCCCTGCGGGGGGACCGGAACCCGGACTTCCCGCCCAAGGAGGATTTTCTTCACGCCGACGAGCTGGTCTCCTTCATCCACCGCCGGGGGGACTTCGGCGTGTCCGCCGCCTGCTACCCCGAGGGACACCCGGAGAGCCCCGACCTGATCACCGACGTGCGCTATTTGAAGCAGAAGGTGGACGCGGGGGCCCAGCACCTGGTGAGCCAGCTGTTCTTTGACAACGACGACTTCTTCCGCTTCCTGGAGCGCTGCCGCATCGCCGGCATCGAGGTGCCCATCGAGGCGGGCATCATGCCCGTGCTGAATAAGAGCTCCATCGAGCGCATGGTCTCCCTGTGCGGGGCCTCCATGCCCCGGAAGCTCACCCGCATCCTGGCCCGGTACGGGGACCACCCCGCCGCCCTGCGGGAGGCCGGCATGGCCTACGCCATCGACCAGATCGCCGACCTGATGGCCGCCGGGGTGGACGGCATCCACCTGTACACCATGAACAACCCCGCCGTGGCCAAGCAGATCAGCGCGAGCATCGCCTCCATCCGAAGCGTTTGATTTTGTGGGGGCGGCATCCCACCGGAGTGCCGTACACCGGCATTCGCGTAGGGCGGGGGCTTGCCCCCGCCGTCCCATCGTGTAGGGGCGGATATCATCCGCCCGCCATGTACAACCCCGACGGCCCGCCCGTCCATTCCCCGATGAAACAGGTGACTTCATGCCCATTTCCCTTACAACCATCAATACCGACGAGGTCCTGCGCTATATGGGCACGCCCCCGGACCAGGCGGGGGCGGACCTGCGGGCGCTGGCGGAGGCCTGCGCCCAAGAGGTGATCTCCGCCGCCCGGCCCCGGTGGGCGTACCGGGTGTTTGACCTGACCCCCGAGGCGGAGGGGGTGCGCCTGGACTGCGGCCTTCTTCTGCCCGGGGAGGACCTGAAGCGGCACCTGAGGGACTGCCGCCGGGCGGCCCTGTTCTGCGCCACCCTGTCCGCCCAGGTGGACGCCCTCATCCGAAGGGCGGAGAGCGGGGACATGCTCCGGGCTCTGGCTCTGGACTGCTGTGCCGCCGCCGCCGTGGAGGAGGTGTGCGACCAGATCGAAGCCGAGCTTCAGGGACAGTTCCCCGGCTGCTTCTTCCCCTTCCGCTTCAGCCCCGGCTACGGGGACCTGCCCCTCACCCTCCAGGGCCCTCTGCTCAACCTGCTGGACGCCCCCCGGAGGGTGGGGCTGTGCGCCAGCAGCACCCATATCTTGACCCCCCGCAAGTCGGTGACCGCCATTCTGGGCATCGCCGACCACCCTATTGAAGCAAACACCCGAAGCTGTGTGGGCTGTCCCGCCCACGACGGCTGCCAGTATCGAAAGTCAGGTGGACACTGTGGAATTTCTTGAACTCTTGCAAACCGGCCGCCCCGTGCTCCTGGACGGGGGCATGGGCACCATGCTCCAGGCCAAGGGCCTGCCCGTAGGGGCCACCCCCGAGCTCACCGCCCTGGAGCACCCGGAGTGGCTGCTGGACATCCACAGGGCCTATGTGGAGGCGGGGGCCCAGATCCTCTACGCCAACACCTTCGGGGCCAACCGGGAGAAGCTCTCCCACTGCGGAAAGACGGTGGAGGAGATCGTCCCCGCCGCCGTGGCCCTGGCCAAGGAGGCCGCCCAGGGGCGCGCCCTGGTGGCCCTGGACATGGGTCCCACGGGGCAGCTGCTGGAGCCCACCGGTATTCTGGACTTTGAGACGGCGGTGGACATTTTCGCCCAGGTCGTCAAGGCCGGGGCCTCCGCCGGGGCCGACCTCATCGTCATTGAGACCATGACCGACCTCCAGGAGGCCCGGGCCGCCCTGCTGGCCGCCAAGGAGAACAGCAATCTCCCGGTGCTGGTGACCATGACCTATGAGGCCACCGGCCGCACCTTCCTGGGGTGCTCCCCCGCCGCCGCCGCTCTCACCCTGGAGGGCATGGGGGCGGACGCCATCGGGGTGAACTGTTCGTTAGGCCCCCGGGAGATGCCCCCCCTGGTGGAGGAGCTCCTCCAGTGGACCACCCTGCCCATCGTACTGAAACCCAACGCCGGCCTGCCCCACCCGGATGGCTCCGGCTATGATATCACGCCCCAGGAATTCGCCCACAGCCTGGCCCAGCTCACCGACCTGGGGGTGCAGGTGTTCGGCGGCTGCTGCGGCACCACGCCGGAGTACATCGCCCTCCTCCGCCAGGCCCTGGAGGGCCGGAGTGTCAAGCAAATCCCCCGGCACGTACCCGCCGCCGTGTGCAGCGGCATGCAGGTGGTCCCCATCGACCGGGTGCGGGTCATCGGCGAGCGCATCAACCCCACGGGGAAGAAGCGCATGAAGGAGGCCCTGAAGGCCGGGGATGTGGACTACATGCTGGGCCAGGCCCTGGAGCAGACCGAGGCCGGGGCGGACATCCTGGACGTGAACGTGGGCCTGCCGGAGATCGACGAGGCCGAGATGATGGTGCGCACCGTGAAGGCCCTCCAGGGGGTCACCGAGGCCCCCCTCCAGCTGGACTCCACCGACCCCAAGGTGCTGGAGGGCGCTTTACGCATCTACTGCGGCAAGGCCATCGTCAACTCGGTGAACGGCGAGGACGCCATCCTGGACGCCATCCTGCCCCTGGTGAAGAAGTACGGGGCGGCGGTAGTGGGCCTCACGCTGGACGGAAACGGCATCCCCAAGACCGTCCAGGCCCGGATGGACATCGCCCGAAAAATTCTGGACAGGGCCCTGTCCTTTGGGCTGCGCAAGGAGGACGTGTACATCGACTGCCTCACCCTCACCGTCTCCGCCGAGCCGGAGGGGGCGGTGCAGACCCTGGAGGGCCTGCGCCGGGTGAAGACCGAGTTGGGCCTCAAGACCGTACTGGGGGTGTCCAACATCTCCTTCGGCCTGCCCGCCCGGCCCCTGGTGAACCAGAACTTCCTCACCATGGCCATGTCCGCCGGGCTGGACCTGCCCATTCTCAACCCCAATGTGGAGGCCATGATGGCGGCGGTGCGGTGCTACCACCTGCTCACCAACGTGGACGAGAACGCCCGGGAGTTTATTGCCGCCTACGGCAATGCCCAGGTGTCCACCTCCATCACCACCACCGGGACCGCCGCCCCCTCCCCTGCCGCCGGCGGAAAGCGGGATCTCACCGAGATCGTCCTCACCGGCTTGAAGGGGGAGGCGGGCCCCGCCACCAAGGCCCTCCTGGAGACCCGGGAGCCCATGGACATTGTGGACAACATCCTCATCCCCGCCCTGGACCGGGTGGGGGCCGACTTTGAGCAGAACAAGGTGTTCCTCCCCCAGCTCATCCAGTCCGCCGGGGCCGCCCAGGCCGCCTTTGAGGTGATCCGGGACACCCTGGCCCAGAAGGACGGGGGGACGGTGAGCCGGGGCACCGTGGTGCTGGCCACCGTCAAGGGGGACATCCACGACATCGGCAAGAACATCGTGAAGGTGCTGCTGGAAAACTACGGCTACACGGTCATTGACCTGGGCCGGGACGTGGACCCCGCCGCCGTGGTGGAGGCCGCCCGGAAGCATGAGGCCCCCCTGGTGGGCCTGTCCGCTCTGATGACCACCACCCTGAAGAGCATGGCGGAGACCATCGCCCAGCTCCACTCGGCCAGCCTCCCCTGCAAGATCATGGTGGGGGGCGCGGTGCTCACCCCCGACTACGCCCAGGAGATCCACGCGGACTTCTACGCCAAGGACGCCAAGGAGAGCGTGGACATCGCCAAGCGGGTCATTGGATGATCCCGCCGGTCCGGCGCGGGGGCGGCCTCCCCCCCTGCCCCTATATTTCAGCACAAAGCCCCTGTCCGAAGCGTGCGCTTCGGACAGGGGCTTTTCTGATGTATGTCCGCCCAGTACAGACCGGGCTCATTCAACCTCCGGACAGCATGTACCGGTCGGCCACCGGCAGATTCAAATCCTCCGCCGTCAGGTCCCGGGTATAGGGGTTGACCAGCTCGTTCAATGTGGGGAGAATATCCTCCGCCTCATAGACAAAGCACCACTTGGAGGCCCCCACGACACCATCTCCCCGTCCGGTCAGAGCGCCCTGCCTCACATCGGCCGAGAGGTCCAGCTGCAAGGCCTGTTCGGCAAAGTAAAGCATATCGGTGGCCGTTAGATCCGTTTTTACATAGGTCTGGAAGATCTCCAGGAAGGACTGCATCTTGGTGAGGGAGTTCCAAGAGAGCACCTTCTCGGCCAGAGCCAGCAGCAGCTGGCGCTGCATCTCCGCGCGGCCGGTGTCGGTGTAGCCGGAACCGTCATTGTTGTGCCGGAACCGGACCACCTCCAGCGCCTGGCTGCCGGTGAGGTGATGCTGCCCGGCGGTATAGTGGATATGCAGTTCCTCGCCGGGGGTGGGGTCATCGTAGTTCATGTCCTCGGGAATGTACAGATCCACCCCCTCCAGCTCGTCCACAAGGGCCACAAAGCCCTTGGGATCTACCAGAATATAGTAATCAATGGGGATGCCGAAGGTGTCCTGGATCTCCTGCTTCAGAGTGTCTGAGCCGGAACCATAGAAGGCGGCATTGATCTTGCAGTATTTGGACCAGGTGCGCTGAACCGCCGTGTCCCTGGGGATGGAGACCATACCCACCTTCTGGTTGACCGTGTCGTACTGGGCCACGATGATGGTGTCAGTATTGCTCCCGTCCACATCCTTGCCCAGGAGGACGAAGTTATACACCCCGTCCCTGCGCACCAGGGCGTTGGGGTCCTCCGGGTCCGCTACAGGGAGGGCCGCATCCCCCGTGTCCGGGGCCGTCGTCTCCGACTGGGGAATGGTGGGAGGCTGCACCAGCAGCTCGTGGGCGATATAAAGTCCCACCACAATGGCGGAACAGATCACCAGAAATACGTACAGCTTGAACAGGATGCCGTGGCGGCGCTTCGGCCTGCGCCGGGGCGGGGCCTGCTGCACCCGGCGTCCGCCGGCGGCGCTCCGGCCGGAGCGGCGGTAGGCGCGTGACTCCTCTCTTGTACGGGAATCGACCAAGGCCGGCTCCCTCCTCTCCAAAAAATGAGATGATACGGTCCCAGTATAGCTAATCCGCCGCCGTTCGGCAAGAGGGGCGGGGCGATATTCAAAAATTCTTAACCAATTTTCGGGGCTGGAGCACCCCCACGGGGCGGGAATGGACCGTTCCCGGCGCTGGACGGGAGGGGCAGACGCCTTGACGGCGGCGGGGCACACCCCCCGCCCCACATGACAGCCCCCTAGGACGGGCGGCCGCATGGGGCCGTCCCTGCGGCGTACCCGAAAACGTGTTTGCTCTTTTGTAGGGCCCGATGTCCCTATCGGGCCGTTTCGGGCGACTGATAGCCGCCCCTGCAGGAGGATCACTGCCTGCGGCGGGCGGGTGAGGACACCTGCCCCTGCGGAGTATCAGGAAACGCGTCTGTCTCTGCGTAGGGGCCGGTCCCAGACCGGCCCGCGGGCGCACACTGTGCGCCCCTACGGTTGAAACGGCCCGCTCTCATAATCCCATCCGCCTGGCCTACGGCCAGCCCCCCTACCCCTGGTTTCTTTCCCATCGCTGGGAAAGAAACTCGCCGCCCGCAGGCGGCGAAATTCCCCCTGCGAAAAGAGCCATCCAGCGGCCCGATGAGGGCATCGGGCCCTACAAAAAAGCGTTCTATTATTGCCCCCTCATCCGTCACGGCTTCGCCGTGCCACCTTCCCCCCGAGGGGAAGGCTTTTGAGGAGGTCCCCTCATCCGCCCCCTTGACAAGGGGAGTCGGTCCCCGTGGGGACGGCTTTGGAGGCGGCCCGGTGTGCCGCCCCTGCGGCGGAAACCGACCTTCTGGAGAGGAATGGGGGAATCGCCTCTCCCCCTCTTTTCCCGCTTTTCAATTTCCAGCTTTTGTGCTAGACTAAGCGTGAGATTTTGTTTCAGCGCGACAAGAAAGGCGGGACCGAGCCATGCATGAAAAGCAGATCCGAACCATCACCGCTCTGGTGGCCGACGCCCTGGCGGAGCAGAAGCTCCCCTTCGCCAAGGACCGAAAGGCCGCCCTGGAGCTGCTGCGCACCCCCGGCTGGGCGGAGGAGCTCTCCCAGCTGCTGCCCATCCGCCGCCGTCTGGAGTGCGGGGAGGTGCTGGAGGTGTGCACCCCCATCCTGCCCAAGCTCTCCCCGGTGCCCGAGGAGGGCTGGCTGGCCTTCTGCTACCGGTATGTGCGCTCTATTTTGTACCCGGAGGGGGATTTTGCCCCCGACGCCGCGGAGTATGAGGACGGCGCCCGGTTTTATCTCACCGTCCTCCAGGTGCTCCTGGACCAGGAGCGGAAGCTGCTCCCCTTCGATCCCCTGGTAGACTTCCAGTTCCTCACTCCCGAGGAGTACGAGAGCTGCGACTGCGGCCGGGAGTATGAGCGCTTCCTCCGCCACTTTCGCACCGAGTATGTCTACGAGCTCATGCGCCTGGGCCAGGAGGTCACCCCCTTCCGCACGCTGGGCCACATCGCCGGGGTCCACTACATCGCCATGACCGCCGCCCGGGGACTCCAGGCCGCCGGGGTGGACATCGACCTGGCCCTCATCTCCGGGGCCGCCGCCGCCCACGACATCGGCAAGTACGGCTGCCGCCCCGGGGAGCGGGTGCCCTACCTCCACTACTACTACACCGACCAGTGGCTGCTGGAGCGGAACATGGGCAATATCAGCCACATCGCAGCCAACCACTCCACCTGGGACCTGGAGCTGGAGTCCCTGTCGGTGGAGTCCCTGTGCCTCATCTACGCCGACTTCCGCTCCAAGCAGGACCGGGACGAGAAGGGGCAGGAGATCACCGTCCTCTACCCCCTGGACCAGTCCTTCCAGGTGATTTTGTCCAAGCTGGACAACGTGGACAGCAGCAAGCGCCGCCGGTACGAGTTCGTCTACGGCAAGCTCCACGACTTTGAGGACTACATGCGCTCCCTGGGAGTGGATGTGGACCTGACCGGCCGGCCGGGCACTCCCGCTCCCCACAAGGACCCCGCCCTCATGGGCCCCGACGAGACGGTGGAGGGCCTGGTCCTCCTGTCCGTGGGACACAACATCCGCATGATGCACATGCTCTCCAACGAGCGCAAGTTCGGCAACATCATCGAGGCCGCCCGCTCCACCAAGGACTGGAAGCAGCTGCGGGCCTATCTGAACGTCTTCCAGGAGTACTTCACCTACCTGTCGGTGCGCCAGAAGACCCAGGCCCTCTCCTTCCTCTATGAGCTGCTGGTCCACCGGGAGGGCGACATCCGCCGCCAGGCGGCCTACCTCATCGGCCGGATCATCGCCCTGTTCCACCTGGTCTACCGCAAGGAGCTCCCCGACGACGTGAAGAGCGACCCGGCGGCGGAGGTGCCCTTCACCCTGTGGGAGCAGTACCTGGACATGATCATCTACCCCGACCACAAGACCACCCAGCAGCAGCGCAGCCACATCAGCTACACCCTGAAGCTGGTGGTGGACGCCATGCTGGAGAATGCCCGCCCGGCGGACATCCCCCGCTTTGTGGGGGCCTTCCTGCGCTACTTCGACCGGCCGGAGGACAAGGACGAGGACACCGCCTTCACCCTGCTGGACGCGGCCCGGTACCTGCCCGCCCAGTATTTTACGCCGGAGATGCGGGGCCGGGTCATCGAGTTTGCCGGCCACTGGGCCCAGTCCCGGAACCCCCGGATGGAGACCGCCGCCCTCCAGTTCCTGCGCTCGGCGGAGCGCTCCCTCCGGCGGGAGGACCCCCAGCTC
This sequence comes from Pseudoflavonifractor capillosus, assembly GCF_016899775.1. Taxonomy (GTDB): domain Bacteria; phylum Bacillota; class Clostridia; order Oscillospirales; family Oscillospiraceae; genus Lawsonibacter. Next base: position 17,960 of record NZ_JACJJE010000048.1, read on the forward strand.
AAGCGGATTGTGGAGCTGGCCCGGTCCGTCCCCCCCAGCAGCCTGACCATCACCTTCCTCCAGTACCGCATCCTCCTCCGGGCCGGGGAGGACGTGAGCTACCACAAGCACGTCCTCTACGACCAGGATATCACCAGCGAGGTGTTTCTGGACAACCTGAAAAACGCCACCCACTGGGGGGTGAAGTCGGTGGGCGTGGAGCTCCTCCGGGACCAGGTGGAGCACGGCATGATGGAGCACATCCTCCACATCTGCACCCACTTCTCCAACCTCATCAAGGTGTCCGAGCGGGTGGTGGTCCGCCACGACGCCGGCGCCGCCCTGGTTCGCATCCTGCCCCTGCTGCGCCGGGACCAGCGCAACGAGGTGGTGGTGGAGCTGGGCAAGGGCCTGGAGATGGGCCAGTACGAGATCTCCAAGTACATCCCCCAGTACCTGGGCCAGGCCGCCCTGTACCTGTACCCCAGCGAACTGGATGAGCAGGTGCTGTGGCTGAAGACCCTGCTGGGCTCCCCCAACGACTCGGCGGTGTCCGGGGCCCTGAACACCATCGGTGTGCTCCTCCAGCACTACCCCGCCTACCGGGAGCGGTTCTCCCAGTCCAGCCAGAGCTATGAGGACCGGCGGCAGGAGCTGCTGGGCCTCCTCCTCCAGGGGCTGGCCCACTACCGCCCCGCCGTGCGTCAGGAGGCCCTGCTGGTCACCGGCAACCTGCTCTTTGAGAGCAACATCCTCCCCATGGAGGAGAAGGCCCACCTGTTCGCCCTGAGCTACCGCAAGCTCCTGTTCCTGGTGGAGGAGGCCGCCGTCCAGGACGACACCATGACCTTCTTCTACCGGGCGGCCGCCCTGGCCGACATCAACCGGTTCATCTCCCTGTGGCGGCTGGACCACGGCCCCTTCTCCTTCCTGCGGCCCCAGAAGATCGCCTTCTTCCCCGGCACCTTCGACCCCTTCACCCTGTCCCACAAGGGCATTGTCCACGCCATCCGGGACCTGGGCTTTGAGGTCTATCTGGCGGTGGACGAGTTCTCCTGGTCCAAGAAGGCCCAGCCCCACCTGGTCCGCCGGCAGATCGTCAACCTGTCCATCGCCGGGGACTTCCATGTGCACCTGTTCCCTGACGAGATCCCGGTGAACATCGCCAACCCCGCAGATCTCAAACGCCTGCGGGAGCTCTTCCCCTATCAGGAGGTGTACCTGGTGGCGGGCAGCGACGTGGTGGCCCACGCCTCCTCCTATCAGGACCCGCCCCGGGACTGGTCCATCCACTCCATGAATCACATCATCTTCCGCCGGGCGGGGGAGGCCCCCCTCCCCGACGACCTGCCCATCACCGGCAAGGTCATCCAGCTCCAGCTGCCCCCCCATCTGGAGGACATCAGCTCCACCCGCATCCGGGAGAATGTGGACCTGAACCGGGACATCTCCAACCTCATCGACCCGGTGATCCAGGACTTCATCTATCAAAACGGCCTGTACCTCCGGGACAGCCAGGACAAGCCCATGGTCAACCCCACCACCCTCACCTTCCAGTGGATCGACCAGCCCGACCAGCGGCTGGTGGAGGACCTGACCGCCGGCCGCCCCGACCGGGAGGCCATCCGCACCGGCATCCGCCAGGGCCGGGACCGGATCGTGCTGCTGCGCTCCAGCCAGGAGGGCAAGCTGCTGGGCTTTGTGAGCTTCCGCTACCTGTCCGCCACCCAGCTCTTCGGCGCCCTGCGGGACACCGGCCTGGCCAACCGCATCCGCCTGCGCTCGGCGGGGACCACCCTGCTTATCACCGCGGCGGCGGCGGACACCTCCGACCCCCTGCGGGACTATCTGCACCTGCTGTTCACCGAGGTGCTGGCCCAGGCCCTCACCGACGACTGCATCTACGGGGTGTACCGCCCCTACGGCGCGCCCCCGGATGAGGCCCTCTCCGACGTGCTGGCCCGCCAGGGCTTCCTCCACCGGGAGGCGGACTTCAACCTGTGGGAGGTGGACATGAGCGCCCCCACCGTGCTCATCCAGAACCTGGAGACCACCATTCAGGAGCCCCTGTGCCGCAACCCCAAGGTGCTCGCCGCCATTCAGCGGGGCCACAAGCGGCTCCAGCTGGCCCTCACCAAGCTGTACCCCCGCTTCCTGGTGCTCACCCTGTCCTCGGACATCATCCACCAGCGGCTGCTGGAGATGATTACCAATTACAACGAGGTGCCCTCCGTCCCCACCACCCCCCGGAAATTGGGGAAAAATATGTGCGTCCCCTATGGGAAAATGCTCCGGGGCAAGATCGTCCCCAACACGGTGACCAAGACCATCCACACCGACAAGGTGTTTACCCCCGACCTGTCCGAGAGCTCCATGGAGGCCTTCCCCAACTACTCCCCCATCCCCAGCCAGATCCGGATGATCAAGTCCTTCAACCGGCCGGTCATCCTGGTGGACGACATCATGCACCCCGGCTTCCGCATTCAGGCCCTGGACCCCATCCTCCGGGAGGAGAATGTGGACATCCGCATGGTGCTGGTGGGCCTGCTGTCCGGCCACGGCCGGGACCTGATGGACGCCCAGGGGCGGCCGGTGGACGCGGTGTACTACCTGCCCCGGCTGCGGGAGTGGTTCGTGGAATCCACTCTCTATCCCTTCATCGGCGGCAACACCGTCCGGCGGTCCGCGCCGCCGGTGCCCGGCCTGCTGCCCGGCATCAACCACATCCTCCCCTACGCCTCCCCCTCCTTCCGGGGGGAGTGCAGCGAGGAGGCGGTGTTCGAGCTCTCCCGGGTCTGCCTGGAGTCCGCCCGGGACGTGATCTTCACCCTGGAGCAGGAGTACCGGGCCCTGTACGGCCGGAACTTGACCCTCAGCCGCCTGCCCGAGGCCATTATCCTGCCCCTGTGCCCTGACAAGGGCACCTGCCTGGCCTATGATCCCACCCTGGCCGCGTCGGTGTACCTGGAAAACGACCTGGAGCAGCTGATGCGGACCCATTCCGCGCTTTGAGCCTGCGGGGGATTTCGCCGCCGTTTCTTTCAAAGCTGCGGGTGAGGGGCACTCCAAAGCTTTCCCCCTTGGGGAGAAGGTGCCCCCGAAGGGGCCGGATGAGGGGACTCCCCCCAAAAGCCTTCCCCCTAGGGGGGAAGGTGGCTGGCCGTCAGGCCAGACGGATGAGGGGGCGATGATAGAGCAGTTTCGTTTCTTGCAGGGAGGTTTCGCCGCCTGCGGGCGGCGAGTGACTTTGCCCACGGCGGCAAAGTAACCAAAACGCCGCCGGGGACGGCTCCAGAGGAGCACCGTTCCGGTGCTCCTAGTCGCCCACCCTATCCCCTCTGTCGCTACGCGACATCTCCCCCTGTCAGGGGGAGTCGGCCCCGGACCCCCATTTACGGGGGTTACCCCTTGAGGTTGGCAGAATCCTTCCGGCGCACAAAATCAGGAGTGCTTGGGTGCCATTCCGTCCGGCCCCACTGGGGGCCTGAGCGGGAAGAAAATTGGGACTGGTGCGGTTTCGCTTCTGCGCCTGCCGTCTCCGAACCAACGCTCCCGGTCTGTTGTCCGCCGTAGGGGCGCACAGTGTGCGCCCGCGGGCCGGTCAGGGACCGGCCCCTACGAGAGAAATGGAACCGTCCCTGTATCCGTGTAGGGGCGGGTGTCCTCACCCGCCCGCTGATTCCCTGAGCCAAACTTGAGCCCCACCCGTCCAAAAGGCGCGCTCGCTGCCGGGGCGGCGAAATCCCCTCTCCGTGAACAAACACAATCTCCGGATGATTCGCCAACGAAAACACAACGAGGTGTTATAATATGTTCTATTATTACAAAAAGGACGAAAAAATCCTGGCCTCCCAGCGGGGGGACCTGCCCTACGCCAAGGGAGAGCCCATCCCCGGCGCCCCCATCTATTACCTGGTGGAGGGCGACCCGGTGCTGGGCCGGGGCTCCTTCAAGGTGAACCACCCGGGCCAGCTGAAGGCCCCCCACGGCCTGGAGGTGCTGGACGCCTCCCGCCTGCCGGAGTTCCCTCTGGACGGCCCTCTGTCCGCCGCCCTGGAGGCGGGACAGCTCACCGCCGTGAACACCGGCCGGGCGGGCTGGGAGTCCATCCTGTCCGCCGCCCCCAGCACCGGGAAAAAGCGGCTGAACATCCTTGCCATCGGGGATGTGGGCTCCACCCTGCTCACCGGGCTCAAGCTGCTGGGGGGCGACGTGCTCTCCTCCATCGGCATCTGCGACGTGAGCGACCAGGTCACCGCCCGGTGGGAGTTTGAAATGGGGCAGATCAACCTGCCCTGGGACTACAACGCCTTCCCGGACGTGGAGGTGGTCCCGGCGGAAAAACTCTTTGACTGCGACGTGTTCGTGTTCGTGGCCTCCCGGGGCATCCCCCCGGTGGGCTCCAAGGTGAAGGACGTGCGCATGGCCCAGTTTGAGACCAACGCCGCTATTGTGAAGCAGTACGCCAAAATGGCCCGGGCGGCCCATTTCCAGGGCCTGTGGTGCGCCGTGTCCGACCCGGTGGACCCCCTGGCTAAGACCGCCTATCTGGAGAGCAACAAGGATGAGAACGGAAATTGGGACGGCAGGGGCCTGCGGCCCGAGCAGGTCCAGGGCTTCGGCCTGGGGGTGATGAACGCCCGGGCGGCCTACTACGCCAAGCGGGACGAGAAGCTGTCCTCCTTCCTCACCGAGGGCCGGTCCTTCGGCCCCCACGGCACCGGCCTTTGGATCGCCAACTCCATCGACCACTACGACGAGGCCGTCTCCCAGGAGCTGACCCAGAAGACCGTCACCGCCAATCTGTGGATGCGGGAGCTGGGCTTCAAGCCCTACGTGGCCCCCGCCCTGTCCTCCGGAGCCCTGTCCATCCTGCTCACCCTCCGGGGGGAGTGGCACTGCGGGTCGGTGTTCCTGGACGGTATCTTTATGGGGGTCAAGAACCGCTATACCCCCGCCGGGGTGGAGACCGAGCTGCTGCCCCGTATCCCCGATCAGCTCTTTGGGCATATTCAGGAGGCGGCGGAGGAATTGAAGCGCGTTTTGTGAGCGGAGCGCCGGATACTTCCGCGGCCTGTTGAGAATTTTTATGGTTTCAGGGCCCACCCTCATCCATCTGACCTTCGGCCGTACCCCCTCCCCCTTTTTCCGACGGGGAGAAGGCTTGCGGGCGGCCCGGTGTGCCGCCCCTACGGATCTCATCCGCCTCGCTTTGCTCGGCACCTTTCCCTAAAGGGGAAGGCTTGCGGGCGGCCAAAGGCCTCCCCTACGGCGGAAAACGGACCGGGCACGTTAGTTCGGAGGCGGCAGGCGCAGAAGCGGAACCGCACCAGCCCCAATTTTCTTCCCGCTCAGGCCCCCAGTGGGGCCGGACGGAACCGCGCTCAAGCACTCCTGATTTTGCGCGCCGGAAATGTTCTGCTCACTTCAAGGGGTAACCCCCGTATTAGGGGTCCGGGGCCGACTCCCCCTGTCAGGGGGAGATGTCGCGTAGCGACAGAGGGGATAGGGTGGGCGACTAGGAGCACCGGAACGGTGCTCCTCTGGAGCCGTCCCCGGCGGCGTTTTGGTGACTTTGCCGCCGCAGGCAAAGTCACTCGCCGCCCGCAGGCGGCGAAATTCCCCTGCGAAAAGAGCCATCCAGCGGCCCGATGAGGGCATCGGGCCCTACAAAAAAGCGTTCTATCATCGCCCCCTCATCCGTCACGGCTTCGCCGTGCCACCTCCCCCCAAGGGGAAGGCTTTTAAGGGGAGCCCCCTCATCCGCCCCCTTCGGGGGCACCTGTCCCTATCCCCTCTGTCGCTACGCGACATCATCCCTACCCCTTTTGGCCTACGGCCATTTCCCCCTGATAGGGGGAATCGGCCCCTTGACAAGGGGAGTCGGCCCCCAGGGGGAAGCTTTGGAGCGCCTTTTACCCCGGGCTTTGAAAGGAACGGCAGCCCCCCTGTCAAAAAAGAAACGAAGGTGTCACCCATGTCCCTGACTGTATACTACCCCTCCCTGGGCGATCCGGCGCAGCAGGCCCGCCTGGACCGGGTGCTCTCCCAGGCCCTGGCGGGCCGGGAGGTCCAGATAATCCGCCGGGCGGAGGACCTGGACCGGCGCAGATTTCCCCGGATTTTATTTGCCCTGCCCCTGGACGAGGCGGGGCAGAACTTCGAATATTTTCGCATGCTGGCCCGCCTGCGCCGGGAGGCAAACCTGCTGGAGGGCTGCACCGGCGGCCTGATTGTGGACGGGCCGGGTGAGCTCTACACCAAGTCCACGGCGGCCGAGCTGGCCCTGGCCATGAACCAGGCGGGGTGCGCCCTGGTGGGCCGTCCCCTGGTGGAGGCCACCGGCTCCCTGGCCAACTTCCGCATCCAGGCCAAAAACCTGGGCACCGACCTAGTGGGGGCCTATGAGGCCGCCGCCCGGGAGCTGGCCGACCAGGCGGAGACCTTCGTGTTCCCCACCCGGGAGCGGCCCAATCTGCTGGCCCTCCACGCCTCCAGCCACCACACCTCCAACACCATGGCCCTGTGGGGGGAGCTCCAGAAGCGCCTGTCCCCCCGGTGGCAGGTGGAGGAGATCGGCCTGCGCAACGGCACTCTTTCCGACTGCTCCGGCTGCCCTTACACCATGTGCCTCCACTTCGGCGAGCGGGGGGGCTGCTTCTACGGCGGCGTCATGTCCGAGGAGGTCTACCCCGCCGTGCGGAGGGCGGACGCCCTCATCCTCATGTGCCCCAACTACAACGACGCCCTGTCCGCCAACCTCACCGCCTTCATCAACCGCCTCACCGCCCTGTTCCGGCAGACCCGGTTTTACGACAAGGCGGTGTTCGCCCTGGTGGTGTCCGGCTACTCGGGCAGCGACACCGTGGCCCGGCAGCTGATCTCCGCCCTGAACATGAACAAGTCCTTCTACCTCCCGCCCCGGTTCGCCCTGCTGGAGACTGCCAACGCCCCCGGCGAGGCCCTCTCCGCCCCCGGCATCCAGGACCGCCTGGACCGGTTCGCCGCCGGAATGGAGGGGCTGTTTGCAGAGGACAAAAATTGACAAAAAATCGGGCCTTCCCCAGCGGGGAGGGCCCATTCTTTTCATTGTCCATAAAAAACGTGCTGACCGCTCGGCTGGTACCCAAACGGTCAGCATAATTTTTGTGCTCACTTGCGTTGAGGGCTAACCGTCACAGCGGCGCTCTTCATTTTCATTATACCATCCCTCCCAGGTTTGTCAACCGCCGGGAGGGCGTTTTGTTTTTCTCAGTCCTGCTCCCAGTGGCGGGTGCTGTGCACCCCCAGCCGCCGGTGGTAGGCCGTCACAATGGCCTCAATTTTCTGCATACACGCCGGGTCGTCCAGCTCCGGGTCCTCCAGAATGGCGTAGATCTCCGCCAGCGCCTCCTCCGCTTGGGTGTGCGCCTCCGCCTGGAGCCGCTCCGGCGGCAGGGCGGACAGGTACTCCTCCACCAGCTTCCCCAGAGCGGCGTGGCGGAGGGCGGTGGGGATAGGGTTTTGTTCACAGTGGTACAAGGTCCTCGCTCCTTTCCAAGCGGCAGTGTTCCAGTGCATAGTCCAAAAAAATACCGATCAACTCATTTCGGCTGTGCCCAGTCTCCTGGGCGATCTCATCCATGCGGTCCACCATTTCATTCCGGAGGCGCACCGAAAATGTCCGGTATCCGTCGTCTCCCTTAGGCCGTTTGGGTCGGATCACCAATTCGTTGTCAAGCCGCATGGAATCACCTCCTGGTTAACCATAGTTTAAAACCGTAGGATGGTAAGAAGCTATGCTCACATTCCTGTTATTTTTTCTGTGCATCCTGTGGTGATGATATCACGGGGGACCGCATTTATTGACATTCAGTAAAGGTCATTCCAAATAAAACGCAGGCAAAGCGGGCGGGTCTGGGTCCCTACGTATATTTGCGTTTATTTCGTAGGGGCGGCACACCGGGCCGCCCGGGAACGGCCCGATGGGGGCATCGGGCCCTACAAAAGATAAACGCACCTTCGGATACGCCGTAGGGACGGGTGCCCTCACCC
>NZ_JACJJE010000049.1 GCF_016899775.1 Pseudoflavonifractor capillosus
ATTTCTGAATTTAGTGCAAGTACCAGTTGACCATTCCGCTCATATACGGTACACTGGTTTTGCTTTTTCTTTGTCTTAGGTTTCTTTACAAAGGCATAATCATAAAACACAACGAAAACCGAGCCAACCTACACTAAAACGTCGCTTTTTTCAAGGAAAAGGCGGCGTTTTTTCATGGCCCGGTTTTGGAAAGGAGTGGTGCTGACTTCATATCAAAGAGAAAGGGGGAATTTTTTTAGCTGGCCGGGCCGGGAGGTCTGGCCTTTTTTCATCTCACGAAAAAGGAGGTTAGCCAATGGCAGATGAAAAAGTAAACGTGAGCTCGGAGGAAAAGAAAGCCCCGGAAGCTCCGGCCCCGTCCGGGCCGGGCGATCCGCCCGCGCCGGAACACACCGAGGACCCTGCTGTCCCTGGTGGGGATCAGACGGCCCCCGTTCATGCTGAGCCTGCCGCTGGGGAACATACCCAGCAGACCGTTCTCCCTGATATGGGTGAGGACGCTCCCGCGCCGTCCGGCAAGGTGATTAACCTCTCGGACATCCAGGCCGCTGATAAGGGCGGTAAGGAGGCTTCTGCTCCCGCCCCGGATAAGAAAGCGCCGGAGACGGATAAGCCGCCGAAGCGCCGGGGCCGTCCACCGAAAGAACAGGCCGGGCCGACTGTGGAGAAAAAGTCGAAAGCGGCGGAGCCCCGCACAGGCCGCCCGTCTAAGGTTGACAAGGCGGCCCGTGAGGAGGCTCCGCCCTCTGTTCGGGACAAAGTGTCCAGAGGTAAGAAAGCCGACAAGGGCAAGGAAACGGGTTCCGGTGGTGCGCCTGCGTCTAAATCCGCTAAGACGGCAAAGCCGGGCAAGGCCGCTCCTGTCAAGGAGGCGGCAGTCCCGCCGCCGGAGATCAAGCTGCCGCCCACGCCGGAGGTGCCGCCTCGCCCGGTGGAAGAGGGGAAAATCGTCTATTTGAAGATGTCGGAGCTCCACCCGTTCCATACGTTCCGGGAACACCCCTACAAGGTGCAGGACGATAAGGCGATGGACGATCTGGTGGGGACGATCAAGGAACACGGCATTATGACCCCCGCCACCGTCCGCCCGGAAAAGGACGGCAAGGGCTATGAGATTATCGCGGGCCACCGCCGCCATCATGGTGGTGCGCGGGCTGGACTGGAGGAAATGCCCTGTATTGTCCGGGAGATGACTGACCTTGAAGCCGTCCGGGAAATGCGGAACAGCAATAAACAGCGCGGCGATCCCCTCCCCAGCGAGCTGGCAAAGCTCCTGGATTTGGAGGTGGAGGCCATCAAACGCCAGGGGGCCCGCCCGAAAACGGAGAAAGAGGCCGAGGCCCTGGGTAAGCTCTCGGTGGAGATCGTGGGTAAGGAACACGACATGAACTATAAAAAGGTCATGCGGTATATCCGCCTTAATTCCCTGGTGCCAGAGCTTCTGGACAAGGTGGACACAAAGCAGATGGGCTTTATGCCTGCGGTGGAGATCTCGTATATCAGGCCGGAAAACCAGCGGCTGATTGCCGTTTCCATTGATGGTGAGGTTTCCTCCCCCTCGGTGGCCCAGGCAAAGCGGCTCCACGAGCTGGACAAGGAGGGCAAGCTCAACGGCGATGTGATTGACGGTATTTTGAGTGAAGAGAAAAAGGAGGATCGCGGTGTGATTATTTCGACTGCTGAACTGTCTAAGTATTTCGGTAAGGAGGTCACTCCTGCCAAAATGAAGGAGCAGATCATGGCCCTGCTGGACGAGTGGAAAGAGAAACAGCCGCCCGAACTGGCAAAGCCGGACAAGAAAAAGGACTTGGAGAAGTAACCGGGCCCCGCTTCTGGACACTTTGTCCAGAGGTAAACGCCCCGCGCTTGGGATGGGCTCTGTGGTGATATATCCCCCGTCGCCGCCTATATTCCTGCACAGCCGGGAGTGGGCCGTCAAGGGTGCAACGCACCGCCGCTTGCGGCGGCCTGCCCTTGACGGTCTGCCCCGGCTGTGCTACTTCCAGCGGCGCGGCGGGGGCATATATCCTCCAGAGCCGCCCCCTTTCCCTGGATAGGGAAAGGGCGGGGGGATAGGGTCGAACTACCTATTATAAATATCGGAGGTGTTGAAGATGAAACGATCCCTTGCTTATATTACCGCTGCGTGGCGCGGTGATCCTGCGGTGGATATGGAGCAGGCGGCGCATTACTGCCGTGTGGTCTACGATGCGGGCTATTCCCCCATCTGCCCCATGCTCTATCTGCCGCTGTTCCTCAATGACGCGGTGCCGGAGGAGCACAAGAACGGCATCGACATGGGCCGCGATCTGCTCCGGCGCTCCCGTGTGCTGGTGGTATGCGGCCATTCCGTGACCGAGGCCATGAAAAATGATATTGCCGTGGCCCAGCGCCTGGGGATCACCGCGACTACCCTTGAGGGCATCCTGACCGTCAAGGGCCAGGGGCGGTGCTGATGGCGTCCCTGTTTGAAGCCTACATCACCAACCTGGGAAAGTACAACGAGGGTGAGCTGGTTGGCGAAACGCTGAAATTCCCCACAACTACCGAAGAAGTACAGGCCCTTTTGAAGCGAATTGGTGTGGACGGGGTACGTTATGAGGAATTTTTCATAACCAGCTTTGACGGTGATGTGCTGGGGCTCTACGACTATCTCACGGAATATGAAAACCTGGACGAGCTCAATCATCTGGCCTGCCTGCTCTCCGAGCTGGATCAGGGCGAACTGGAGAAATTTGAGGCCGTCATTGATAGCGGCGAACATACGTCCAGCGTGGCCGATCTCATCAATTTGGCGCAAAACCTGGATTGCTACGAGTTTTATCCTGGTGTCGAGGACGATGAAACCCTGGGCCGCATCTATGTGGAGGACATGGAGGCCATTGACGTGCCGGAGCACCTGCTGAATTATTTTGACTATGAGGCATACGGGCGGGACATTCGACTTGAAGAGGACGGCCACTTTGCCCCCGGCGGCTATGTGCTGAACAACGGCGGCAAATTTATCGAGCACTACCACGGGATCGAGGACATTCCCGCCGAGCACAAGGTTTTCGCGTTCCCGCAGCTCTCGGTGCGGGAACAGATGGCGGCTTACAAAGAAATTATTGACAGCTCCTCTCTGGAGGGCTATCGGAAGATTGCCAAAAAGGAGCATGAGGAGCGATAGCGGCACTTCTGGACACTTTGTCCAGAGGTGCTTTTTTCACGGAAAGGAGGGATACGGCTGATTGACGAGGACGTTTCCAGACGTACCATAGCAGTTTCCATCAAGGCGACGAAGCTCACGGGCCGGGTGCTGGCCCAGGCGTGTCTGGCGGTGGGCCGGAAGATCAAGAAAGCGTACCGGGCCCGCCAGACACCCCACGGAAAACAGACGGTGCGCCAGCTCATGGGCCACGGGGCCGCCACGAACAGCATCGAGGTGGAGTCCCCAAAGGACTTTGACCGGGTGGCCCGGAAATGGAATGTAGACTATGCCTTTTATAAGGCCGGGCCGGACAAGTACCTGCTGTTTTTCAAAAGCGGGCAGGCCGATGCCATCACCGCTTGTTTTTCGGAATACTCCCGGCGCGTGATGAAGCGTTCCAAGTCCCGGCGCGTCCCGATCCGGGAACAGCTCAAACGGGCCGCAGCTGAACTGGCCCGCCAGCCGTCCCACAAGAAAGAACGTGCAAGGGAGGCGGTGCATGAGGACAGATAGTATTAAGAAATATGTGATACCCAACATCCCGTACCTGTTTATCCTGTGGGCCTGCCTAAAGCTGGGGACGGCCTACCGCCTGGCTCCCGGAGCGGACTTTGCTCACAAGCTGATGGGCCTGGGCCAGAGCATCGGCCCGGCCTTTGCCGACTTTGCGCCGGGGCTCCATCCCCTTGACTGGCTCATCGGCATTGTGGGCGCGGTGGGCTTCCGTCTGCTGATCTATATGAAAAGCAAGAACGCAAAGAAATTTAGGCGGGATGAAGAATACGGATCGGCCCGCTGGGGGACGGAAAAAGACATCAAGCCCTTTGTCGATCCGAAGTTTGAGAACAACGTCATTTTGACAAAGACGGAGTTTCTCACCATGAACACCCGGCCCAAAAATCCGGCCAACGCCCGCAACCTCAACGCCTGCATCATCGGCTCATCCGGGTCGGGCAAAACCCGCTTCTGGCTCACGCCCCAGCTACTCCAGGCGCACAGCTCCTATGTGTGCGTCGATCCAAAAGGCGGGGTGCTCTCCCAGGTGGGTGCTTTCCTGCAACGCCGGGGATATAAGGTAAAAGTGTTCAACAGCATAGATTTTTCAAAATCCATGCACTACAATCCGCTGTCCTACATCCACAATGAGGCGGACATCCTAAAATTCGTGGACACCCTCATAGCAAACACAAAGGGCGAGGGCAAGGAGGGCGATCCGTTTTGGACAAAGGCAGAAACGCTCCTTTATTGTGCGTTGATTGCCTATATCATCTTTGAGGCTCCTGCTGAGGATCGGAACATCAATACCCTGGTGGACATGATTTCCGGCATGGACGTGAAAGAGGATGACGAGTCCTATATGAACGCGGTGGACTATATGTTCAAGGGCCTGGAAAAGCGCAAGCCGGATTGCTTTGCCGTGAAACAGTACAAAAAATACAAACTGGCCAGCGGAGATGTATGCTCTAAGTGACTTCTTAATCATGGTTTTTTGTCATGGTTAGTGAAGCAGCCACTTAGAGCATTTTCATTTCAGGAGGTACAGCCATGAGAAACGAGAAAATCACCCCACTGTATGAGCGTTTGAGCCGCGATGATGAATTACAGGGCGAGAGCAACTCCATAAGCCATCAAAAGCAGATGTTAGAGGAGTTTGCCCGCCGGAACGGGCTGCCGAACCCTACTCACTTCACCGATGACGGTGTATCGGGAACCCGTTTTGACCGCCCCGGCTTTCTGGCGATGATGGAGGAAGTCGAGGCCGGGCGGGTGGAGGCCATTGTTATCAAAGACATGAGCCGCCTGGGGCGTGACTATCTGAAAGTCGGCCAGGTCATGGAGATTTTGCGGCAGCGCGGCGTCCGGCTGATCGCCATCAATGACGGTGTAGACAGTCTGAAAGGCGATGATGATTTTACCCCGTTCCGCAACATCATGAACGAGTTTTACGCCCGCGACACCAGCCGGAAAATCCGCTCCGTGTTCAAGTCCAAGGGTATGAGCGGCAAGCACCTGACCGGCACTGTCATTTACGGCTATCTGTGGGACGAAAAACGGGAACACTGGCTTGTGGACGAAGAAGCCGCCGAAGTGGTACGCCGCATCTTTTCCCTGACGATGGAGGGCTACGGCCCCTATCAAATCTCCAAGCTGCTGTCCGAAGCAAAGGTTGAAATCCCCGCTGTCCATCTGGCCCGCTTCCACGAGGGCGTAAACAGGACGAAGCCGGTCAAAGACCCCTACGGCTGGGGATCATCCACCATTGTGAACATCCTGAAAAAGCGGGAATACCTGGGCCACACCATCAATTTCAAGACCCGCAAGCACTTCAAGGACAAGAAAAGCCACTATGTTGACGAAAGCGAATGGACGATTTTCGAGAATACCCATGAGGCCATCATCGACCAGGAAACCTTTGACAATGTGCAGCGCATCCGGGCGAATGTCAGGCGTTACCCGGACGGCTGGGGCGAGGCCCACCCCCTGACCGGCCTGATGTACTGCGCCGACTGCGGCGGCAAGATGTATGTTCACCGCACTTACAACGGAAAACGCGACCCGCAGTTTACTTGCAGCCAATACACCAAAGTCCCATGCGGGACGCTCTGCGGCACACAGCACCGCATCCGGGCCGAGGCCGTCCTGACCCTGATAACCGATATGCTCCGGGCCATCGCGGAGTATTCCAAGAATGACAGGGCTGAGTTTATCCGCACCGTCCAGGAAACGCAGGCTGCCCAGCAGACCGCCGATATATCCAAGAAGCGGAAACGGCTGGCCGCCGCCCAAAAGCGGGCCGGGGAACTGGAAAAGCTGATCTGCAAAATCTATGAGGACAACGCCCTGGGTAAGCTGCCGGACGCCCGGTATGAGGCCCTGGACGCACAGTACGCCAAAGAGCAGGACACCCTCAATGCGGAAATCGCGGAACTGGAAAAGACCGTTACCGGCTATGAGCAGAGCCGGAAATCTGCGGAAAAGTTTATTGCCCTGATTGATAAGTACGAGAACTTCGACACGCTGACAAACACCATGCTCAACGAGTTTGTAGAGAAAATCCTTGTCCATGAACGCGCCCGGAAAGGCAGCCAGGACACCACGCAGGAGGTTGAAATCTACTTCAACTTTGTGGGCCGGTATATCCCGCCCGCCTTGCAGCCGGTTCCCCTGACCCCGGAGGAACAGGAAGAACTGCGGAAGAAGGAGGAACGCAAGGACAGGCTTCACCAGAACTACTTGCGCCGCAAGGCAAACGGCAAGCAGAAGGAATGGGAAGAACGCTACAACGCCAAACGCAAGGCCCAGGTGGAGGCGGCAAAGGCCGCGATCCGGGCCGAGGATATGGAGAAGGGCATTTTTACCACCGTCAGCCAGTTACCCAGACAGGAGCCGCATAAGGCCACCTTACCGGCCAGCGCCGCAGTTTAATCATCACAGTGCAAAGGAGGACGAACATGAACGAATTGACTTACACCCGCTGCGGAGATTACTACATCCCCGACCTGAAACTTTCCGAGCAGCCGGAAGCTCCCATCGGCAAGTATGGCCGTATGCGGCAACGCTACCTGAAGGAACACCGGCCCGGCCTTTACAGCAGCATGATTTTGAGCGAAAAGCTGTACCCGCACCTGTTGGAGATTGACCGGGCGGCGCGTGAACGAATGGATGCCATGCTGCCCCGCATGATGGAGGCGGCGGGCGTCACCGAGGAACTGAAAGCCCGTGACCCCATGCGCTGGGTGGGGCTGATGAACACGCTGAAAGCGCAGGCGGAGGAAATCATCATAGATGAACTGATTATTGGATAGTGGTAACGGACAGGCGTTTTCCTCGTCTGCCTGCTTTGGTTCCGGTTAGCCATAGGCAACCGAATATGAAACACCCTCTTGACAACGCTATCTGACAAGAGTATATTTTAGATAGACGCTCGTTCTGTGAGGACGGGCTTCTATTTGGAGTATAGGTTAGCTTGCTCTAACTAATAATGAATAGGAGGTGTATGGCCTGAAAAAGAACAGTAAAAAGCCGGAGGTCAGACGGCAGGAACTGATAGACGTTGCATCGGCTCTTTTCGCTGAAAAAGGGTATGAAGCGGTTTCCGTCCGGGATATTCTGAACGTGGTGGATGGAGCGCCGGGAATGTTCTATTACTATTTCAAATCCAAGCAGGATATTTATATTGCTGCTATGGAACAATACATTACCCAGCGATTGGAACGGAAATGTAAGATCATTGAGGATGAAACAGTTTCCTTTGATGAAAAGCTCCCCATCTTCCGCAGCATGGTTGAGGAAGATATACAGGGCTATATGGAACGTTTTGCGCCGCAGGCGGACACTTCCATTTCTGATACATCCTATAAACTCTATGATCTGGTACATATGCTGGGCCGAATGGTTATCCCATATTCTAAATTCATTTTGCAGGGTATACGGGAAAACCGGCTGAACAACCGTTTCCATATCACAGAGGAAAATGTGGAGGGATTTGCAACATTTGTGTTATACGGCGCATGGGGGATGATCTACAACAACAAATTTACCGGCAGCGGTGGTTCCTTTGATTTAGAAAGCATATTGAAAATCACCGACCAACTATTTTATTGACCTTAAAACAAATTCATATATGACAAACACAACGGGAATGTTCCGCAAGGGGCATTTCCGTTGTGGCGTTTTAGGGGTACAGAACGAATTCGGTCTGTAAAAAAGAAAGCGAGGTTTGAATGATGAAGCAGAATGAAAAGCCGAAGCAGGGTATTCCCCGGCTGCTGGAAATCTCCGGCGAAAAGAATACCCCTTTTGCAGCCAGTGTTCTTCTCTCCATACTCGGAACACTGTGCCAACTGGTTCCGTTCCTGTCCATCTATCAGGTGATGGCGGAGCTGTTACGCCATACAGCCACAGGAGTGGCACTCCACACAGATTTTATGATCCGCTGGGCGCTGTATGGTCTGGCTGGTCTGATTGTGGGATATGTGCTGGCTTATGCCGGTGGCATGATGGCCCACACTTTTGCCTATCGTGTCATCTGTGGTGTCCGTTTGAAAGTGGCGGAGCATATCGGAAAACTGCCAATGGGTTATGTTACGAACAATTCCATTGGGAAAACAAAGCAGGTTTTGGATGCGGATGTAGAACAAATTGAAACCTTTCTGGCCCATCAACTGCCGGATTTTGTAAGCACTGTTGTTATGCTGCTTGCGATGTTTATTATCATGTTTTCGCAAAATGTCTGGCTGGCGCTGGCCTGCCTGATCCCAATTGTGGTTGGCTTTGTCTGCCAGTTTGCAGTGATGATTAAAATTTTGAAAAGCGGCGGGCTGAAAGAAAACTTTGACGCACTGGAAAAAATCAGTTCTTCTTCCATCCAGTACGTCCAAGGGATGCCCTCTATCAAAATCTTCGGGCAAACAGTGAAATCCTTTCGGAAGTTCTATGAGGATATTATCAGCTATCGGGACTTCACAACAAAAATGACCGAGGTGATCCGGCCCGGCTATGTCCTCTTTCGGATGTTTGTGCTGTCTGTTGCAACCTTTATCGTCCCTGTCGGGCTGCTCTTGTTTTTGAAAGACCCCGGCGATGTGGCATTTATTGTGACATTCCTGTTTTTCCTGATTTTAGGCCCCGGAGCTGCCACACCCACATTGAAGCTGCGCAGTTTTTCCGAAAGCATGAATGTCATTACAGAGGGCGTCAAACGTGTGGATGAAGTGCTGAACGAAAAGCCGCTGCCGGAACCGGCACAGAGTAAGGCCCCGGCTGGCTATGATATTTCTTTCCATCATGTTTCCTTTTCCTATGAGGCAGAGGGCCGGAAAATCCTTAATCATGTTTCTTTCGCTGCAAAACAGGGAGAAATCACCGCATTGGTAGGGCCGTCCGGGGCCGGAAAATCTACCATTGCAGAGTTGATCCCCCGCTTTTGGGATGTGACAGAGGGCAGCATTGAAATTGGCGGTGTGAATATTCAGGATATGTCCATTCACGACCTGATGGAGCAGATGTCGTTTGTCTTTCAGGAGAGCTTTTTGTTCTCTGACACGATTTTTAACAATATCGCTTTAGGGAAACCGGGAGCCACGAAAGAGCAGGTGGAACAAGCCGCAAAAGCAGCACAATGCCACGATTTTATCATGGCACTTCCTAATGGCTACCAGACAAAAATCGGTGACGGCGGCGTATATCTGTCCGGTGGAGAGCAGCAGCGTGTTTCTATTGCAAGGGCAATCCTGAAAAATGCCCCAATTTTGATTTTGGACGAGGCGAGCGCCTATGCGGACGCCGAGAACGAGCATGAAATGCAGATTGCTTTGCAATCCCTGATAAAGAATAAAACGGTCATTATGATTGCCCACAGGCTGACAACTATCTGCAATGCCAACCAGATTTTAGTTGTGGACGGCGGGCAGATTAAGGAACACGGTACCCATGATGAATTGCTGAAAAAGCATGGGCTATATGCAGCCATGTGGGATGCTGGTGTTAATTCGGCTACATGGACGATCCGCGCTGGAAAGGAGGCCGTGACAGAATGAAACAGTTATTGAACGCGATTACCTGCAATGAACCCAAAAGGCTAATAAAGCCGGTGTTTTGGAACGCACTTGCAAATTTGTCCAACTTACTGCCGTTCTTGTGTCTGGCATATATCGTCAGCCAGATTTATGAGTATTTTGTCAGCGGGACATTGAACCGAACAGCCCTATGGGTGGCATGGGGTGTCATGCTTGTCTGCTTTGTTGTCACATGGATTTTTGAGAATATTGCCTGCAAATTGACCTATCGGGACGGCTTTATGGCGTCCGCAGATGGGCGGATCAAGCTGGCGGAACACATCCGCAGGCTGCCGCTGGGCTTTCTTATGAGCAGAAATTCCGGCGAAATCGGAAATACCATGATGAATGACTTTTCCCGAACCGAGTCGGCTATGACCCACATTTTGCCCCAGATCATCAGTGGCGCGATTATGGCGGTCATTGCTTCTGTCGTTCTTCTGATTGCGGACTGGCGTATGGGCCTTGCTATGTTTGCAGGCTTTCCGATTGCGCTGCTTATTATGTTTGGGATGCGGGGATTGGAGCGCCGGTTGGACACACAGCTTTCACAGGCAAGGGTCAATCAGGCCGGAAAGCTGCAAGAATATCTGTATGGGATGCGCATTATCAAATCCTACAATATGCAGGGGGATAACTTTGAAAAACTGAAAAAGGCTTGCACAGACTACCGGGATGCCTGCATTAAAGTGGAGGGAGGTATTGGCCCCCTGAATTTGGTTGCGGCAGCGTTTCTTCGCAGCGGCTTATCCCTTATGACGGTGGTAGGTGTATTCCTTGTAACTGGCGGAACTCTGACTGTGCCGGATTTTGCTTTATTCCTGCTGGTTGGAACCCGTGTGTTTGACCCGCTGGCTGTTGCCATTATGAATTATTCCGAACTGATGATGTGCGGTATGTCCGGGGAACGGATTTGTACTTTATTAGACGAGCCGGAAATGGCAGGCAGCGGTGACGCTCCGAGTGAGCATGAAATCCGTTTTGACCATGTGAGTTTTGGGTATGGAGAAAAAGAAGTTTTGCACGATGTCAGCGCACGATTGGAACCGGGAACCATGACCGCTGTTGTAGGGCCGTCCGGCTCCGGCAAAAGTACCATGCTGCGGCTGATTGCCCGTTTTTATGATCCGACATCCGGCAAAGTGCTGTTCGGTGGTGCCGATGAAAAGGATATGGAACCTGAAAAGCTGATGAAAAATATTTCTATGGTCTTTCAGGACGTGTATTTGTTCCAAGACACCGTTGCCAATAATATCCGCTACGGCAAAGAGGATGCCACACAAGAAGAAATCGAAAATGCCGCCCGCCTTGCCAACTGCTATGACTTCATTATGCAGATGCCGGATGGCTTTGACACAATGATCGGTGAGGGTGGTTCAACTCTTTCTGGCGGTGAAAAACAGAGAATATCCATTGCAAGGGCTATCCTGAAAAATGCTCCTGTCGTCCTGCTTGACGAGGCGACTTCATCCCTTGATCCCGAAAATGAGGCGGAAATCCAGCAGGCGATCAGCCGTCTTGTTCAGGGCCGAACCGTTGTTGTAATTGCCCACCGCCTGAAAACGGTGGTTGGCGCAGATACCATCCTTGTACTGGATCAGGGCCGGATCGTTGAGCAAGGAACCCATGAACAGCTTCTTACCCAAAATGGACTGTATGCAAAACTGTGGAATTTGCAGACTTCCACCGAGGGTTGGAAAATAAATTAAAACCAATAAAAGGAGGACTTTCCAGATGGAAAACCAAAGAAAGAAAAAATCGTCCAGAGGTGCGATTGCGGCAGGCGTGTTTATTGCCCTGTACCTTGTCACTTACTTCATCATCGGTGCCATTTGTATGCCGGTGGCTGTCCTGTTCCTCATTATGCCGGAAGTGGTCGCCTTTTTTGCAGCGCCTACATACCACATGATGCTGACAAAATCCCCAAGCTGGGTGCCGATATTTATAGCTGCGTTTCTGCCCAGCCTGCTTCTGATTGCCAGCGGCCATATTCCCATTGCGCCGGTTGTTTCCATTCCGGCCGGTATCGTTGCTGCTCTGATTGCGAAACAAGGCAGCTATAAGAGTTTCAAATGGAATACGATCAGCCACATGGTCTTTTCGTGGAACCTGTTTGGCGGATTTATCCCGATTTGGGTTATGCGTGACTATTTCTTCCAAGACACCTTTGAACGGGGTATGAGCCAAGAATTTTGTGATACGCTCCGGGCTTTGACGCCGTGGTGGGTACTGCCGGTCATGATGATTGCCACAGCACTTTGCTCCCTGTTAGGATCACTGTTCACAAAGAAAGTCCTGAACAAGCATTTAACCAAAGCTGGCGTGTTATGAGCAATTCGGCATATTCCATCTATCAACCAAAAAGTCAGGCCAAGGGACTATCCTTTGACCCAAGGACAAAAATACTTTTGCTGATAGAGCTGGATATTCTGCTGTTTTTGGGACGTTCTCTTGCTTATGAAGCCAGTGTGTTTCTGTTCTGCGCCCTCATCCTATTGGTTGGGGGCCAGAACAAAACTGCTTTGAAATGTGCCGGGATATTCCTGCTTTTCGTTCTGACACAGCAGTTGATCCAGCCTTATCTTGCCAATTCCTTTGTTTCTTTCGTGCATTTTATTGTGGTTGTTGTCCGAAAAGTGCTGCCCGCTTTCATGCTGGCAAAATGGCTGGTTGCCACAACGGAGGTCAGCGCATTTGTAGCTGCCATGTGGAAGTGCAAAATTCCTCAAAGCGCCATTGTCACAACATCCGTGATTTTTCGTTGTTTCCCAACGATCAGCGAGGAATGGAGCGCCATCAAAACAGCCATGAAAATGAGGGGAATAGAGTTTAGCTTCAAAAACATAGTGACAAGACCATCGGAAACGATTGTCCATATCCTTGTCCCGTTGTTTATCTCTGCATTGAATATCAGTGATGAACTGGCTGCTGCTGCGCTCTGCCGTGGTCTGGACAATCCGGGAACCCATACCTGCATGACGCAGATACGTTTTCGCTGGTACGATATTGCCTTTCTGCTGGTAGTTACTTTTGCGCTGGTTGTAATCTGTGTATTGAATATAAGGGGGTACAGCCTATGATCGAGATAAAAGATGTTTCCTTTACTTATAATCAGGCCGAGGCCCCCAGCCTTTCCCATGTCAGCCTTTCAATCCGTGAGGGGGAATGTGTTCTGCTCTGCGGAAAAAGCGGCTGCGGAAAAACGACCATGACCCGCCTGCTGAATGGCATGATCCCTGATTTCTACGATGGGACGCTTGACGGGCAAATACGGGTAAAAGGTTTTGACCCGGTAAACTGCTCTATGTATGAAATATCAAAAGTCGTGGGAACCGTGTTCCAAAATCCAAGGACACAGTTTTATACCGTCAATACGACCAGCGAAATTGCCTTTGGCTGTGAAAATCATGGATGGCCCCCGGAACAGATACGGGAACGTGTCATGCAGGCTGCGGCTGATCTGCATATCGAAGAATTGCTTGACCGAAATATTTTTGAATTGTCCGGTGGTGAAAAACAGAAAATCGCTTTTGCCAGTATCTATGCACTGAACCCGGATGTTTATGTGCTGGATGAACCATCATCCAATCTGGACTGCTTTGCCATCCGGGAGCTGCAAGGTATTTTGAAACTGCTGAAAAAGCAGGGTAAAACAATCCTGCTGGCAGAACACCGCACATGGTATTTGGAGCATTTGGTAGATCGGGCAATATACATGGAACAGGGAAAAATCGTCCGGGAATATTCCATGCGGGAATTGGCGGACTTCTCCGTACAGAAGCGTATGGAAACAGGTATCCGTCCTGTCCGTTTGGCTGATTTTACAATGCCACATAACGGTGCTTTGTCCTCACCCCATACGCTTTCTTTGCAGAATATCCAGTTTTCCTATCGAAAACAAGAGGCATTACATATCAGCCGCGCTTCTTTCTATGCGGGACGGATCATTGCCATCATTGGGAAGAACGGTGCGGGAAAATCCACCTTTGTTTCCGTACTGTGTGGGATTTTGAAAAATCAAAAAGGCTGCGTCTATATGGATGAAACTGCCGCCCCACCGAAGAAAAGACTGGCTGCCAGTTATATGGTTATGCAGGAGGTAAACCATCAACTATTTACCGACAGCGTAGAGGAAGAAATCGTTCTCGGTGTCAGGGAGCCGTCCGAAGAACGCTTAAAGCAAGTGCTTCTTCAAATGGATATAGCCACGTTGAAAGAACGCCACCCCATGACCCTATCCGGGGGCCAGAAACAGCGTGTGGCGATTGGGGCGGCTGTATTTTGCGGTAAAACCATCCTTGTATTCGATGAACCCACCAGCGGGCTTGATTTTAGCCATATGATGCAGACAGTGGGATTGCTGGAGCAACTGAAAAGCCCGGATATTTATATTTTTGTTATCACGCATGACTACGAATTTATCTTGTCTGCCTGTGATGAAGTAATAGAGATTGAGAATGGCACACTGAAAAATGACTATCTTTTAGATTGTGCCGGTTTACAAAAACTGAGAGCATTTTATTCAATAAATTCAAACTGTTAAGCCTGCCCCGCTAAACGGGGAAAGAAAAAACCGTTGCAGGGCAGGTAGCTTCGTGCGCCCATAATGGATTTTCAAGGACTGCGGCGGTTTTGAGTACATCAAGGCCGCCGTTCCTTATGCCCTCGACAAAGGAGTGACGCCTACACGCTGACACGGCGGCTTTAGGAGGGAGCCGCCATGAAGCACACTGACCGCCGACAAATTCAGACGAACTTTGCACTATCGTCAAAAAAAGCCCGGCCACCGAACCGGCCCCGTATGGCAGCCAGTGCGAAAATTGTCACATTGTAACTGAATACCGTGTTTTTTGCGCTCGAATAGCTTTCTGCTGTCCGGGCGTTTTTTCATACCTGTGGGGCCGGAACATCGGGCCAACATGGCCCGAACCCTGTCCCCGGTGCCGTTCCCCGCCGCCCCGTTCAGATTTTCCCGCAAAAAATCTGAACGGAGGAAAGGCAGATGGAAGTTACCATCCATTACAACGGACAAGCTGTGGCCGTGGAGGTCACGCTGGAAGTCTATGAATTTCTTGACCGGGCCGACCACAAAGCCGAGAACCTGTCCCATGAGCAGCGGCGGCACTGGGATGGCCGGGAGTTTGACGAATACATAGTTGCCACCGAGGGCGTGGGTATCTACGGTGAAACGCCGGAGGATTACCTGTGCCGCAAGGAAACGCTGGGCGAGCTGATGGCCGTCCTGGACACCTGCACCGAGGCCCAGCGCCGCCGGTTCCTGCTCTATGCCCTGGACGGGCTGACCCTTGCAGAGATCGGGACGGTGTGCGGCTGCTCCAAAGTGGCCGTGTATCAAAGTGTGGAGGCAGTCAGAAAAAAATTTATAAAATTCTTTGAAAACAGGCTTAACGAATGACCTGTTTTCGGGCTACCAAGTGAAAGGGATTGTTTCCCTTATCCCAGCGGGAGGCGGACAGCGGACAAGCTGCCCGCCTCTCCCATTTTCAGGAGGTAAGCCTATGAAAACAATCAATCTGCGGTGGATTTATCCCCACTACCGGCACGACGAGTTTGTGGAGGTCAGCGATGAGGTTTGGGAGGCCATGCGGCAGGCCCAGCGCGAGATGAACAACTATGAGCGCCGGAAGGTCTACCACCGCGCCTGGTATTCTTTAGACGCATATAGCTGGGCGGAGAACTACGCGCTGGAACACGGCAGATCGCCGGAGGAAATCCTTTTGGAGCGCGAGGAACGGGCCGCCCGCCTGCGGCTGATTGCCGCCTTGCCGGAAGCCCTGGCCCATGCCACCCCCACCCAGGCCCGCCGTGTCCGGGCCTACTACATTGCCGGTATCAACCAGCCGAAAATTGCCCGGATGGAGGGCGTACACAGCAGCAAGGTCAGTATTGCCATCCGGCGGGGTCTGCGGAATATGCGCCGCTGCTATGACGGCCTTTTCCCGTCAGAATGAGGGCGGGCCTATGCAGACCATTAACCTCAAGCAATATTACCCGTTCTGCACCGAGGACACCTTTGTGGAGGTGTCGGATGAAATCGTTGAAGCGTTCCTGCTGGACAAGCGGGCCGAGGCCGCCAGGGAGCGCAAGATGTACCGCTACAAGGCCCACTACTCCCTTGACTGTGACGATGGGATTGAAAAAGCTGCCATCGGCTGGGCGCAGCCATCGCCGGAGGACTACATCGTGCAGAAAGAGGAACAGGCCGAACACGCCGAGCTGATCCGGCGGCTCTATGAGGCCATTTCTTCTTTGCCCCCAACGCAGGCCCGCCGCGTCTATGCCCGGTATATGCTGGGGATGAAAGTGAAGGACATTGCCGCGATGGAGGGTATCACTCCATCCCAAGCGGGGAAGTCCATCCATGCGGCGCTCCGGCGGCTGCGCCGGTACTTCATGCGCCGGAAATGGACAAGCGGCCTATGAAAACTATCAACCTGAAAAAATACTACTACCCGATTTGCAAGAAGGACATTTTTGTGGAAGTGCCGGACGAGGTGGCAGACGCCATTGTAGAGGAAAGCCGCGCAGAGGACGCCAATGACGCCAAACAGCACTATCACTGTTACTCTCTGGACGCATCCCCCGGCATGGAAAACCATTTCCCGGAGCAGGCCGTTTCCCCGGAGGATATTCTGATGGAGAAGGAAACGGAACGGGAACAGGAGGCCGCACGCGCCCTGATGATGGAACGGCTCCGGGAGGCCCTTGCCACCCTGACGCCCCGGCAGGCGAGCTGCCTGTACGCCCGGTTTTGGGAGGGAAAGCCCTTCAAGGAGATTGCCAGGGCCGAGGGCTTTACCACATCGGCGGCCATTGTCACGGTACGCAACGCCATTATCAAGTTGCAGAAATATTATATCAAGCGCGGCTGGATGGAGCCGCCAAAGGAGAAAGCGATATGCACAAAGACAGCACCACCCAAGCGAAACCGAAAAAGGACGAGCGCGAAGAAGTCCTGAAAGAGATCCGGCAGCTTGAGAACCGCCAGAAGATTTTGGAGAACAAGCAGCGCAACGAGGAACGCAAGGCCCGCACTCGCCGCCTGATTGAGCGCGGGGCCATTTTGGAGGGAGTATTTCCTATGAGCGTAGACCTTCCCGGCGTAGAGGTCAAGGCGTTCCTGATTGCCCTGTCCCATCTTCCGGGGGCGGCAGAACTGGCCGCAAAACTGCCGAAATCCGGGGACAAGCCGTAAGTCCCTTGTTTACAAGGGCGCACTTATGCACCGTTGCCGGTGTCGTGCGCCCTGCCGGGGGCTGTTGCGTACTTCGTCCGCGATGGGGAGCTACACTCCCCAAACCCCTTGTGCGCCACAGGCCACGGAACATCCGCAAGCGGCTGTCCCGTCCCCTGCGGCCTGAATATCCCTCACCGAAAGGAGGCGATCCCCATAGATTTTTGCCATATCCCCGTCAGTATCATCAAGCGCAGCGAGGGCCGTTCCGCTGTTGCCGCAGCCGCCTACCGCAGCGGAACCAAGCTGACGAATGAATGGGACGGCCTGACCCATGATTACACCCGGAAGGGCGGCGTTGTCCATGCGGAAATCATGCTGCCCGCCCACGCCCCGCCGGAGTTTGCAGACCGCTCCACCCTCTGGAACAGTGTGGAGCAGATCGAGAAAGCCAGGGACAGCCAGCTTGCCCGTGAGATTGAGGCGGCCCTGCCCCGTGAACTGTCCAGGGAACAGCAGCTTGCCCTTGTCCGGGCCTATGTGAAGGACAACTTTGTGGACAAAGGAATGTGCGCCGACTTCGCCATCCATGACAAGGGAACCGGCAACCCCCATGTCCATATCATGCTGACCGTCCGGCCCTTAAAAGAAAACGGTGCATGGGGCGCGAAGTGTCGCAAGGCATACGACCTGGACGAGAACGGCCAGCGCATCCCAGACGGGAAAGGCGGTTGGAAGAACCACCGGGAGGATACCACCGACTGGAACGACAAAGGGAATGTGGAGATTTGGCGGGCGGCATGGGCGGCCTATACCAACCGGGCATTGGAGGCCGCCGGTCAGCCTGCATTGGTAGACCACCGCAGCTACAAGCGCCGGGGCATTGATAAAATCCCCTCTGTCCACCTGGGGCCAGCAGCCAGCCAGATGGAGAAGCGCGGCATCCGCACCGACAAGGGAGAAGTCAACCGGCAGATCGCCGCCGACAACAAGCTGCTGAAAGAAATCAAGGCCCGCATTACCCGTCTCTACAACTGGTCGAAGGCCGAGGCGGAGAAGCCGGAGGGCCAGCAGCCCAGCATGATGGACTTGTGGGAGGCCCAGCAGCAGCTCAAGCGGCCTGACACCCGTACCGGAAAAATCCGGGCATTGCAGGAGAGCGCCGCCCTGTTCAATTTTCTGAACGCCAACGGCATCCAATCCATGCAGCAGCTCCATGAAAAAATTGCCGGTATGAACACCCGCTACTATGACCTGCGGCGAGAGATCGTCAAGGCCGAGCGCCGGATCGCTGTCCTCACCGAGCGCGGGGAGATGTGGGCGCAGTACAACGAGTACAAGGCCATTCATAAACAGCTTGCCAGGATGAAGCCGGAAAAGCGGGAGCTGTTCGAGCAGCGCCACAGCCGGGAGCTGATCCTCTATGACGCGGCAGACCGGTATCTGAAGGAACTGAAAGCCAGCGGAGAGGAACTTTCCCCGAAGGAATGGCGGCGCGAGATCGACCTGCTGACCGCCCAGAAGCAGGTGGACAGCATCGACATGAAGGCCATGCGGGAGGAACTGAAAGCCGTGGAACGGCTCCGCAAGGCCGCCGACCAACTGGCCCGCCAGGAACGGGACAAGCCCCGCGACCGGGGGCCGGAGCGGTAAAGGGTACGGTGTTTTGCCGACCCCTTGCGGTGCGTCGCGTTTCACGACACACCTTTGCACAGAACTGTCAACATTCACTCATGGAAGGAGATTGCCTTATGAAGCAGATTATTTTACCCGTCACTGTCCACCTGAATATCCGCCTGCCCCTTGCCCTCTTGCAGCCGGAACCGGCAGACGCGCCCACCGGCCCGGAGCCGGAGGCCCATGCCTGCCAGGGATGCGGTAACTGCGGCGGGTGCAGGAAGTGCCAGCATGAAGAAAAGCAAGCCTGAACCCATCCCCGTCATGGACTACCGCCAGTACCGCAGAGCGCGGCGGCTGGTACATGAGTGCTGCAACTATGACGGCGGTAACTGTATCGCGCTGGACGATGGGGAGGAATGTGTCTGCGTCCAGTCCATTTCCTACTCCCTGCTGTGCCGGTGGTTCCGGGCGGCAGTGCTGCCGCTGGACAGAGAACTGGAAACGGCCCTGTTCCACCGCCTGGACGCCAAGCGTTGCGCCGTCTGCGGGGCGCTGTTCACCCCCGGCTCCAACCGGGCCAAATACTGCCCGGAATGTGCTGGACGCATGAAGCGTATCAAGGCGGCCCAGCGCAAGCGGAAACAAAGGGCGAAATGTCACGCTTTAGGGGCTGAAAACCCCTTGTAAATCAAGGCTTTTTTCGAGGGTGTCGCTGGGGGCCTGATAGATTTATCCTCTGGCCCTCAAAACGGCCCTCTAAAGGCGTACAGACCCCTGAAACAAACCCCAAGGAGGAAATCCTATGTCAGACAACCGAAAATATTACTACCTGAAACTCAAAGAGAACTATTTTGACGATGACTCCATCGTGCTGCTGGAAAGTATGCAGGACGGTGTTCTGTACTCCAACATCCTGCTCAAGCTGTATCTGAAATCCCTGAAACATGGCGGGCGGCTTCAACTTGACGATAATATCCCCTATACGGCGCAGATGATCGCCACCATCACCCGCCAGCAGATCGGCACTGTGGAGAGGGCCTTGCAAATCTTCCTGAAGCTGGGCCTTGTGGAAGTGCTGGACAGCGGCACCTTCTACATGAGCAATATCGAACTGCTGATCGGCCAGTCCTCCACCGAGGCCGAGCGAAAGCGGGCGGCAAGGCTCCAAAACAAGGCTCTTTCCGCGCCCCGGACAAACGGCGGACATTTGTCCGACATTCGTCCACCAGAGATAGAGATAGAGTTAGAGAAAGAGATAGAGATAAAGAGAGAGATAGAGAAGGGACGTTCCGAATCGGGGCGCACCGCCCGCGCCTATGGCCGTTACCAGAATGTTTTCCTGACGGACGAGGAACTGGCGGACTTGCAGGCCAGCTTTCCCACCGTATGGGGCCAATACATCGAAAAGCTGTCCGAGTACATGGCCTCTACCGGCAAGCGGTATCAGAGCCACGCCGCCACCATCCGGCGCTGGGCCGGTGAGGACGCGAAGAAAGCAGCCCCGCCCACCCGCAACCGGGATTACAGCGTAAAGGAGGATGAAACCGTATGATGGAGATTACCGCAGAAATCCGGGCGCTGATCGACAAGGCAGCCGCCGGTGTGGAACTGGCCGGGGACGAGTACATAGACCCGGCAGACGGCCTCATTCACTGTAAGAGGTGCGGCGGCCAGAGGCAGACCGTTGTGCCATGCTTTGGGAAACCGGGCTACTTCATGCCTCGCTGTATCTGCCAGTGCCAGCGGGAGGCCGAGGAACAGCGCAAGGCCGCCGAGGAACGGCAGCGCCGCATGGAGCGCATCAAGCGCCGAAAGGCCCAGGGCCTGCAAGACCGCTATCTGTACGACTACACCTTTGCCAACGACAACGGCCAAAATCCCCTGATGGACAAGGCCCGCGCCTATGTAGAGAACTGGAAGGAGGCATACAAAAACAACACCGGCCTGCTGCTGTTCGGGGATGTGGGAACCGGCAAGTCCTTTTTCGCAGGTTGTATCGCCAACGCCCTGCTTGACCGGGATGTGCCGGTGCTGATGACGAACTTTCCTACCATCCTGAACCGCCTGACCGGGATGTTCTCCGAGGACAGGGCCGACTTTATCGCCAGCTTTGACGAGTACGACCTGCTTATCATTGACGATCTGGGTGTGGAGCGCAGCACCGAGTATGCGATGGAGCAGATGTTTTTCGTCATTGACAGCCGCTACCGCAGCCGCAGGCCCATGATTATCACCACCAATCTGAAGCTGGCTGAACTCAAAAACCCGCCTGACTTGGCCCACGCCCGTATCTATGACCGTATTCTGGAACGGTGCGCCCCGATCCTCTTTGCCGGGAAAAATTTCCGGGAGGAAAACGCCGGGGCCACTAAGCAGGCGGCAAAAGACATTGTGAACCGTAAGAGCGACTGATTGTTTTGCCGGACGGCGCAGCCCCGCCCGGAGAAAGGAGCGCCATGAGCGAAGAAACCCGTACCATGCAGACCGCAGACACCATCCCTACCAGAGCGCCGGAGGACGCCCCCGCGCTGGTAAAGAAAATCGGCAAGACCACCTACAAGGTGCGCGTCCATTTCAGCCAGACCAGCACTGAAACCATGAGCGACAAAATCAAGCGTATGCTTAAAAACGAGATACAGCAGATGTGACCGGCTGATAAAGCCAGCCGCCTTGTGTTAAACTGATGATGGTACACGCCAAAACTTTTAGTCAAGGAGGACACAAAAATGCTATACACAGAAAAAGAGAAAAATGAGATTGAGCGCGTCCGCAAAGTGTTTGAGAAACATATCCAGCAGATGACCGCTTATGATTTGGTTTGGTCGGACAAGGTCGGCTATGTGTGGCTGGCAATATCTATCGACCCGGTCTATATTGATACCGGCAACTGGATAGAGTCCGCTACTGGCCTTTGTTATGAGTGCTTGAATGATATAGCACTGGATGTTTTTGGAATGACCGGAAACGACCATGACTTCGAGGACGCCGATCCGCTGGAACTGGCCGAGATTAAGCGGCGCTGGAAACCCTATATCGACCAACTGCCGGAATATGCGTACCTTTGCGACGAACTGTTAAGCAGGAGAAAATAACCCATCCGCAAAAGTGTCAGGAGCTAAAATCTGCTTCTGGCACTTTTTTTGTGGCTTTTTCGTGAATTTGATTAAAAAGTCCTTGACAACTCGTTTCGGGCAAGACCGCAAAATCAATCCTTATTTCCTGCGGTTCTCGGCTGGCCCCCTTTGACATCCCCCAGCTCCGGGAGATCATGAGCTATGACGAACTGGAGCTTGACCGCATCGGGGATCGGAAAACGGCGGTTTTCTTCACAATTTCCGACACAACCCCGACTTATAACTTCATTGTGGCCCTGGCCTTTTCGCAGATGTTCAATCTTCTGTGTGAACGGGCAGACAATGTTCACGGGGGCCGCCTGCCCCATCATGTGCGGGTGCTGTGGGACGAGGCGGCGAACACGGGGCAGGTGCCCTCGCTGGAGAAACTTGTCGCCGTTATTCGTTCCCGCGAGGTGAGTCTGTGCCTGTTCTACCAGCAGTACGCGCAGTGCAAAGCCATTTACAAAGACAACGCGGAAACGATCCTGGGAAACATGGACAGCGTGATCTTCCTGGGTGGCCGGGAGAGCTCCACCATCAAGGAAATATCGGAAAACTGGCTGGGAAAGGCCACCATCTCCATGCAGACCGAGGGCCGCTCCCGTGGGCAGTCGGAAAGCTACAACCAAAACACCCAGCGGCTGGGCCGGGAACTGATGACACCCAGCGAGCTGGCTACCATGCCGGGCGACAAGTGCATTTTGCAGCTCCGGGGCCTGCCCCCGTTCTTTTCGTCCAAATACGATTTGAAACAGCACCCCAATTACAAGTACACGGCTGAGGCCGATAAAAAGAAGAACGCCTTTGACCTGGATAAGCTCATCAACCGCCGCAGGCGGCCTGGGCTTAACGAGGCTTGTGAGGTGTACGAGGTAGACGTATCCGAAGCGGGGCCCGTAAGCGAGGACGAGGACATCCTCAACTACGACGACGTGGACGATCCGGATGCCTATGTATAAATCACTTCTGGACAAAGTGTCCAGAGGTCGCAACTTGCCGCCCAAACGGGCGGCTTTTTTCATGGCCGGGACAATCCCGGAGAAATGGAGGATATATGGAATTTTTCGCTTCTGCTATCACGACTTTGCAGACTCTCGTTGTTGCGCTGGGCGCTGGCCTGGGCGTGTGGGGCGTTGTCAATCTGCTGGAGGGGTACGGTTCCGACAATCCGGGCTCCAATGCTCATGTACGGTAAAGTAGCACTATAATATTACAGACAACCGCCCTACTATTTCGTATAACGCAGGGATAGAAACAAGATTACATAAGCAATTTGTGAAATAGTACATTGACACACATAGTAATGTCGGATATAATGTGCATGGAGGTGAAGCAAATGCCGGAGCAGAACATCAACAGCGATTTAATCCGTGGGCATATAGATACCATAATTCTTAAAATATTAAGAGATGGCGACAATTACGGCTACGAGATTATGAAAGCTGTATCCATGAACAGCAACAATGAATATGAATTGAAAGAGCCGTCTTTATATACAAGCCTAAAGCGTCTTGAGAAACAAGGCCATATTGTTAGCTATTGGGGCGACCAATCGCAAGGCGGGCGGCGAAAGTATTATCATATTACGGACAGCGGTAACGCCGCCTATGAAAAAGCACTTTCGGAATGGCTGCATGCAAAAAAAATTATTACTATGCTTCTGCAAGGAGGTAAGGACGAATGATAGATTTACAAAAATATGTTGACGGCTTATTCCGGCACCAGCGTTTAACGCCGGAGGTAAAAGACCTAAAGGAAGAAATATTGAGCAATATGATTGCAAAGCGGGACGATTTGATTGCACAGGGATTGAGTGCAGAAAAGGCAACCGAGAAAGCAAAGGAAAGTTTGTCAGCGATTGATTATCTGATAGACGGAAATCAGCTTACCGATGTTGGCAAATATCATTTGGAATGTATGCAAACACTATTGCTCAACTGTATTATTTTTTGGATTTTTTCCTTGCCGCTTCTCTTTACCCATTATGCGCTAACCAGTTATATCGGGCTTTTATGTGTTATCATTTCTGGCTGCGCTTACATTCTGAGCAAAGATAAAAAAGAAAAAGTCATTGCTTTTCTATCGCTTTCAGCGAGTGAACACAGAAGAAAAGTCGCATGGACTATTTGGAGTGTATTTTTTCTTGTAGCTGTCGGAACGATGGCAGCGTTGACATTTGGAAGTGATATTTGGTTTGGCAGACCTCTGAATATTACAGGCCCATATCAAATGGCAAATATTGCAGTACGGTTTTATCTGCCGCTATTGACCATTATCATTCCTATTACAATCAGCAGTTTTTCAAAAATACTGCTGAAATGCAGAAAGGGGCATGAAGATGAATAAGAAAAGTAAAATTATTATCGGACTTCTCGCTGTTGCAGTTGTTTTGTTCTGCGTAATCCAGTTTTGGATTATTCCCGCCAATCAAGCAAGACAAGAAGCTTACGCCCAAAATCAGACGGACGCTTTAACACATGACATTTCTGCGATTGAAGATTATAAAACTGCATATTTGGGGGACGCGAACAATGTTAGAGACTTATTTGGAAATTTACCATTAAACAATATTCCAAGGCAGTTTGAAATCAATTCTGATGAC
Source organism: Pseudoflavonifractor capillosus (assembly GCF_016899775.1). Taxonomy (GTDB): domain Bacteria; phylum Bacillota; class Clostridia; order Oscillospirales; family Oscillospiraceae; genus Lawsonibacter. The sequence continues at coordinate 24,281 of NZ_JACJJE010000049.1, forward strand.
TGTACTTTAACAGTGAACTATCTTGATACTGTTTGGAACATCGGAGAGGATAAGGTACAAAGAGATTTAATCTATAATACCGTTGCGGCTATGGCGGCGATTGATAATTTGTCGGGAATAACCTATAACTTTTCCGGTGATAGCTATTCCTTTGAACGAACGCAAATTGAAGATATATTCGGCGCTCCCTTGTCAAATCTGCTTGAACAGGAGAAGTGGAGCAACGATGTACAAGACAAACTAAAGGATACGGATTTTGTTGAACAATTTTATAAATAGCAAAGCCAGCCGAGCCAGTCAACGGTCAAGATGAACGGCGCATATGCGCCGCCGTTGACAGCCCCGCCCGCCTTTGCAGACAGGCAATCAAGGGGCGACAGCAAGGAGTGCTGCCGCCCCGCACTATTATCAGAGAGGGGGAATTTCCATGACCGAAAATGAAGCCTACAAAGTGCATATCCAGTACACCTTTAACTCCTTTTGCAAGGTTGTCATTCGTCACGCCGCCATAGATATAATTTTGAAGCTGCGCCGGAGGTGGGAACGGGAAGTTTCCCTTGACTATCTGATGAATGAGAAGTTTGTCCAGCTTGTCGAGCCAGAACAGCTTGAAGAATATCTTTTTACCGCCTGCGGCCAGACCGCCGTTCTGTACCATGCGGAACTTGCCGCCGCCCTTGCCCTTTTGCCGGAGCAGGCACAGGAAGAAATTTTCCGTTACTACTTCCTGCGCCAGCCGCAGCGGGTGATCGGCGTACATATCGGCCGGACGCGCAGCACAGCGGGGCGGCATATCCAGCTTGCCTTGAAGCTGCTGCGGCAGCTTATGGAGGGAAAACGCCATGAGTAAACTTCTCCCCTATGAAACAATCGTCAAAGCCCATGAGGGCAACCCGGACGCAATCGACACCGTTCTTTCCCATTACGCCGGATATATCCGCTACTGTTCCAAAGTACACGGGCAAGTCAACGCCGAGGTTGAGGAATATGTGAAGCAGAAGCTAATTGCCGCGCTGTTCAAGTTTCGCTTTGACCGATAAGCCTTAAAACTGAATATCCAGCCGTCCATCGGCGGCCAGCGAAAGCAGTAAGTCTGAAAAAGATTTGCTGCTTTTTTGTTGCCCGGCTCCGCTCCCGGCCATTTTGCCCTGGTCAGATTGTAGTAGTAAGTGAGAGGGTAATTTTTCTGCTCCGGCGTTTGGCATTTTTGATTTTTGCCCGTAGTAAGAAGCAAAGAGAAAATTTCCCGTTTCGTTTGGCGAATTTCAAAACGCGATGGTGTGGGGAGTGAAAGGAAAAATTCTCTGCCCCGCCGGTTGCCAAAATCCTGTTGCCCGCATTACAGAAGCAAAAGAAATTTTGAGAAAATTTCCATCCAGCGGGTAGCTGGCGGCTTTTGAAATGTATCTTTAGCGGAAAGGAAAAAAGACCGCCCACAGCGGGCCGCAAGTCCTGTTCTGTCCGTTCTATGTACGAAAAAACCAGACTGGGGCAGTCTGCGGCAGTTACAGAGCAAGTTTCTACCACGGTGCCAAAATCCGCAATTCTGCGGTTTTGCCCCTCGC